>JAERSH010000001.1 GCA_016845785.1 Fidelibacterota bacterium
ATGACCAATTCCTTCTTATGGTTCGCCAATCGCTCCGGTGTAATTCCAAATAGATTTCGGTATTCTCGAACCGATGGCAGTAAGCCGCCCCCCATCCGTTCCCGTTGGATTCGCAACACATTGAGTGCATCAGCCCATTCGATCACTTCATCTATATTGTAATTTACATTTACACCTAAATCTTCAGCGTGCGGGGGAATTAAAGTGGCGGGACCGCATAATGTCACTTCTGCACCCATGGTCTTTAATCCATGGATATTACTCAAGGCCACACGACTATGAGATATGTCACCAATAATCCCAATCTTAAGTCCTTTTAAATAACCGAATTTTTCATGAAGACTGGTCATATCTAAAATGGCCTGTGTGGGATGTTCATGGGTCCCATCCCCTGCGTTTATTACAATGGAGTCGATATGCTTAGTTAAATGCAAGGGCGCTCCCGGTGAGGGATGGCGCATGACCACTGCATCAATTTTCATGGCTTCAATATTTTGGGCCGTATCCTTAAAGGTTTCTCCCTTTTGCAAACTGGATGAGGATGCAGAAAAATTCACCGTATCGGCACTGAGCCTTTTCTGCGCTAGTTCAAAGCTAATTCGTGTCCGCGTAGAATTTTCAAAAAAGAGATTTACAATGGTTTTCCCTTGCAGCGAAGGCACCTTTTTGATTGGACGATCCAACACTTCCCGAAAACTGAATGCCGTGTCAATAATGGTTTGAATATCTTCTGCAGGATAGTTTTCTAATCCCAGTAAATGTTTATGCTGCATTAGGATTCATCTCCGTGGCGGGTTAAGGTAACGCTATCCTTCCCATCTACTTCCTTAAGTAAAACTTCCACATGCTCACCCTCGTGGGTAGGAATATTTTTCCCTACGAAATCTGCACGGATGGGCAACTCCCGATGACCTCGATCTACCAATACCGCCAACTGAACCGATTTGGGCCGACCGAATGCATTTAATTCATCCATGGCTGCACGAATGGTTCTGCCCGTAAACAATACATCATCCACAAGGACCACCACTTTATCATCAATGGGCTCATGGATATCCGTCCCTTTCACCTGGGGGACCACTAGCCGATCGCGAAAGTCATCTCGGTGAAACGTAATATCCACTGATCCTATGGGGACGTCTGTTTCAGCAATGTTTTGAATGAGGGATTGAAGCCGCTTTGCCAAGGGCTCGCCGCGGGTGAGAATACCGACCAGCATGATGTGGGCGGCACCGCTATTGCGTTCAAGTATTTCATGGGCTAACCGTGTCACCGATCGGTTCACAGCTGTTGCATCCATGACCTGCTTTGTGCTGGATGATGCCATAGGCACCTCCTAATAATAAAAAACCTCCGGGCAGCTGGATTCCGTTCCATAAGGATCCTAATCGGAGGTTAATTTGCTGCCCTTACCTTCTCTCTGGAACGGTTTAAAGGACCCCTAAAGTTACAAGGAAAAAGGGATAAGGTACAAGTAAGATGGATAATGGTATATGGAAGATGGAGAATGGAAAAGGCCATGTTACATGATCCCTTATCCATATTTCCTGACCCCTTATCCATTTGCCATGATCTTTTGAACGATTTCTCCTACTGCTTTACCTTCTTTCATCTTAATGGTTAGATCAATGTTTTCCTTCCTGAACCATTGAATTTGCCGTTTGGCGAATTGGCGAGTTTTAATGACGATTTCTTCTTCCAATGCTTCTAAAGACAATTCCCCATTTAAATGGGATACGATTTGGCGATATCCAATGGAATCCAACGGATGAAGGTGTTCATTGGGATATGCAGTTATTAATGCTTTCACTTCATCAATCCATCCATGGGCCAGCATGATTTTGGTTCGTTTGGAAATTCGTTCTCTCAACACTGCCCGATCCCAGTCCAGATAAATGGAAAATAAATCTAACTTAGGGGGTACCAATTCTTTTTGGGATTCAAAATGATCTGAAGGCGATCGCCCGGTGGATTCTACAATTTCTAATGCTCTGACGAGCCTTTTCTTATTATTGGGGTGAACCAGTTCTGCATATTCAGGATCAGCTTGTTTTAAGCGTTCCATCATGGCATCAGGACCATTGTCATCATATTCTTTTTCTAACCGATCTCTGATGGCCTGATCGGTCTTGCTCCCCACAAATATACCATTGACCAATGCGCGATAATAAAGTCCTGCCCCACCACAGATAATGGGTGTCTTTCCTCGATATTCAATAACTTTCACCGCATCCATGACCAAAGTGGCATAGGCACCGGCGGCCACCGTTTCGTTCGGTGGTTTAATTCCGAATAAATGGTGGGGAATACCATCCTGTTCTGCTAAAGATGGTTGAGCCGTGCCGATAGGCATCCCTGCATAAATTTGCCGGGAATCAAGGCCCACCACTTCTCCATCTAATGATTTGGCCAATTGAACGGCGATGGAAGTCTTTCCGCTGGCGGTGGGACCGATAATGGTTAATACTTTATTCAAATCATTCATGTTTTGATCTCATGGCTCGTATTAAATTAAACTGAACTTTGAAAAAAATATATGCAAAGTAAGGCCACCACCGTATCCCAATATTTAAATGAATTGGACCCAAATAGACGGGATGCCATTTCTACCGTCCGGGATGTGATTCTCACCAACCTCCCCAAGGGATTCGTTGAATCCATGAACTGGGGCATGATCGCCTATGAAGTTCCCCTTGAGACTTTTCCCGACACATATAATAAGCAACCCCTCATGTATGCGGCTCTGGCTTCACAGAAAAATTATATGTCTGTGTATATGTCCGGTGTTTATTCAGATGAACATCAGTTGAAAAAACTTAAAGCTGCATTTTCAGAAATGGGCATTAAACCCAATATGGGAAAATCTTGTATTCGTTTCATGGATGTGAATAAAATTCCACTGGATACCATCGGTGAACTGATTTCAGAAATATCAGTGAAAGATTATATTGATAACTACAACAGGTGTCGAAAATGATTAAAGCATTCTTTAATAATATGACTGATCGGAAAAAGGGACTTCGTCTTGCCATTCTTAATTCCTTTCTCCTGCTTTGGGTGAGTATGGGTGTGGGTGTCATCGGTGCAGATGGAGAGCCACTAAACATCATCTATTTTGGTGTGGTTGCCATTTGGATCATCATAGGCCTGATCTACAAATTTGAACCGCAAGGGATGGTCAAAGCATTAACCGCCACGGCCATGGCTCAAGCCATCGTTACCATTGTCGCCATCACATTAAAATGGGG
>JAERSH010000002.1 GCA_016845785.1 Fidelibacterota bacterium
GTTCTACCAATGAATTCCCCACTGTTTTTTCTACTGTTTTCAGACCGGAAATAATGTGAATCCCGCTGCGGATCAGCGTTTCGAGCATGTGGGCAAAACGGGAAATGGCATTTTTCCGAAAGATGGATTTGAATACAGGAAAATTCAATTTAAACCAATCTTTCACGGTAATACCCCTATTTGTGCGAAAAAACATTACTGAAGCCATGCTTATGATTACCGATACAATAAGTGTGATAAACCAGTATTCGGTCACGGCCTGGTTAATCCCGATCAGGATCTGGGTAGGTAAGGGAAGGTCAATGCCCTGCTTCTGGTACAGGTTTGAAAAGCGGGGAATTACAAAAATGATTGCCATTGAAAAGGCAAAAATAAGAACACCAAATATAATAATGGGGTATCTTACGGCAGACTTTATATCGGCATTCATGGCCAATTCTTTTCCGATAAACATGGCCAGCCGTTGAAGGACCGTATCCATAACACCGGCCTTTTCCCCCGCTGCCACCATATTAATATACATGGGACTGAATACTTTTGGGAAGCGACCCAGGGCTTCTGATAATTGTTTGCCTCCATTCAGGTCATCATAAATCGTCCGAATGATGCGGCGCATGGCATCCGTTTCAGTTTGGGCGGATAGAGCATCCAAACTACCCAGCATGGGTACCCCCGCATTTAGAAGGGATGAAAGTTGGGTAGTAAAATGTTCAATTTCATTTTTTTTGGGTTTTTGGATTTTAGCCAGCCAGCGGTTCAGGTCAAATTTTTCCTGGACCTTTTTCACCGAAACGACCATGGCATCAGAGCCGGCCAATTCATCCAAGAGCGCTGGGCGTGAATCTGCAGTAAAAATGCGTTTTTCTACAGCGCCGTTTTCACCGATTATCTTACACTCAAACTCAGGCATTGGATAATGAATCGACTTCATATTGCTTAATTTTTCGATATAGAGAGGCCCTGGAGATTTCAAGTTTTTCAGCCGTTTGGGTAACGTTTCCTTCATACTCCTTCAACGTTTTTAGAATCACCTTTTTTTCTACGGCCCATAAAGGCAGGATTTCAAAAGAGCCGTTGGTGCTTTCATCACCCCTCAGCGGCTCATTCCGATTGATGTCTGTAGCGTTTGGCACATTCATCAGTATTCTCGCTAAAACATTTTCCAGTTCCCTCACGTTTCCCCTCATTGTTCTTTTTTTCAGGGATTGAACCATTTCCCAACTGATGCCGGCGCTTCCATCAATAATATCTGGCCCGAATTGTCCAAGTAAATATAAAGTAAGCAATTCAAAATCGACCCCCCGATCCGCCAAAGGATAAAGTTCCAAAGGAATCACATTTAGCCGGTAGTAGAGTTCAGGCCGAAAGCGGTTTTTTTCAATGAGTTCGGGTAAGTTTTGGTTGGTGGCGGCCAAAAGACGGATATCCACTTTATGTTCTTTTGTGCCGCCTAATCTTTCAAAGGTTTTATCCTCTAACACTCGCAATAATTTCGTTTGAAGCATTAATGGCATATCGCCAATCTCATCAAGGAAAATCGTTCCCCTGTTTGCTAATTCGAATTTGCCCGGTTTTTCCTTGACCGCGTCGGTGAAGGCCCCTTTTTCAAAGCCGAACAATTCACTTTCTAAAAGCGTTTCCGGAATGGCAGCACAATTGATGGATATAAAACGGCCTGAATTCCGATGACTCAGGTTGTGAATAGTTTTGGCGATCAATTCCTTCCCCGTACCGCTATCCCCGGTGATTAACACATTTAAATCAGTTTTTGCAACTTTTGATACAAGTTTATATGCATTTAACATGGGGATGGCATTACCAATAAATGGGCCAAACCCATTTGGACGAATCTCCTTTTGAACCAAAGCGCTGGCTTCATGATGAAAAACAGAATACATGGAAAGCCGGTCAAAAATTTCTTCCAATTGATCCATAATTGTATTCTCATGGTATATACCGAAAAGAAAGGAATGGGGACCGTATAAGGCAATGGGTAATGTTTTCATTCTGTGAAAAATAATGACGGGTATTTTAGAATTGGTCTTCCTCAACTCTCGGGCAAATAGTTCAAAAGATTTATCCATGGATTCCCATTGAACCCAAATGGCCTGGGTTTTTTTAATTGACCCATAATTGATGGCTGTCATCCAGTCCCGTACTGGGATAACCTCAGACCCATTGGCCTGGATCCGGTCCGATATCATGGCACTGATATTGCCGTCCTTTTTACCTTTTCCCTTGGTGCAAATAATATGGGCCACAGCACTCACCTTAAATGATCCTCCGATACTCAGACACAGAAGACCTTCCGTTGAGGACATATTCCAAGGCAGAATCTTTCAGCGTTTTCATACCGTTTTTCACCGCAATTTTTTCTATGTTTCTCGATTGGCCTTTATTAATCACCACTTCCATAATTTCAGAATTAGGTATCAATAGTTCAAACACAGCCTTGCGGCCCACATACCCCGAATTCCTGCAATGGATGCACCCCTTTGGCTCATAGATAGCATCGGGCATGTTTCCATCTTTAATATGGTCTTCGATTTCAGGAGGAATATCCACCGGTGTTTTACAACGGCCACACAATAAACGCATCAGCCGCTGGGCCAAAACCGCCCGGACCGTAGATGTAATTAAATAAGGGTCCAACCCCATATCTGTAAGGCGGGTAAAACTGGAAGCAGCATCATTGGTGTGAATGGTGCTGAAAACTAAATGGCCGGTCAAGGCAGAGCGAATGGCCAATTCTATGGTTTCCACATCCCGCATTTCCCCCACAAGAATCACATCGGGGTCCTGTCTCAGCATGGATTTTAAAGCAGAAGCAAATGTCATACCCGCCAGAGGGTTCACTTGGCTTTGGTTTATGTTTTCCAGCATATATTCAATTGGATCTTCAATGGTCATAATATTGATTTCCACTGAATTAAGAATATTTAGGGTGGAGTATAACGTTGTAGTCTTTCCGCTACCCGTTGGCCCCGAAACCAAGATGATTCCGTTGGGGTTATTTATGGTTTTATTCCATTGGGCCAACATGGCTTCTTCAAATCCCAGTTGATCAAGGGATATCCGTCCACGGTGCTCATCGAGAATTCTTAAGACAATCTTTTCTCCATTGGGGGTATTGAATGTGGAGGCTCGAATGTCCACCTTAACCTCCCCCGTATCGTGGCTGAAACGGCCATCCTGGGGTTTACGGGATTCAGCAATATCCATGCCGGCCAATATTTTGATCCGGGAGATCAGGGCGCTCATTCCTTTCTTAGGCGAAGTGTAGTACTGCTGTAGAACGCCATCCACACGGTAACGAATCCGCAAATCATCTTCCCGGGGTTCAATATGAATATCACTGGCACCCATATTGACTGCTTCGTCCAAAAACAATTTGGTCAATTCAACCGGTTCTCTTTCCTCCCCTAAAGAACGGGAAATCACTCTTACATCCCCTGCCCCTGGACCGCCCTGTTGCCCATTGACCTCGTACCGTGTAGCGCCATAATGGAGATCCACCGCATCCCCAATATCCGTTTCAGTGGCCAGGACAAAATTCACCTTATAATCGCCCTGTTCTGATATGAGTTCATCAATCATATTCATATTCAGGGGATCTGAAATGGCCACGGTCAATTCGTTTTCAACCATGAACAGGGGCATGATATTATTCATTTTGGCAAATTTTTCATCAATGATACCCAAGGATGAATGCTGAACTTCATATTCACCTAATTCCATGAAGGGAATAGCCAGTTGTTCGCTTAAGGAGCAAATCAATTCCTTTTCAGACATGATACCCAAATTAGTAATTGCCTTGCCGAGGTAAACATCATTGGACTTTTTATAATCCAAGGCATTTTGGAGTTGTTCCTCAGATAGTTTACCTGAATCGATAAGTAGTTGGCCGATTTGCTTTTTATGCTTCACAATTTTTTAGCGGTTGAATAATGACCAATATTGATCCAAAATGGCCTGTCCCCAAAACAAAGTAATGATAGCGGCAGAGGTTAAAAAGGGACCGAAGGGCACCTGTTGTTTCACGGTAATTTTGCCCAAGCCCAAAAGGGGGAGGATGAAAATTGCCGCCAGGAAGAAAGATAAAAAGGCCGCGACCATTCCCAGTTTCCAACCCAGGAATAAGCCGATAATGCCCGCCAGTTTTAGATCCCCCATTCCCATGGCTTCCTGGTGAAACAGGGCTTGACCCATAATGCGTATTCCCAAAAACAGGAACAACATCATGGCGCCACCCTGGAGATGTGAAACCCCTTCAAGTGCCATTAATATCAATCCCAGAATCACACCAAAATAAATGGCGCTATTCGGAATCAACATAATTTTTATATCCACGATTGATATGAGTATTAACAATGAAATAAATAATACGGAAAGGAGCAGGTAAAGGTTTAAACCCATGACTGTGAAAGCGGCCCAAAACAGGACACCAGTCATCAGTTCAACCAGGGGATATTGAAAGGATATTTTTCCCCCGCATTCCCGGCATTGCCCTTTTAAGATCAGGAATGAAATGACGGGAATATTTTCCCAAAACGACAGGTAATGATGACATTGGGGACAGTGGGAACGGGGGTGTGAAATCGACATTCCCTTTGGAATGCGGTATACACACACATTTAGGAAACTGCCGATGGCCAGTCCGAAGGCGGTGACAAATGTGGCAATAATATTATCCATACCTATGCCAAAATTTTTTCCATATTTTCAATTAATATGTGTTCATCAATAGGCTTTACAATAAATCCATCGCATCCCGCCTGTTCACCTTTTTCACGATCCTCTTCTTTAGCCGTTACCATTAATATGGGTAAATGCTTATAGCGACTGTCAAATTTGAGCAGTCGACATACCTGACATCCATCCAGAATAGGCAGCATAATATCCAAAAGAATTAGATCTGGATTGCTTTCTCGAGCAATAATTAGTCCCTTGAGGCCATCCCTCGCAGTCTTCACTTTAAATCCTTTTTGCCTCATGGCGTGAGATAGTAGGTTTAAGGAGGACATTTCGTCATCAATTATCAATACTGTTTTTTCCATAGCTTTTCCTTTCGATTTATGTTCACCTCGTTCATCCATCATTAAAAAGTGATAATGTTGGGCGTAATGAAGAGCAATAATTCACTTTGTTCTTTTTGATCATTTTTATGTTTAAAAAAGGATTTTAATAATGGAATTTTTGCCAGGACGGGTAAATGGGTATCTGTCTCTATAACGGATTCAAATATTAAACCGCCCATGAGCAGCGTTTCCCCATTCTTGACCATGACGGATGTATTGGTTGACCGCGTTGAAACAATGGGCCTGTCCCCTCCAGCCGTATAACCGACTAACGCATTCACTACAGCCTGGACATCCATTGATATATATTTTTCCTCGTTAATTTTGGGCAATACGGTCAGGGTAATATTGATTTCTTCATCCTGGAACCGATTAGGTTGCTGGCCAATTAATCCCCCTTCGGTTTGGGGTACTAAAATGGGAATCTTGGTTCCTACATTAATATTGGCCTGAACATTGTCTTTTACCGTGACCTGAGGTTCCTGGAGGAGTTGGGTGTGACCGTCCGAAGCCATGATTTCAAGCAGGGCTGAAAACACGGGAAGGGTCAAAGTGGCAATACGCATTTCTTCCCATTTCCCGATATTCAGTACATCTTCACTGGGTTTGTTTGGGGATAGATTTAAGGTGGAACGCATGGACCAGTCGATCCCCAGTTTTTCATCTTCTGTTAATTTTGTTTCAACAAATTTGACGGCAATATTTACCTGGGCCACCTGTTGATCCAGTTCCTGAATAATGTTTTCTATTTTCGTAAAATTTGCATAATAGTCAGTGACAAGTAGATGATCAAATCCCTGCTGAATTTGTTGGCCGCCACCCCCAATGCCACCTTGGGCTCCCCTACTCTGGGATTGTCCGCCCCCGGTAAGAGAACTGAGGATTCCACCCCCAAGGCCCTGGTTTTGCCCACCCTGTCCGCCGCCGGACTGCAAGTTCACCAATCCGCCTTTCATCACCGGTGAGAAGACCTGGGCTTTCCCTTTGGTTGTTAACACATTCTGCAAAGCGTTCGCCACAGCCGATGCATCTACATAATCGAGTTTATATATCCGGGTATTCAGTTCACCCATTATTTCTTTATCATCGGGTTTGATAACAATAATGTTTTCCTGGACGAACCAATCATACCCATTCACTTTTAGTACCGCATCCAGAGCCGTACCCAAATGCACATCATTCAAGGCCACCGTTACTTCACCTTTTACGTCCGAACCCACGATGACATTCAGATTATTCTGAACCGCCAGGAGCCGCAGGATATCTTCAAGTTTGGCGTCTTTAAAATTCAGTGAAACCGTGGATTGGAAGGATTCAAATCCATTGGGAGTTCCCTCTGTTGACTGGGAACCGACCCAACCATAGGTGAGGATGAAAAAGCCGATGATGTATTTCATTATTTGATATTTTTTAATCATAGATGGTTAACCTGATTGAGTTTGTTCCTTGGGATAAAACAACATAATCTGCTGCAATTTTTTCAATGGTATGGCCGCCAACGCGATCCCCGATCGTTAAAATATTTCCGTTAATAATGGTATAACCCGCATCCCCCATCCAGGAAATACCATCTAAGGATAAACGTTTGCCGCTCTCTCCCTGACCGAAGACCTGGGACAATAATCCCGGTTCCTCAGTACCGGACTGACCGGTGGGGTAAATGAATGGGTCCGAGTTCCATTCCCCATCCCAAACAATAAGCTCCACTGCCGGGACTCGGGTATATTTCCTGAAATCTTTTTCCGGTTCGCTTTGGTTTAAATTGGCCATTGCAGATTTGTTTTTCAATGCTGTCGATTCAGGGCCGAACAACTGGCGATCGATAAAATAATACACCGCCACCACGAACAGTAAGCCACTCAGGATTTTTTCTCTTTTAGCCAAACTTCTCATGAGGAATTCCCTTTTCCTTCGACCAGCATGTAGGTTAGGAATAGAACGTCACAGCCTACAATTTTTCCCTCAGTCATTTCTGATTCCATTTTCACTTTCCCAATATTGATATCTACTGGTAGTTCAGTAATTTCATCCAGCATCATGCAAATATTGAAAAATTCACCCTGCATTCGCCCCTGGACGGGATAGCGTTCAACGTGCTTATTGCCATGGTTCAAAAATGTATGAATGGAAGGATAGGAGTCGGATAAACTGGGTGAAAGGGACAAAATTTCAACATTGTGCTTTTCCGCAATGGAGCGGATTTCTTCCAACATGGCCACATAAGACTGGTTATCGGTTAAACGGGTTTTAAGTGTATCAAAATTTTGGCTTGTGGCTTCAAAGGCTTCCCGGACCTGGGGCAGGTTATTTTTCATTTGGTCCAGTTCTTTAAACTTGATGTTGAGCGTTTCCAGTTCACTATTCATTTCTACCATGCGGGGTTGATATACATTCCATTTCACCCAAATCCACCCCATCAGGCAGATGCAGGTGAGACTTACCATGGATACGAACAATATGAACCGGCTACTCATTAAAACACAACCGCTAGGTTAAAGAAAAGCCGATCGCCGGGTTTTCCCAAATCATCCACTTTTGATGTGACTTGTTTAATAATGGGTTCATTCTCCAGCTTCATAACAAAATTCGTTAGTTTTATATCCGCCATGGATACAGGAGAATCCACCACACCCTTTAATGTCAATTGGCTGGATTTCCCCAGGGAATTGCCATCATTTTTTCCTGCCGTATTTAAAAGTTCAAAATCAAGACCGATCAGTTTAATATCCGCAGGCACAATGTTGGTGAGAAATTGAAGCATCTTGATCTGGTTGCGGGAATAGGCCCTATCATTGTTCAAAAAGTGAACGTACGCATTCCAGATTTCTATATCATTGGCCATGGCATGAAAATTTTTCAACTCATTGGAAGTATTGACCCATTCTGATTTTCTTTCGGTAAGGGTATTGCCCAAAGAAATATTACCCACATAAGCCAAGAGGGTTGATACCAGTATAATTGGGGACAAAATGCTGAAAACAGCTAAAGCGACGTTAGAACGGAATAGATATTTCTCCGATTGCCTTTGTGCCGGTTCCATTAGATTAACGGGTGGCAGCGCGTTTAATGCATGTGCAAAATTCAGGGCATATTTCACATAATGATCGGGGGAGAATTCTCCGCCCTCAAATGCAAAGGTGTTCTGGCGATTGGGATTGAGCAATTCCACATTATTTTCAAGCTCCTCACCGAGGAATTGAACCATGTTGGGTATAGCGCTGCCAGGTCCGGTAAAAATAACATCCCCCAACTCCAGTTCCTTATCTTCCTTTTTAAAGAAGGCAAAGGATCGATCCAATTCAGAAACTAATTTATCAAATACCGGCCGCAGGAGGATATATATCTTATTTAGGTTGATACCATTTTCAGGCACGGTGGAATTTTCATTTTCCCTTATTCCGTATTTGAATAAAAGTTCTTCCGCCATTTTTTTATCCAGTTGAATGGCCTGATTGTTTTCAACGAATCTCTGGGTCATTGCTTGGGTAAAATCCGATGTACCCATATTCATTTTACGGCTGTGAATCAACTGGTTATTTTTCACGATGATTACCGTACTTTTTTTCTGGCCCAAATAGACAATAATATTGTTCCTATTTTTCCGGTCGGGATAATTGTGAACGAATAATTTCCATAATAAAATGGAATAGGGGCTGACTTGCCTCATCTTCAATCCCCGTTTTTGAAAAATGTCACTGTAAGCCAACAAATCGTTTTCATCGCAGGCAGAGACCAGACATTGCTTCTTACCATTCCCATTTAGGGCAGGAAGGACTTTAAAATCCACCACGGCCCGATCCGCTTTGATGGGCAAATGTTTATTCACCGTCCATTTAACCAATTCTTCATATTCTGCCGATTTGAGTTTCTCGGAGAAAATTCCCTTTGTGGCTGTTTGCAAACGATCTGAAGAAAATGAGAGATATTTCCCCTTATCTTTTTGATCGGTAACAAACTTGTTCAGATAATAATCCAATAATCCGGGATCATCCTCAATGACCGTTTCTCCGTCTAATAATGGCAGCGAAATACTTTCCAGTTTAGTTACTACTTTTTGACCCTTTTTATGCCTGAATTCCAGCATGTTTAAGGTGCCGCCGTCCATATGGATGGTGATCATTTGACTGGACTGATTTAATATATTACCCAGGGAATTCACCATTCGGGTTGAAAACCTCATTTTACCGATGGGTGTTTTCATATCGAATAAATCTCGGGGGAACTCACCTCGTATTGCTTCACTCGCCGGCTCATGGGGAGCGGATTCAGACTGAATATTTTCAACCAATGATGGGCTTTGCTCAGGTGCAGACGCTCGTTCTGAATCATTCTGTTCCTGTGGGGTTGCGCTCATTTCTTTCGCGCGTAATAAGTCCAGTAATCGGTTTGTGGCCGTTTCTCTTTTCTGTTTTTCCGAATCAGGCAAAATTCAATTCCTGGTTATGCATCCAATCCATCACTATGGATGTATTGATCTGCGGTTGATTTAATTTTATCATTTCAATTAACAAGTTGTGGGCCATGACGATAATTCTCCTGGGATAGCCATTGGTTTCACGATAAATCAATTTCTTCGCATTTTCTGTCATGAGTTTATTCGCTTTTTTCAATCCACTGACTTTTAGCCGGTGATCGATAAATCGAACCGTATCCCCATCATCCATGGGCCTTAGGTTCCCCCGGTAGGCAATGCGGTCTTTGAAATTCTCATGGATATCAATCAATGTTTGTATTTCCGGCTGGGCAAAAATAATGACCTGGATTAACTTTTGATCGTTGGTTTCAAAATTCAATAAAGTGCGGATAATCTCAATTTGGTCTGGGCCCATTTTCTGCCCCTCATCGATCATCAGAACAATTTGCTGTTTTTCATTTAGCGATTGATCCATGAGGAAATGCTCAATATTGTCCATGAGGGCTGTCTGGTATTTTTCCTTAACGGGAATACCGAAAAGCTGGTGTAAATAAATGAGGAATTCCTGGGTAGTTTTCCAGGTTGGATCCAAAATAAGAAAAAATTTATGGCTAACACCAAATTCCACAAACCGGCCCAGAAGCAGTCTGGACAAAATCGTTTTACCTGTCCCCACTTCACCGGTCACAATATTCAATCCTCTTTTCAAACGCAGAGAAATCTCCAAATTATCCAGGCATTCCCCATGGCCCTTAGATTTATAAAAAAAGGCTGGGTTGGGTGCCATGGAAAATGGTTCCCGCATTAATCCAATTAGTTCAAAATAATCCATTGATCACTCGTATAGGTACTCTGCTGATCGGTTTAGAATATTTTTTATGGAATCCACATGAATCGGTTTTTCTAGGATTTCCACTGCACCTAGACTTTGTAATTCCATATTCATTTTATCATCGACATGACCAGAGATCACAAAAACCTTTGTTTCAATATCAGTCCGAGAATGAATCTTTTTTAATAATTCAATGCCTGTCATTACGGGCATTTTGATATCCAAAAACATGATTTTTGGCATTTCACTCATAAACTTATGATACCCCTCGAAACCGTCAAATGCTTCTTGTATACGCAAATTTTTATCATAACTCTTGATCATTTGTTTTAGTAAACGGTTATGGGCTTCATCATCGTCAACAATTAAAACCTCCGATAAATGGACACCCTCGCCAAAAAATACAGGGTCATAGGGGAAATTATTTTTCTCAACAAAATGTTTGAAATTGGTAAGAGGGATGCGAAAATGCCCTGATGGTGTTTTGAAACTTTCAAGGATACCTGTTTTTATCCAGTTTTTTACTGTATTAATATCCACATCACAATACTGAGCGATGTTTCCGGTTGTCAGATGTTTTTTTGCTTTTTTCACGTATATTTTCCTTAATATATGTTGGAGGTAATTCTTCTAGCTAATTTTCTAATTCTAATAATGAGTCGCAGACTTGAATAAACTCGTCTTCTTTCACAGGTTTTTCCAAAACTGTATCCACATTCCATTTATCTAAGTTTAAAAGGATTTTTTCTGTAAGGTGGGCTGAAATCACAACCAGTTTTATGTTTTTCATATTTTTATTGGATTGCATCACTCTTAAAAAATCGAGACCATTAATATGGGGCATCATTAGATCCAATAAAACAAGTTTGGGTGGATGGCTATACATGAACATGTAGCCATCAAAACCATTTGCGACACATTTTATTTCAATATCGTTATATATCTGTTCTAGGATATAAACCAATAATTCGTTGTGCTGCTCATCATCATCTACAATAAGCACATCGGGTGTCTCTCTATAATTACCAAAATATTCCTGATCGTAGGTAAATCCTTCACTTTTAACAAATGATATAAATTGTTTTCGTGGCACCCTGTAATGACCGGACGGTGTCCTAAACCCACTCAAATTCCCAGACTTTATCCAATTCTTCACTGTATTAATATTTACCTCGCAATAACGGGCAATATCCCCTGTCGTATAATATTTTTTAGATTGTTTCATTGTAGAAATTCCACTTATTAATGGTATTCACAGTATTCATAGTTATTATGATTTTATCGGTTTTAATATTATAAATCAAGGATTTTCTAATTTTTTTATTGCGTTACCAACAAAGGATGAAGTTTTGCATAAAAAAGCCACCTTTTAAAGGTGGCTTTTTTATGAAATTATTGGCGCTATGGATCAACCCTCACCTTGGCCATGTGAGCTTTATACAGGCAAATAATATCTAAAATTTGCTTATTATATTTAGTGCATTAGTTCTTCTACCGTTTTCCGAAATTGGACTAAATCAAACGGTTTAATTATTAATTTTTCTATACCGATTCTTTTAATTTCTTGATGAAAAATAGAATCATCTGAACCGGTACATAAAATTATGGGAACATGGCATAAGTTATTTTCAGATTTGATATATTTCGCAATTTCTAATCCATTTGGATCCGGTAATAAATAATCCAGTATAACCAAATGATACGGTAAGTCATTTTTCAATCGAGACAGGGCCTCTTCGCCGCTGCCGACCTTGACAGTTTCCCAGTTTTCTCTTTCTAAAGCATACGAAACAATCATCAATAAATCCGGTTCATCATCTGCAATCAAAATTCGTTTTTTGCTCATATTTTTATGATTTTATATTAAAATTTTCATTTGAATGATTTCTATAACCCCATGAAAGATGAATATTATTAACCCTAATTAACTTATCTTTTCACCATATATAATTTTCCTCACTCCGTGAAAGGATATAATCTATATCAAAGTATTGCATATATTTTATATGATTAATTTCAACTTTTGTGGCCGTTGGTTTCAAGTATTTTTTGAAAAGGAAATCACTGTTGCACTTACTACTTGAACCTAGGACATTTATTAAATACATCGCTCCTAATCAGTAATATATTTTATTAAGGGTAGAAAATGGTAAATTTTTTAAGGAATAATTAATCGGTACAACTACCGGAGACTAATTCACCATCGCACAATCAACTCATTACGGTTCCATATAAATAAAAAAGGCCGCCCATCCGGACGGCCTTTTTCAACACAACCTAAGGAGGTAAGGAGGGTTACTCAGTGGAGGGCATGAGTTTTTTCTTCAATTATACAAAAATGGTTAGTGGAGAAAGCGATGTCAATAAACACCAACTCTGCATATTGATTGATAAATTGTTGAAATGCTTCTGCCACCTCCACCATTTTAAATTTTGTGAATTCGGAAATCATCATCTACAGATTTGTATTTATGTAATTCATTCTGCCGGTTATCCTGCAAAAACTGTACCAGTCCATAATTGTTAATTTTATTTCGTTTGATGGCGCAAATCTTGCCAACAAAAATCATTAATCCGCTTTAACATCCCTATAATTTCTTTATTATTTCCTTTTGAAATCACCCTGCTCATTATTTTTCTATCAAATTTATTTTTCCCATTTTTGATCATGAGTGCAGTATCATAGCATTCGCATGCCATCAAATATTCTTTTTTGATAAAATATGCTTCTGCCAACCGTACCCAACCATGAAATAATGTTGGATTAATGGAAAGGTCATCACTCAACTTTAAAATTGATCTTTCACGGATCGACTTGCGGTTTTCCTGGTTAGGCTTAGTTAGTTTGTCATCGAGGGTTTCATCAATTTTGGATTTCATACCTTTGTAATTTTTCATGATGATTATTTGGGTGAAGCTAGAAAGACATATGCTGGATCCACATTGGACTCCTTCGATTGGTCTTCAGTATATGTGACGGGTAAAGCACATCCATCTAATAACTTTTGATAGTGTTTCATCATGTATTTGACGAAATATTCTTCAAATACTGCTAGTGATGACATCTTTTGAGTTGGGTAATAATTTCGAGTTGGGTTAATCATGGTTTTCACTCCTTTTAAGGTTTAATAATAGAATTGCCAAAACCATGCCAACATCATTTGAAACACGAATTAATGTATAAATTGAATTATTTCCCTCGAGAAGTGGCGGATTTTTAATTGCACAATATTTCGGCTATTTCGCCCATATTTTGTGCAGAAATATGTTATTTATACATTAGGCTATAGAAATAAAGTCGCCCGTAGAGGAGACGTTTTTATGCGAGTTGAAGTGTAATAAGTAGAACTAATTATCGGTTTGAGTATAACCGATATGGTTTATAAGACTAAAGTTCTATTTTGATTTATTGTTGAAATTTTTCTCACCATTATTCTTTGGTGATATTTAATTTTTTAATTTTGGATTGGAGCGTGTTACGGTGCAGCCCCAACTGGTCAGCCGTCCGCGATTGATTCCAGTCATATTTATCTAATGCTTTTTTAATAACCGTCTTTGAAAAATAGTTTACCTGATTATCAAAGGAACCACCATCCGGTTCATCCATTATTGGTATGGTCCCCGGTCCCATAGCAGGATGATCTATATCTTTGATCTTTTTTCCTGTACAAAATATAATGCTTCGCTCAATCACATTTTCCAATTCACGCACATTCCCCGGCCAATCATATCTTTCTAATTGCTTCAGCGCTCTTTTACCGATGCTCTCTACCTTATATCCTTTTTCTAATCCGTGTTTATTGAGAAAGTAATTCACCAAACTGGGGATATCTTCCATTCGATCTTTTAATGCAGGTATTTTGATGGAAATAACATTCAGGCGATAGTAAAGATCTTCGCGAAACCGATTTTCTTTTATTTCATTTAATAAATCTTTATTGGTGGCCGCAATAATCCGCACATTTACATTTTTTGATCCGGTACCGCCTACCGGTTCAATTTCACCGTTTTGCAGAAAACGTAATACCTTGGCTTGTGTCATTAAACTCATATCCCCAATTTCATCCAAGAATAATGTTCCACCATCCGCTAATTCTGCTTTACCCGCTTTATCTGAAGTCGCGCCGGTAAAGGATCCTTTCATGTGGCCAAATAATTCACTTTCTATCAATTCTTGCGGAATGGCTGCACAATTCAATTGAATAAATGGTTTTTTCCGCCGCGCACTACGGGATTGAATCCCCCGCGCCACCAATTCTTTCCCCACGCCACTTTCACCGGTAATCAACACAGATGCATCAGAAGGTCCTCCAATATTGATCAGTTCAAAGACCCGCTCCATCACTTTGGAATTTCCTACAATATCAAATTGTTGTTTCGTATCTGCCAGTAAAGAGGCATTTTCTCTGTGCAAATTGGCGTGGCTGAGTGCATTTCGAGCCGTAATAATCAACCGGTTTGAATTCACCGGTTTTTCTATATAATCAAATGCACCCAACTTGATGGATTCCAATGCTTTATCGATATCTCCCGTCCCGGAGATAATAATTGTTTCAATTCCTGGAAAATTCTGTTTGATAAACTTTAAAATTTCCAACCCACTATCGTCCGGGAGATTTAAATCGAGAAGCAACAAATCCGGATCTTGCTCTGCAATTAAATGGCGTCCTTCCATGCCCGTTCCTGCTTCATAAATAGAACAATCTTCAGCCTCCAAATAGATGCTATATATTTTTCTCAGATCAGGTTCGTCGTCTATGATTAGGATTTTTTGCTTCATCTAAGCTAAAAGTGATTCAATCGTTTTTCGAAATTCATCCAAATCCACAGGTTTGGTTATGAACCTGTCCACACCAATTCTATGGGCCTCATTACGCACGTCTCCTTGGCTCATGGCAGAATGAATCACGACTGGGATATGTTTTAATTCCCTTTGACGTTTGATGTATTCTGCAATCTTTAATCCATTGGGCTCAGGCATGAGTACATCCAAAATAATTACATCATATGGGGGATCATTTTCAATCCGACGCATTGTTTCTTCACCATTTTCAGTGGTTACAATTTCCCACTCTGGACGGTCAAGGGTCGATACAGCAATGAAGAGTAAATCCGGTTCATCATCGGCAATTAGAATTCGTTTCTTAGTCATTATGGTTTACTCCTATTTAACAATAGGTAATGAAAATGAAAATGTACTACCAGTGCCAGGCCCATCACTCTGAACCCTCACTGCACCACCCATTTGATCAACAAGTTTTTTTACAATAGCTAGCCCTAAACCGGTGCCCTGGGCTTTTAGTTCACCTGAGTTTTTGGCCCGGTAAAATTCCTCATAAATATGATGTTGATCTTCTTCAGTAAGTCCGATCCCTTCATCTTTAACATTTACACATAAATCTCCATTGACTTGCGTTGCGTCAATTGTAATCGTCTTTTTCTTATCGCTGTATTTGGATGCATTATCCACAAGGTTGGTCAGCACCTGATGTATAGAGTCCCTGTTACCAACAATTATGGTTGAATTACCGTCATTTTTGACAACGAGTTTTTGCTTTTTAGATTTCAATAATTCCTCCATTTCCAATGCCACTAGTTTAATCTCATTTGATATTCTAACCTCATCTTTTGCAATACCAATTACACCGGATTCAATTCGAGAAATGCTTAATAAGTCTGCCACAATTTTGGATAATCGATCGGCATGGCCTTCAATTTTTTCCACACACTCTCTCTGCTTTTCATTGAGCTCACCCCACTTGCCTTCCGGTAGGAGTTTTGAAAATCCCAAAATAGCGGCAATGGGCGTACGCATATCGTGGGATGCACGGGAAATAAAACGATTTTTTTCATCATGTAAATCTTGGAGTTCAGCCGTTCGTTCTCTCACTCGAATTTCTAAATGATTCCGAGCATCTTTTAAGGCTTTTTCAGCCAGTTTTCTTTCAGAAATTTCCTTCTCCAATTCAATAAATTTCCGCTGAGAAATTGTTGAAAGGACTAAATTGATACTAATTATTGACATGGATACAAGCGCCACAACACCCGCCAGCAATGCTGTATCTAGCCCTAATACGGTACCAATGGCCATATTCCCAGGATAGAAATTTGTAGCTGCCATACCCGTATAATGCATCCCGCAAATGGCTGCACCCATCACCATGGCGCTGGCAACTTTATATTCCATTACTTTTTCTGTTCTGTTATGAATAAAATGAGACATAATGGTTAAGGATAAAAATGATAAAATTTTAGCCACAATAATTGAGAGGGCAAATAGCCAAGGCGAATAGAGCATGATCATATCTCCTCGCATGGCAAACATTCCCGTATAATGCATGGTACCAATACCGATGGCCATCATGAGTGCAGAAAATACCAATTTTCCATTTCCCATTTTTTCTACAGACATGACTGTAAGAACAAATCCTGCCATTAGTACAGCCGGCAAAAGGGATAACAAGGTGATCCAGACATTATAAAACACCGGAATGGGTAGTGTAAAAGCAAGCATAGCGACGAAATGCATGGTAAAGACTCCGCTACCCATGGCAAATGCACCCCCCATTAACCATCCCCGAGGAATTTTTCCATTTTTCTCCCGATTGGATTTTATAATACTAGATATATCGATAGCTGTGTAGGCAGCAAATGATGATACAAGATATGACAGAATTACCAACCACATGTTGTAGGTACCCAACATTTGATCACCCGGTTCCGGCCCGAGCAGAAAATATGAAGAAAAATTCATTTAATAATTTTTCCTATTCAACCATCAACGATATGGTTACAGGGTCTATCCTTCATTAAGGACAGGACATTTATATTTTATTTTTTCGCGAATTTGATTCCGCATCCCAATGCTTTTGTTTCAGCAACTTTTATGGATTTACCCTGCCCCACGGCAGCAATGGCATCCATTAAGTAAGTTTCTTTTACCTTTTTTGGTTTTCTGGCATTATCATCGATAGCACCTCGGTAAACCAATTTTCCCGATCCATCAAAAAGATAGATGTGGGGCGTTTTTGTTGCGCCAAATGCGGTGGCCAATTCTGCCCCTTTATCCAACGTATATAGAAAGTCGTGACCATATTTTTTGGCAAAATCCCGCATATCATCTAAACTTTCGCCTCGATCACGGATTCTTGTATTTGGGTTGATCGTAATAAAACCAATTCCATTTTTATTGCTGGCTTCGGCTAAGGTATTATAACGATCCTGCCACGCCACAACCCATGGGCATGTATTGCATGAAAAGTTCACCAAAAGTCCATTTTTCATCTTTACATCATTCAAGCTGACGGTCTTTCCGCTGATGTCTTTCATTTTCACATCACCCAACGGGATGGATGACCCCAGTGAAAGTTCACCGGCAATCGTGAATGAAAGCAAAAGTGCAAATATTGTTGATTTTTTTAAGGTATTAAGCATGGTTTTCCTCCCCAATTATCATGATGGATATTAACAATTTTCTACCAATTCCCAAAATTGCCTCCATCATTGCAATTTCAATTTTTGTCGCACCGCTTTAGAAATCTGAATATCCTGAACGGCCACACCGGTTAAATCGGCAATAGTGACTTGATCTTCCCTTGTTCTGCTTTTATGATGTCCTGAAATGATTTCCCCTATTTCTACAACCTCATTCATAGTGAAACCATTTTTCATGGCTTGATGGATTTCACCCCTTTCCTCACATTGAAAACGGCTGTCCGCTACCACCATATCTGCATCAGCCAAAAGAGATGGATCTAATTCCTGTTTGGTCAAGGTATCTGAACCCATTGCCGTAATATGTGTCCCAGGATTCACACGATGAATCAGTGGGTATTCGCTGGCAGTACACGTCACAATCAATTGGCATTGATCGATTATTTTGTCCATGTCTTGGGTGGTTTCAATATTGAATTCACTTTCACTCATATCCGACTGATATTTCAAAAGTGCAGTTTCGCTTCTTCCCCAAACCAAAGCATGTTTACAATCAACGATACCTTTTAAATATGCTAACTGCAATTTGGCTTGGATGCCAGTCCCCACTATTCCAATCTGATCTACCTTTTTTGGTGATAAATATTTGGCACAGATGGCGCCCGCAACTGCAGTACGCACATCGGTTAAATACCCTTCATCTTGAAGAACGGCCAATGGTTCGCCGGTTTTCTGATTGAACACCAACATCATCCCATGCCCATTGGGAAGGCCAAAATCACTATTTCTGAAGAATCCGGAAGCTATTTTGATCACATAAACATCATCATTCTTAATGTAGCCATACTTGATATGCACATCTCCCGGTGGTGAATCAAAATGCATTTCACCCACAGGTGGTACCACCACATCCCCATTGGAATAAGCAGTGAACCCCCTTTCGATCACATCTATCAAATCAATTTGAGGGAGAACCGATTTGATTTGATCTAAATTTAAAATGTCCATCAAAGGATGCTTTTTAATACTTCAGGACTAATATTACCGCCACACATAACGACCACCACAGTCTGCCCTTTCAGCTCATCTTTCATTTTCATGAATCCTGCAATGGCTGTCCCTGCTGCCCCTTCGATTAATTGATGATGCTTTTCAACCCCTGTGCGGATGCCTTCTGCAATTTCATCTTCAGAAACGAGAATGAAATCATCAATTATATTTTGACATAATTCAAATGTAATTGAACCCAATTCAACACCACCAGCCGTCCCATCTGATAAGGTATCTTCTGAAGGTAAATCCAACTGTTTTCCCGCTTTTATAGATTCATACATGACACAGGAGTTCTTCGGAGATACACCAATCATTTTGATATTCGGATTTACAGATTTCAAATAACCGCCCACACCGGCAATTAACCCACCACCGCCGACAGAAATAAAAACTGAATCGATTTCGGATAAATCTTTATAAATCTCATATCCCATGGTTCCTTGACCGCATACGATGGCCGGATCATTATAAGGTGAAATATAAGTTGCACCTGTTTCCTTAGAAATTTCTTGCGCTCTTTCTTCTGCACGGATGCAATCATCACCAAAGTATTCCACTTCACCACCAAAATTGATGATATTCTCCACTTTATTTTTATGGACGATTTCAGGGACGACAATTTTGCCTTTTAATCCCAATAGTGACATGGCCAAAGAACAGGCGGCCCCGTGATTTCCCGTGGATGCAGTGACCACGCCATTGGCTTGTTCCTCCTTAGTCAAGGATGTCATTTTACTGATGGCACCACGAAATTTAAACGACCCTGTTTTTTGGATATTATCCAGTTTCAGATACACATTGCCGTCTATTAATCGACTTAAATAAGGGGAATGTTCTAAAGGTGTATGTCGGATATATGCCTTTGACCGATCGTAAGCGGCAGGCACATCAGATTGAAAATTGATCATAATAATTTTAGAATGGGTGTAATACGTTCAAGTGCCGCCTCCAAATCTGATCGTTTGGCCCCGTATCCAAACCGGAGATAATGATCCATGCCATACCAATCCCCCGCCACTAACATTACACTGGCTTCATTCCGGACTTTTTCTACCAGCTTTGAAGAATTGATATCCCATTCATAGCCCGCAAAAGCCATGGCACCGGCTTGAGGTGGAATAAATGAAAATTGGCCATCAAAGGATTTAACCCAATCTTGGAATAAGCCTAAGTTTTCAGTCAGAGATGCACGCGTTTGATTCAATGTATCCATCCGGCGGTCCGGATGTAAAACATGGGCAGCAATTAGATCGGACAATCGTCCAATAGCAATGGAGGTATAATCGTGTGTTGCCCAGGAATCTTGAATATACGATTCATTTGAAACAGACCAACCCAATCGCAACCCGGGCAAGCCATAGGCTTTAGACAATCCACAATTGACGATAGCCTTTTCATAGCCTGTTTCCCATACAGAAGTACATTCTTCACCATTCAATTCTGCGCCACGATATACTTCATCAGAAAGAATCCATGCCCCCACAGATTTTGCAATCTCACCAATGGCCATAATTGTTTCTTTTGGTAACACAGATCCGGTGGGATTATTGGGATTACAAACACATATCATTTTTGTTTTATCCGTAACCAAGGACCGCAATTCATCCAAGTCCGGCTGCCAATTGAGAGATTCATGAAGCGTGAATGTTTTTACATTCACACCTAATCCTTGAGCAAATCCATGAATTTGGAGATAATTGGGAACCATATATACCATTTCATCTCCTGCAGACAATAATGTCATAATCGCCACCATATTGGCCTCAGCAGACCCATTAAATGCTTGAACATTCTCAGGCGTTGCCCCGGGATAAATTGATGCAATGGATTGCCGTAATTCAGGGGATCCTTCTGTAAAGCCGTATGTGAGTTCAGTGGTGGTGATTTTTTTGATGAATTCAGTGGAGAAAAGAGAATCGAGTGTACCGGGGTGCACGCCACTTTCTGACAAATTGTAGTCCACCTTATTTTCCCAAATGGATTGATTCCTTTCTAACTGGAATTCCTCAAACTTCATTGATTAATCGCCTTGATTATTGCTGCCTCAAAAAAAGCACGATCCTGTTCCATTTCCCAGCTGTCCGTTACATTCCCTTCTTTATCATAAACCATTGTAAATGGAAGGGCACCGGACCAATCATCACTGATGGCGCGAATAAAATTATTGTCATTCCCTTCTTCCTTCATGAAGGTCAATCCTTTAAATCCTTTTGATTCGAGGAATGCCATAGCTTTATCCCGATAGTCCTCCCAATCGGTAGTGACAAAATAGATTTTCATTCCCTGATCTTTGTATGCATCGGCCAATTCCATAATCATGGGGAATTCCTTTAAACAAGGAGCGCATGTGGTGGCCCAAAAATTGACCAATACAGCTTCTTTTCCTTGATGCATGGCAATCTGGTTATGGAGTGCATTTGCATCCACCGTTTTCAGCTGAATATCAGAACGTTCACATCCAATAAAAATGAGGATAGTTATGAATAATTTTTTCATATTAAAATGATGTAGAGACGCAGCATACTACGTCTCTACATTTATCAATTTCCAACGATGAATACGGCATTCCCAAATAACAGTTTTCCATTATACCAAAATGCTCTAAACAATGGATTATCAGATATATATACCACATGACCTCTACCCATTTCTTCGACGCCAAATACCATAGATTCTCTAAAGTTCTCTTGGGCTTTATACCCAACGAACCCACTCACGATGGCTGTGGAATCTTGAATCGTACCCACGTTCCATCCTCTGGGCAAATAAGCATATCGGCGATTCCGAAGTTTGAGCGAAAAATAAGTATCATCATACCCAAATGCTAAAGGATGGGAATTATCCATTTTAACTTTAACGATAGCTCCGGGCAAACTATGGCTCACACCATCCCGCTGACGATCTTTATAAGACTTCAGTCGTTCAGCCAGATTGCGCTCTTTATTCTTCTTCTCAGATGCTTTCTTTTCATCTTTGGTGGCAAACTGTTTTAATCCATACCCCTTTTGATCTACAAACCGATCCATGGCGGAATCCATGAGGATCAGACGTCCACCGGCTCGAACCCAATGACGCAATTCATTCATGGCTTCCGTATTGAGATAACCATGACTGCCTCCCGGTAATATCAGCACATCAAAATCGTGTTTCGGTATACGATTAAAATAATCACTATCCACAACAGTAACAGGAAATTCTATTTGTCTTTCAAAGAAATGCCATACTTCGCCATAGGCATAACTGCGGACACCATCACCCGAAACCAATCCAATTTTGGGTCGTTTCACCACGCGCATAGAGGATGATCCAAAGTCCTTCCCCTTAGAGACAAATCCGGTTTTGGCTGCGACCAGTCGCCTCCCATTGGCTATGGCCCCCTCATTCACGACATCATCAAATTTCCGGCCCATTGATTCATTCCCCTTTCGCGTAATGACCAATGTGCCTGCATCATAGTCTTTACCATCAAGGGAGAAGGGTTCTTCCGACACCCGAGTAACAATCTTATGCTTGAATAAAAATGCGAGAAACTTCAGATCTTGGATATCTTTCCATGGTAATATATAGGCATAGGGCCTACTTACAATCGGAGAAATTATAAAGGAAAATTGTTTTGCTGATGTGGATTTAATATCCCCTTTCACAGCGTAGGCATCGACCCCGTACACATATGGCAATGACCAAGCGGTAATATCGTAAGTCATGGTATCTCTTAAAGCAGTCTGGGGTTCAAATAACACCTGCACCAAAACAGATTTCGGTTGCTTGGCAGAGACCACCATATCCCCCTTTTTTACTCGGACTTGGGATGATTTACCTGTTGTATAGTTAAATCCTTTAATGGATTTACTTCCACTGGCAATCCCATGAGATATTCCATTTTGATCCAACCAGGATTTCAATGCATTGACCTTATCATCGGCATTGGTTCTGGGAATCACATAAGTAGTATATTCACCCTCGGGATTTTTCATCCCTTTTGTAAAGAATTGGGAAAATTCGGATACCATTTTATCCATATGCTCTGATGCCACTTCGATGGTGGATAATCCTGTGGTATAATGGTGGGTGAGTCGATCATTTAGGGTCAGTGTATCTCCATCTTCAGTCTCAATAGCCAATCCGCCCCGGCTATGCCCTGCTTGTTCATAAGTCATACCAATTGCCCCGTTATATGTGGGATAGGTGTCCCCATAACTGGGATACAACAGGTCAAAGACCTCTTTAGTAAAATAAAGCCAATTGTTCTTATCGAAATATTTGGCATGGTTTTTCCCAAGGATGTACTGGAGTTCCCGTTGCCAATCGGTGATATATTCATGGAAAGGCTCTGCTGCCGGTGCGAAGAAATAAGGATTATTCACACCTTGTTCATGAAAATCCACGTGAATATGAGGCAGCCATTGATTGTATAATGCAATTCGTGATTCAGATTCAACTTGGGTTTGCCATGCCCAATCTCTATTCAAATCAAAATAGTAATGATTGGTGCGTCCGCCGGGCCAAGGCTCCATATGCTCTCTGGATACCGGATCTGCATCAGGCCAGCGATTGGCGGTCATTCGAAACCAATGGGCATATCGATCCCGTCCATCCGGGTTAATACAAGGATCTAGAATGACAATGGTATTTTCTAGCCATTTTTGTGTGTCTCGATTTTGTCGATCTGCCAATGCATGTAATGTTTTCATGGCCGCTTCAGTAGAGTTGGCTTCATTGCCGTGAACATTATAGCTTAGCCATACGATACCCACTTTTTTCTGTCCAGGTTTCCCTTTGAGAATTCCGGCCCGTTTGAGGTTATCTTTTCGGAGATCCTCCAGCATAGTCATATTTTCATCACTGGATATGACGGCCACCATGAGAGGGCGCTGTTCGTAGGTCTCGCCATAAGGGATTAGTTTCACATTGGATGCAGCATCCGCAACATGTTCAAAATAGGATACCACACGATGATGGTAAGTAAAATGGTCTCCCAAATCATATCCTAAAAATTCGGATGGCGATTTAAGTCCATCTCCAAAGAGAAAGGACAGAGGTAATAAAACTTTGATTAATGCGTTACGCATGAACACTCCTTCTAAAAATGTGCGGAGAACTTAGGTTAAGAAAATATAAGACAGAAAATAAAATCCGTATTGTAGAGACGCCCCGCTGGGCGTCTTTACATTGGATTATTTCTCGAAACAGAAAATACCAGTTAGTCCCCCAATTGGGGAAATTTAAATCGATCGATTTGGGACGGGGTATGAGAACGAATCATAATCTTTTCCATTCGCTCCACAATATCCGGTCGGACTTTAGCCAAATCATACTGCTCCTGCATATCTCTGGTTAGATCAAAGAGTTCGATGGCCATATTCCCTTTAAAAATATTTTTCCGAATCCCTTTCCAATTCCCCATTCGAACGGCCTGTTGGCCATTATATGCAGGAAACTCCCAATACAGGTAGACATGGGACTCCGATTGTTCTTTCCCCGTCAGTGTAGGCAATATACTGATACCGTCTATGTCTTGGGGTGATTCCACACCTGCAACCTCAGCAAAGGTAGGCATCATATCCTGAAATGCGGATAGTAAATTTGTTTTGCTATCCCTTTTAATTTTCCCGGGCCAACTGGCAATCATGGGGACGCGAATCCCCCCTTCATGGACGTACCCTTTTGCCCATCCCCTTTCCGTATTAAATGGCTTTGCACTATCAAAAAAAGGCGTGTCCGCACCACCGGCATAGGTGGGACCATTATCCGATGTAAAAATGATTAATGTATTCTCGTATTGACCAATTTCTACCAACTTTTTCACCAAATCGCCCACCTGTTCATCCAAGTAAGAGATCATAGCCGCATAGGTAGCACGAGGATATTGGTTGGGGAAATAGGATTTACCTGTATAAGGTTTCTCCTCGCCCAATTTGGTACGGTAATAGTTCACCCATTTTTCCGGCGCTTGAAGGGGCACATGAGGAAGCGGTGAGGCATAATAAAGGAAAAATGGACCTTCCTTGTTTTCATCTAAAAATTGGAGTGCTTCTTTGTGCATCAAGGTTGGGGCAAAGTCATTCAATTCAAAATCCGTATAACTGGCAGGATCAGTAGGATCTGCATTTTCAGCTAAATTGGCATGGGGTGCCACATTTTTATTATCAAGGATATGTCGTTCCTCATTTCTCCACAAATGCATTGGATAAAGCGTGTGAGCCTGGCGCTGACAATTATATCCATAGAAAAAATCAAAACCCTGTTTATTGGGGACCCCTTCTGTTGTAGGTGCACCTAATCCCCATTTACCAACCATGCCTGTCGTGTACCCTGCATCCTTAAGTATTTCAGCAATGGTCACAGTACTGTCAGGAATGGGGCGCTGTCCTTCCAAAAAAGGATTGTCAAACATGGCTTGATAATTCCACGTATCCCCACGTTCCTTCCATTCGTCATTCCCGCGGATGGGTGTATGGCCTGAATGCTGGCCAGTCATGAATACTGATCGAGCCGGCGCACAAACGGGTGATCCGGAATAGTGATCCGTGAACATCATACCATTTTTCGCCAAAGCATCAATATTGGGCGTTTCAATTATTTTTTGTCCATATACACCCAACTCACCGTAACCCAAATCATCGGCCAAAATATAAATGATATTCGGTTGATTTTTCGGTTTTGAACATGAAATAAATGCGACGCTAACTATTGATATTATTAAGAATATTGTTATTGATTTAATGTGTTTCATGATTATCTATATTTGTCAAATGTTTCGATGGCGCGTTTACTGTTTTTTCGTTTCGTCATCCACAATGGTCGCTTTAAAGTCCCCTCCCATTCAAAAAGTTTTTTATAGAGTTTTTTCACTTTTTCCGGATGCTTTTTGGCTAAATCTTTTTTCTCATAAGGGTCTTTGGCAATATTGAAAAGTAAGGCTGGACGATCAGGCATGCGAATTAATTTCCAGTCCCCATCCCGAATAGCTGCCCGTGTTTCTTTCTTCCAGTATAATGTATCGTGTGGTTTGAAATTGCTCTTCCCCTCCAAAAAGGGAATTAAGCTGACCCCATCTGTATTCTCTATTTCATCTCCTCCTGCTGCATCCACAAATGTGGGCAATAGGTCAAAGGTACTGATTGGATGATCAAATGTAGTTGCCCCATCAAATCGATCCCCATATTTCAAAAGGAAGGGTACGCGAATGCCCCCTTCTAAATGGGTGCCTTTTACACCACTCAATGGCCGATTATTCGAATCATTACTCCACGCACCGCCATTATCATTGGTGAATACGATTAATGTATTGTCTGTCAACCCCAGTTCATCCAGTTTGGCAAGGATCTGACCACATGCCCGATCCATGGCCTTGGTCATGGCATAGAGTTTTCGCCGTTTCTCTGTGAGTTTGATATTTTTGTCCGGGAGATCTGATTCTAAATAATGCATGGGCGTATGGACTGCGTTAAAAGAAACGAATAGAAAAAATGGATTATCTTTATTGCTTTCGATGGCATTGACTGCATCTTGAGCAATCACATCGGTCATATACCCTTCTGGTTCTTCAAAGTTTTTAAATCCCTTTTCCCATTTGCGAAGTGGATCTTTGGGAAGTTCTTTATAAGGCCAAAAATGTCGGGCCCCACCGCGGAATCCATAGAATTCGTCAAATCCCCGTTTTAAGGGATGATATCGGTCCGCCCCACCCAGATGCCACTTACCAAGATAAATGTTCCGATAACCGGCACTTTTGAGATAATCAGCAATGGTCTGCTGATCTAATGGAAGTCCCATCTCTGCGCCGGTGAGTCCCGCCGGACTCATGGCAGAGGGCACATTATTCTCTTCCACCCCAAATTTCTGCTGGTACCTCCCCGTCATTAATCCTGCCCGAGAAGGACCGCAAACTGCTGCCGTGGTATAGGCCTGAGTAAAGCGAACACTTTCTCTGGCTAGTTTATCTAAATGGGGGGTGTGAAAATTGGAACTGCCTTGAAAACCAAAGTCACTATAACCTGCATCATCCGCAAATAACAGTATGATATTGGGTGGCTTGGGTGAATTACCGGCGGTCAGCGACGCAGCCAGCAGGACGAATTGAATGATTTTTGTCCCCTTCCTCATATTTGAAAATAGGGGACAAATGACTATGTCAAAAAGGAATTCGTTTAGTTGTTGGCGTATTTTGCTTTGCGGTGGGCAGATGCTCTTTTATTGGCATCCAACTCCATTTTCCGCAACCGAATGGATTCCGGCGTCACTTCAACTAGTTCGTCCTCTGCAATAAACTCGATGGATTGATCCAACGACAATTGCTTCGGAGGACGGAGTACCACTGTAGCATCAGAAGAAGCGGCACGCATATTGGTCAATTTTTTCTCACGGGTAATGTTTAACGATAAATCTTCTGTTCGATTCCGTTCGCCGATGATCATGCCATCATAAACATCCGTACCCACTTCTACGAATAATTCGCCACGATCCACCATTCCTAGACAGGCATAAGTGGTCACTTTACCATTACGATCAGAAATCATGGCGCCGCTTACCCGTTGTGGGATCGGACCGAACCAAGGGGCAAATCCATCAAATAATTTATTCATTATCCCTGCCCCTTGAGTGTCGGTCAGAAATTGACTGCGAAATCCGATTAGTCCCCGGGAAGGAATCACAAACTCCATGGACACACGGCCATGGCCATGATTGACCAAATTGGTCATGCGTCCTTTTCTTGCAGAAAGTTTCTCAGTGATTACACCCACTTTATCATCGGGAATATCTAGAAATACCTTCTCCATAGGTTCCATGGTTTTACCATCTTTTTCATGGGTGATGACCCGGGGTTTCGATACCATAAACTCAAATCCTTCACGACGCATGGTTTCGATGAGAACGGCCATTTGCAACTCCCCACGACCACGGACTTCAAACACGTCGGTCCGATCGGTTTTATGGACTTGAAGCGAAACATTTCCCAAAGTTTCTTTATCCAATCTTTCGCTGATATTTCTAGAGGTAAGGTATTTCCCCTCTTTTCCGGCGAATGGACTATTATTCACATAAAAAAGCATGGATACGGTGGGTTCATCAATAATGATCCGTGGCAATGGTTCAGGGTTTTCATTATCCGAGATGGTATCTCCGATAGTGACACCATCAATCCCGGCCACCGCGATAATATCACCTGCTTCTAATTGATCTACCTGAACTTTTTGTAAACCCTTAAATGTATACAATGCAGAAAACTTTTCATTCCGGCGAATGCCATCTGCCCCGCAAAGTGCATAGGATTGATTCATGGCCAATGTACCGTGATTTAAGCGGCCAATCGCCACCTGCCCCACATAAGAGTCATAATCCAAATTAGTCACGAGGAATTGAGGTGTATGGTCATCATCGGCCACCGGACCTTCAATATTCTCTAAAATGGCATCGAATAGGGGTTTCAGATCGGTGGAGTCATCACCAATTTCAGCATGGGCAACCCCATCTTTGGCAATGGTATATAAAATAGGGAATTCGATTTGATCTTCAGTAGCATCCAAATCGATAAAGAGATCATAAACTTCATTCACCACTTCGTCAATCCGAGCGTCAGATCGATCAATTTTATTGATGACCAAAATTACAGGGAGGTTTTTCTCCAGTGTCTTTTTCAATACGAATCGGGTTTGTGGAAGAGGCCCTTCACTGGCATCCACCAGCAAGAGTGCACCATCTACCAAATTCAGACTTCGTTCTACTTCGCCACCAAAATCAGCGTGGCCGGGGGTGTCCATAATATTGATTTTTACCCCTTCATAATGGATGGCCGTATTCTTAGCGGTGATGGTGATGCCACGTTCTTTTTCAAGATCCATAGAATCCATGACACGGTCTTCTACTTCTTGATGGGCTTTAAAGGTGCCCGATTGTTGTAATAGTCCATCCACCAATGTGGTTTTGCCGTGATCCACATGGGCGATGATGGCGATATTCCTAAAATTATTTTTTCTCATTAATTAAATTCTTTCGAGATAATTCTATTTGGACCGATAAAATCGACCCCTCTGTATCCCCCCTATCATAGGGGGGAATTAAAGGGGGGTCCAAATATTTGATTTTTAGGCCGAAATCAGCCGGGGAATTTCGCTATTTTATATGGGATAAAGAATCTAAATAGTCGGAATAGTGAAACTATTTTTTGACCATAAAACGAGAAAATTCTGGACGAATAGACCGCTTTCTTTTTAATTCGTACGCATAAATTTTTCGACCCAATTCTGCTAAATAAGGTAATCCAATCGTTTCATAGTCGTATGTATCATCATTCATGGTTTCATTGCTGTTGCTATAAATCACCGCAGACAGAAAAAACTCTACACCATTTTCCGCATCCATGATATATGCATTATCCGTCAGAAATCCGTAAGCCCAGCCCACTTTATTAAATATCCGGATATGATCAGGCAAATGATCTTTCGAGTCCCCCACCATGAAAAATTTGCAATACCCGTCAAAATATTCATCATAATCTGTGTAGTGGGGATATTGGCTTTCTCTAGGCAGCGTCGATAACCATTGATATAAAAATCGGTAATCCGATTTGCTCAAATATAATTGTTGATCCTTTTTAACCGTTTCAGGAAACATGACCTGTCTCAAAAAGCGCTGCTGTTCCGCCAAATGATAAAAGTTCTTTTTCGAAAAATCCAGTGGACCTTTTACCCTTTCCCCATCGGACATATATCCTTTTCCAATCTGAACTCCTTTTGCATTGACTGGCAAATCCAATTCTGATCTCACCATAGGCTGATCCAACATTTTCCGTCCTTGATCATCATAGAACTGAATTTGATTGGTGTGGCGATTTTCTTCTTCAGAAAGGAAAATGGATAGTCGATGACGAATGCGTACATCCTTGTAGCATAAATCCCACATACGCTGATTGAGATGTTCCTGACCCAAGAATTCATAAATCCTGTTAAAGGCATCATTGTCAGAGGCGACCAATATTTTTTTGATATAATGGCCTATGGTTGCGTTGCCGCTTTCGGAAGTTGAATCACCATCTACCGGTGTCATACCACTGTACCCTGTGCCTATAGTCAATTTTGAATCTTTGGTGATGCCCAATGAACCGTATCGAGCCAGTTTATCCAAAGCCAACACAGCAGCGGGGAATTTTACCGTACTGGCAGGATAAAAATACTGAGTGGTATCCAATCGAAAGGAATGCGTCGTAAAAACAGGAGATTGATTTTCATTTCGATCAATTTGGGTATAGATAATTTGGATGCGATATTTACCCGGATCAGAAACCACTTCTGGCAATTTCTCTCCAAGCGATTGAAAAATCTCCCTTAATAATGGTGAATCATTTGGCTTTGATTCACACCCAAATATGAGGATGAATAACCAAAGAAAAATCCGAGGTCGAATCATGAAATTCTATTTTCTGTATTTGCCGAGAATGGGCTTCCCCGGAAATGCATTTTCTACATTTTCACCCTCATCCACAACCAATTCACCATTGACTAAAACGTATTTTACACCTTCTGAATATTGCAGTCCTTTAAAGTTGGCTTTGTCAATAATAGTCCGTGGATTGAAAATGGTTATATCTGCATCAGCCCCGACTTGAATCCGCCCTTTATTTCGCATGACGGGTGCCACATTTTCTAACCGTTTTGCCGGCATAATGGTCATTTTCTTTAGGGCAGTCATGAGATCTAAGGCCCGTTCTTTTCGGACGTATTTGCCCAATACGCGAGAGAATGTCCCAGCCGTTCTCGGATGTGCTCCCGGTGCAAAAGGCATTCCGTCAGACGCAATCATGATCAAGGGGTGACTTACACCCTTTTTGATCCAATCCGGCTTCATCATATGGATAATGATGGTACCGCCCGTTTCGCGATATTCATAAAATGTTTTGCTATTGAGCCGTTCGCCTGTGGCCTCCCATTGGAGATCTTCATAAGAAATATTTAGTGTTTCCTTCCATCCTTCGTCAAACAAAATGGATTCAATCGATGTAGATGCTGCGGTATATGGATATACTTCTGTAGTGATATCCAATCCATTTTTCTGGGCGTCTGCCACCATGGACAGTGTGGTTTCAATTTCTCCCAAAGACATACTGTTGGCATGAACTAGATGAACCGAAGCACCGGAAGTGGCTGCGTCCGCCATGGCTTCTTGCAGTCCAGGCAGGCCAAAACCTCGTGTATGGGTATAAACAGGTACATCCATTTTGGCAGCAAATTGGTATACGCCATAAATTTCCCCTGCCGTGGCGCCATTGTAATAGCCAACGGGGACGCCGATACCCAAAGCACCAGCAGACAGATAATTCTCCATCATAGATTCGGTTCGACGCATTTCTTTCTTGGATTGCGACGCATAACTGGATTGCCCTATCTCCCTGGCGAACTGACCCATTGTTAAATTTTCTATTCCTTTATCTTTTACAATACGATCTACTTTTTTGGCGATGCTGCGATTCGCATCCATGGCCAGTGCTCGGAGCAAACCATGGGGAACGGTTCCACCATAATTCACAATTGTATTCCCCCGTTTGGCTTCAATCCATTCCCGGATGTATCCTACGCCCCCTTCCATTTCTAGGGCCGTAGTCACTCCATCTCTGGCTTGGTACTTGTGGGCATCGTTGGTTTGACCATGGGCATGGAGGTCAATAAATCCCGGTGAAACCACCAATCCTTTGGCATGAATTACCTTCGTACCTTTCAGTGTTTTTGAGCTGATTTCAACGATTCGATCGCTGTTAATCCCCACATTTCGAATGGCATCCAATCCTGTTTCCGGATCCATGACCCGCCCACCTTGAATGACGATATCATATGATTGGGCCCACATCATAGTGATGGTGCCTATTAAAATGAATATTTGTTTTAGACCTTTCATCTCTTCCTCCTCATTTCAAATCTTTTGCACAGCGAAAACCCTGTACATCCTGCCAGCGATTCACATCCGGCGGATTGTCCCCTCTATTATATACCCGCAAGCCCTTATGCCAACTATACCAATGACCACCACGGGATACTTTTGTGGTACCTGTTTCTGGTCCTTTTGGATTATCGGTAGGTGAATTTTTGTAATAATCCCACTGATAAAAATCTGAACACCATTCGGATACATTCCCAGCCATATCATAGAGCCCGTAACCGTTGGGGGCAAAACTGCCTACTGGCGCTGTACCATACCGCCATGTGTCCTTACCGGATTTTTTCACAGGATCATCGGGGTCATATTCTTCATCATGTTTCCAATATTTATGGAAATTGGCATCATTTTTGGTGATGGAATCTCCCCAGGGATAGCGCTTTCCTTCCAGTCCACCTCGGGCTGCATATTCCCATTCCGCTTCCGTGGGCAGCCGTTTACCGGCCCATTTCGCGTAGGCCGCTGCCTCATACCAATCCACATTGACCATAGGGTGATCATCCGTCGGTGACACCCAATATTTTTCCCATAATTTCCAGTCAAAATCATAATCTGTATCTTCCAGAAACTTTTTGAACTGCCCCACGGTCACTTCATATTTATCCATATAAAAGCTATTAATTTTGACATTGTGAGCCGGTGTATTATCTGAATCCGGTTGATCCACTGGGCGACCCATATCAAAAGTACCTCCGGGGATAAGGATCATTTCATCATCACCCTGCCCCATGACGAGCACTGCACTCAATGGCAAAATTGATAAGAATTGTCTTAACATAGATTTATAGTTTAGCTATCGAAACGGGATAATGCAAAAAATGGATTAATGGGATTTTGTCCTGTCACCATCTGAGCCACGGCCTCTCCAATCGCCGGACCCATCTTAAATCCATGTCCTGAGCCGCCGCATACCAGCCATATATTATCTGCATCTGGATTGCGATCAATGATGAAGTGTTCATCCGGCGTATCTTCATATTGGCAGACCCGTGCATCGGTTATTTTCCTTCCCGCCAATTCCGGGAAGCGATAGGTTGCATAATCCATGGCTTTTTTTCGACCCTTTTCAGATGGTTCTCTATTCCCTGTTTCCGGATCAAAAGATTCACCCCTTGTATCATTGGCGATTTTAAATCCATGGTATTTTGAACCGGGAATGCCATAATGAAAGACGTCCCCAAAGTCCGCCCACATGGGCATTGAATCCATTTGAAATTGTTGCGGAGTGTCAAAGAAGAACACCTCCTGTCGTGTTGGATTTATTTTATTCCCCAATTTTTCCGGGAACAGATTTTTCATCCATGGCCCGCATGCAAAAATATAATGATCGGCCTCAATCTGGGTCCCATCTTCTGTTTCAATGCAGGAAGGTTCCACTGGCCGGTTGATACTTTTTTCAATATAAATACCACCTAGCTTTTGAAATTGATCTGTCACCACCTTACATGCATGATTGGCCCTTAAGAATCCTGCATCCGGTTCGTAGAATAATGTATGGATATCGGAAACGTTAATTTGGGAGAATCGATTCTTGGTTTCATTTTTTGTTAATTCATCCACGGTCCAATTCACTTGTTCTAAAAATGTTAGCGAATTTCGGGCAAAATCATCCGCTTGAGAGAACATCCAGAGAATGCCCGTTTTGACAAAGAGTTCTTCCTCCCATTCAAGTTGATAGGATTTCCATAATTCAAGTGACCGGGTTGTCCATTCAATATATTGCTGATTGTTCCCATAAATACCGCGGATCATCCGAGATTCACCGCCAGAACTGGACTTAGGGTTTCCTGATCCGTGGCGATCGTAAAGGGTGACATCATGACCTTTGGATTGAAGATGAAAGGCCGTCCACGAACCAAATGCACCGGCGCCAATGACGGCAATCTTCATAATAAATTCAGTAATTCCATAGCGACCAATCGAATAGCAATTAATGTGAGGGCGCCTCTAAACAGCATTTTGAATGTTTTTTCCGGTAGTTTGCCCAACATCTTTTTGCCGAATTTAGTACCAAAATAAACGGCCAAGACCAATGGCAGTATCACGGACCAATCGGCCAAGTAATTCACACCAAACAAAAAAATGAAAATGGGCATTTTCCCGAAATGACCAATGGCCTGGCAGGCCGCCTTAGTGGCGATGACTGATTCCTTTTTGATATCCTTGCTGATGAAAAATGGGGCAATCAACGGTCCTGCTGCACCAATGAAAACAGTGACCAATCCACTGAGACTGCCCATCCATAGAAAAGCCTGATCCGAAATGGGTTTCTTTTTTCGCAGATAGAGGAACCAAATGATATAGAGACCGATGAGGGGTTTTAAAAAATCAATTTTGATTTCACTGGCTGAGGACACATCATAAAATTGGATCAGGCCATACACCACGCCTGCTGCGAGAATTAATCCGGGAATGATCCCCATGGCAAATCGCGATAGAATGGGACGGTCAATCGCATCTCTATAAACAGTAGTCCGTGTAACATTGCTTACCAATTGGATGATTCCATGATAGGCTACGACCAAATATCCCTCCGGCATGACAATGGCCATGATACCCAACAATGTGACACCGCCGCCCATGCCGATAATGGCAGATAAGGTGGCCGTAAGGAATGCGGCAATAACGAGAATTATGGATTCAATCATAGTTTTAATGTAGGAGCGAGGCATGCCTCGCCTCTACAAGAATTATTCAATAGGAAATGTTTTCAGCCAATTAAATTGCCAATGGAGTTGCAGCGTTTTATAGGGATCTGCTTTTAATGCCTCACCCATAAATTCACCATATTGTTCTTCGAAAATTCCTTCGGGTGCGTCATAGGCCATTTCAATCCTTTTTCCATCCACCATGGTCGCTTCAGTCACCACACGATCTTTGGATTTGATAAACTCGCAATCAAAGATAAATGTATGTGAATCTCGACTTGGTTTAAATGAAGCGACAAATTGGTTCTGCTCCCCATACTCATTCAGAATTTGATAATGGCTTCCCTTTTTAATCACAATCCATCGAGCCCGTTTAGGGATTTCTTTTCGTTGAATGAGTTTACCATCTTCGTATAGGGATCCCACTACAAATTCTGTCCACACCCCTTCTATGGGATCTAAAGATTTCTGATTTGAATGGAAATATTTTCGGTAATTCATTTCTGCCGGTGGTACATAATCCGGTTCGGGTGGTGGAAGAGCCTTTTGGCTGCATCCAAAAATGAGACAACAAATGATAAATGGCCGAAGATTTTTCATGAACCAATCTAAAAATGATTTGATTGCTGATGCATAATAATTTGCAATCCATATAAGGTTCTATGCGTAAACTTGCTTTATAACTAAAAGAGGAATGAAATCATGAAAAAAGCTCTATTATTCATTTTGCTATTGGCCTGTGTGTTGGTCGCCCAAGCACCTGAAACAAACGGTCACAAAGAAAATAAGGTCAAGTGTGTAATATCCGGGGAGGATATTGATAAAGCTGAATATGCATCATATAAAGATGGAAAAGTCTATTTCTGTTGCGGTGGATGCAAAATGGATTTTGAGGACAGCAGTGCGAAATTTTCCACCGCAGCGAATTTTCAACTGGCAGCCACTGGACAATACACCCAAACCTCCTGCCCGTTTACAGGACGTAAAATGAAAGCCAGTAAAGCACTGGATGTAAATGGAACTACCGTCACACTCTGTTCAAACCGATGCTATAAAAAAGCGAAGAAATCTAAAGAGAAAGTATCTCTTCTCTTTTCGGATAAATCTTTTGATAAAGGGTTTGAATCCAATCAGAAGAAAACAGCAAAAAAGAAGTCATAAATTATTTGAACAATTAAAAAATGTTCGGGCGGACCTGCTTACCCATCGTAGAATTGGAGATGGGCGAGTCCGCCCTGAAATATATAAATTACCGTCGTCGTCTCCGGCGGCCCCCCTCGTTCCGGTTTCTTCGTGCTCTGGCCCGTCCTACCTTTTTCCGGCCGGAATTGCCTTTTCTTCTTGAACCACCTTTTCCGTTACCCTTATCCCTTTCGATCAGTAATGGAATTCCATTGAATTTCTTTCCTTGAATTCCTTCCAATAGTTTGGATTCCCACTCATGATCAATTTCAAAAAAGGAGAATGTTTTCATCACTTCAATATTCCCAATGACCGCGTCGCCCGACCGCAAACTTTCATTGATTAATCCAATGAGTCGTCCCGGGTTTACTTTCTGCTGAAAACCGATATTAATATAGAATCCTGCAAATGATGTATTTCGCCGATCTGCTCGGCTCACCTTTTCACGCTTTCCTTTTTTACCGCCCCGTTCCTTCCCGGATATATTGATATCCCGGGCATTTTTATAATAGGATAAATAGCGATTGAATTCCGTGGATACAAAATGTTTGATCAATTCTTCTCGATCTAAATATTCTAACTTTTTATAAATATCCGGTAGAAATTGACCAATTTGCTTTTCATCCACTTCAACATGTTCAACTTTATCAATAAGTGTATAAAGTCGTTTTTTGCAAATATCCAATCCGGTGGGCACCAATTCTTGATTGAATTTTATGCTGGATTTTTTCTCAATTTCTCTGATCTTTCGCATTTCTCTCGTATGGACGATCACAATTGAAACGCCCCTCTTCCCCGCGCGCCCTGTCCGACCGCTGCGGTGAATGTAAATTTCATCATCATCCGGTAAATTATAATTAATCACGTGGGAAAGGTCATCCACATCTAAACCGCGGGCGGCCACATCCGTGGCAACCAGAATCTGCAATTGACGCTTCCGAAATCGTTCCATGACCTCATCCCGCTGCACTTGGGATAAATCCCCATGAAGCGTGTCCGCATTGTAACCATCATGCATGAGTTTATTGGCCACTTCTTTGGTCTCGCGGCGGGTTCGGCAAAAAACGATGCCATAAATATCAGGATTTATATCCGCCACGCGCTTCACCACTTCGTACCGGTCCTTGGCATTTACCATATAATAGATATGCTGCACATTTTCAGCGGCGATATTCATTCGCGCTGCGGCAATCTCCTCAGGATTTATCATGTAGGATTTGGTGATATCCACTACGCGTTTGGACATGGTTGCAGAAAAAAGTAACGTTTGTTTATCCTGGGGCGTTTGGGAGAGAATCATTTCAAGATCCTCTTTAAATCCCATGGTTAGCATTTCGTCTGCTTCGTCTAATACCACCCGAGCTACATGACTGATATCCAGTCTATTCCGCTTGATAAGATCTTTGGTCCGCCCTGGTGTACCAATGACGATTTGGGCACCTTTTTTTAATTGTTTTATTTGAGGCTGAATACTGGCACCGCCATATACCGCCAATATATTCATCCCTTTGATATACTTTGAAAATTGGGTGAGATCTTTGGCAATCTGCATGCAGAGTTCACGTGTAGGGCATAAGACTAATGATTGGGTGCTTCGATCTTCTACATCAGTCAAATGAATGGATGGCAATCCAAATGCCGCCGTTTTGCCAGTGCCTGTTTGTGCAGTGGCAATCAAATCATGGGCAGAGGCCATTAAATGGGGAATCGTTTTGGCCTGGATAGGTGTGGGCGTCTCAAATCCCATTTCAGTGATGGCTTTAAGAATATCCGGATGGAGCCTCGTCTGTTTAAAATTGTCCATTTGTAATTTGCCCTGAATTGGGGTTAAAAGGTCGATCTTCTGGTGGGGAACTTACTCCTTAAAGTATACAACTAAATGGATTGATAAAATGAAGTGATAAACTAAAAAAGGCCTCTTTCGAGACCTTTTCTGTTGTAGTAGCGGGGGACGCCCGCCTTCGTTCCTACGGGCGGGCAGGGATTCTCATTCCGGTTTTCATCCGTTAACCCCATAAACAAAAATAGGCCTCATGTGAGACCTATTTTTTTGGAGTAGCGGGGGACGGATTCGAACCGCCGACCTTCGGGTTATGAGCCCGAC
>JAERSH010000003.1 GCA_016845785.1 Fidelibacterota bacterium
CAAGGGATGATGGAAGAGCAAATATCAATGGAACTAAAAGAAAATGGAGATGCTATCCATTATTTTACGGATGATGAAGGTGAGGGGCAAGATCATGGCGAATGGTGGGTAACGGATGAGAATATATTGGTCATGGCCATGGAGGTTGATGGAGAAGGGGATACATTGGCCTTTCCTTATAGTGCAACAGGTTCAACCCTAACCTTAATGATGAAACATGATGTTTGCGATTTCTTTGAGGACTTTTTCAACGATGAGAATAATGGTGTCATGAATAAACTCAAGAGTACAGATCATTGCTTTGATCCTATTGAGCAAATGTTTTTGCTGCAAGAAAATTCCGTTACGGATGCAAGTCTAAATGCCAACTTATATTTTATTAAGGCCATCGCGAATTAGATGAACCATTGTAGGGGGCGCAATCTTGCGTCCCCTCATTTTTAATCATCTCTGCTTTCTACTGAAATAGCATAATTTATACCCCTGTGAAACGCCTAATTTTATCCATTACTTTTTTCACCATTCTATTTGGTCAACGGCCGGGGGATGATGTCGTTCGTGCCGGTGTGGATGCATTCTATAATTATGAATATGAAAAAAGTATTCGCATTTTGACTCAAGCAAGAGTGGACTACCCTGAGCATCCCGGTGTGCATGTGGCATGGGCCGCAGCCCATTGGCGGAAAGATGAAACCCATCTACCGGTTGAGGAGATTTACACAAACTTTGAAAGAAATTTAGCTGAAATTGTTGTGGTGTATGACACATTAGTGGCACGATATCCACATGATCTTGAGTATCAAATATATTATGGAAGCGCCAAGGGATTGAATGCTCGGATTTTCTTGGGCCAAAAAAAATGGATCCCCACTTTGGTGTCCGCTTATCAAGGCTTTCGCATAATTCAGGATGCTTTTGAAAAAGACTCTACCTTAACTGATGCATACCTACCCATTGGAATCGTGGAATATTATGCTGGTATGAGCAATGTATTGGTGAAAGCCGGTGCAGAAATGTTTGGCCTTCAAGCCTCTCGAGAAGAGGGGATTCGCAAAATGGAAATTGTAGCAAATCAAGGTCCGTGGGCATGGACAGAATCCATGAGCATTCTATCCTTTATTTATCAATTCATCGATATTGACGATGAAAAGGGACTCGCCCTAAGCCAAATATTATCTGAAAAGTATCCGAACAATTTTGACTTTCAAGTCCATTATACGTTTAGTCTAATGGTGACCGATGATTTGAAAGGGGCCAGAAAGCAATTGAAACGATTGAATCCCCAATTGGCAAAAATGGGTCCTCGCCATCAAAAATTATATACATCCTATTTGAACTATCTTTGGGGATATTATTATTATGTGACGGGAGATAATGAAAAGGCATTGGGTTTTATGGATCAATGCATCAATCTATATACATCCGAGATGGAAGGTTTTCTCGCCAATGCTCATCTGCATAAAGGCATGATTTTGGATAAAATGAGAAAACGCAGTGCAGCGGTTAATGCCTATAAAAACTGTATAAAACTGCCTAGCCATTACGATGCAACAAAATGGGCAAAACTATATTTGGATGAACCATTTCAGGGTTAGTCCGTTGTAATTTCGCCACCTTCAAATCATGATTATTCGTAGAAAAACAAGAGAAGTAAAAGTCGGGGACTTAATCGTTGGTGGCGAACATGCCATTACGGTACAGTCTATGACCACCACCAAGACGCACGATGTAACCGCCACATTAAAAGAAGTGGAACGGTTAGAAGAAGCGGGATGCCAAATCATTCGTATTACGGTACCGGACCAACCGGCTGCAGATGCCCTTTACGAAATCAAAAAGCGAATGACGGTCCCTTTGGTGGCTGATATCCATTTTAATTATCGGATGGCATTAGAAGCCGTCGATGCAGGTGCAGATAAGATTCGGATTAATCCCGGGAATATCGGCGGTAAAAAACGGGTGAAAGAAGTGCTGGATAAAGTGAAGGGTGCCAACTTGCCCATCCGGATTGGCGTAAATGCAGGGAGTCTTGAGAAGGATCTTATCGATAAATATGGCTATCCCACTGCAGAAGCCATGTTAGAGAGTGCTAAACGGCATATTGATATTTGCAAAGAACACGATTTTGACGATATCATTGTTTCATTAAAAGCGTCGGATGTGAATCTCATGATGGCTTCTTACGAATTATTTTCCAAAAAATTTGATTATCCACTCCATTTGGGTGTGACTGAGGCAGGGCCCACCAAATCCGGAACTGTAAAATCAGCCGTAGGCATCGGTACTTTATTGGCCAAAGGAATCGGTGATACGATTCGCGTGAGTTTGACAGACGATCCTGTGGAAGAAGTTCGCGTGGGATTTGAAATTATGAAATCCCTGGGATTGGCCAGTAAAGGTGTCACCATTGTGGCCTGCCCGACATGCGGACGGTTAGAAGTAGACTTATTCAAAATTGCCGGAGAGATGGAAGAAAAACTTCAAAATGTGAAAACACCCATGACAGTCGCCCTCATGGGATGTGCCGTGAATGGGCCCGGAGAAGCTTCGCATACGGATCTCGGAATCGCCTTTGGTAAAGGGGCTGGACATTTGTATTATCAAGGTGAAAATCGAGGTAAGGTTTCGGAAGAAGAGGCCATGGATAAGTTAGAAAACATGATATCCGAATTCGAAACCGCACAAGAAAAAGACTAATGATGAAAATACTGATTACACTATTGTGCACATTGATGCTGTTGCCGGCACAGGAGAAAAAAGCCGATCCGGCCCCCAATGCTATTGCCGTCTATTGGAAGACGCTGGATGAAAAAGAAAAAGAAATCTTTTTATTTTCTTATCTCACTCAGGTTTATGATACCCACCAAGAAATGATTAAAAACCTTGGATATGGTGAAGTGACCACTTGGTATTATGATAATAAAGCTGAGATGGTTTATGGCATTTTTGATCAAGTAGATCAAACGGGTATGGGCGAATTTATCGGATGGATCGACGAATATTATACCCATGAAGAATTTTCCGGAAATTCATTTGATGATGCACTTTCATTCGCTTTTCGGTTTCAACAGGCCGCAGGAGAAACACTGTGGGAAAAATACGAAAACCTCAAATACGGAAAAATTAAACCGAAAAACTGATGTCTATTTACCGGCCAAAATTCATTGACGAATGGCGGGATATAAAAAAAGAAGGGGGATATAAACTCCTCATGAAAAAGCGAGGGAAACAAGTGATTATTGCTTTCTTTCTTTTTTATCTCATTCGTGATTCAATCCTCTATATTATAATTCCATATTTCGGATACACCACGCTAAAAGGCTGTTTCTAAATCCTCTATTTTGCAGGGATTTTCCCGCATTCTCCACCGATTTTAATTCCTTGACCTGTGATGTCGCAGGGTGTCAAATTCACCACTGTAAGTTTTTCAATTTGATATGGGTATTCAAGAAAAATATTTGTCCATTTTTAGATTTATGAAGATTAGAGTCTTCTGTGGGATATGTTTGTTTTTTATATGGGGTTGTGAAGATAAAATTGAAAAAGGTGAATCAACCAAACTCACGGGCCGTGTAATTCTCGAAAATCAAACAGATCATTCAAATGTTGTTGTATATATCGACACTGTATTTCAAGGAAATTATATTAATGATTTTATTAACAAAGGGACAATAACAGATAAAGATGGCTATTATTCATTTACCTTTGATAAAAACGACTCAAGTTTCACTGGCATTAATGATGTTTATTATTTCATAAATGGTTTCGAATTCAAAACCGCCCAAATTGAAATGGACTCAGGGTTAGTGATTTTAGGCGCGAAAGATGTGGCAAAAAATGGCTCGTTGCCTAAAGTGGAATTAAAAGAATTATACAAGGTGACTGGAAAAACTGATAAAGAGTTATATCATGTGGGCGATTCAATTCATTCTGAAATCACGTTTACAAATGTTTCTGACCACGCAATTAAATTAAGTGTTTCCGGAAGTCATTCAAGTTCAGTGAATATCGCTCTTTTTAACTTGAAAAATGAGCCTCAATTTGAAATTGTTGAAGGTATAGTAGTTAATGGTGAAAATATTTTGTCGGGTGAATCTTTTACAATAACATCGAGTGCGATAATCCCGGAAGGCGTTCAGTGGCAATATAACTATCACCATATTTTACCCGATGATTATATCGTTAGTTTTACCGGCCGTGTAAAATTAGATGAACTGGAAAAAAGAGAGGAATATAAAATACTTAATTGGAAGTTTAGCAAAGTCTGGCAGGAGAATTATAAAGGACCATTCCTCCATGGACCCAGTAATCCGAATAAATTTAATCTACCAGTCGTATCCATCAAAAATGATAACCCTCCTGAGGATTATTGGGTCAAAACTAGTGCACCGGATAAAGTGTCGTTTGATGGTATTGTCGTTGACGAAGACGGGTATGTTTATGCTATAGCAGAATATAATAGAATATATTTATCAAGCGATGGCGGTAAAAATTGGGCATTAAAAATACTCGATGGAGTAAAGATAAATAACTTAATAAAAACATTTGATAATCGAATTTTGTTAGCAACAAATAAAGGAATTATTGAATCCACTGACCATGGAAGCAATTGGCAGTTAGCTTATTTTGATTCTTGCAGAGTGAATGGATTAAATCAAGGGGAGAATGGATTTATATATGTAGGTTCTGACTGTGGTAATTATCGGTCAACTGATAATGGTGAAACATGGACTGAGATGAAATTAGATACAATACCAAATATAAACTATTCTGAGTATTATTTGGACTTTTTTGCTACAACAAAATCAAATAAGCTTTATGCAGGTAATCAGAATTGGACTTGGGGTTTTACATCCTTGTATTATTCAACAGACTATGGTGAAAATTGGAAATATGTCAATGAACCATTAAGTTTATGTGGTAAAGCATTTGTATTGAATTCAAAGGATAATGCATTCATTTCAAGTGGACAGGGAGCTGAATGTGGTCCGGCAGGTCTATGGAGATCCAATAATTTTGGTCAATCCTGGAGTCAGGTAAGTGATTATCCCCATTCGATTGAGGATGGTTTGATGGGACCCGATGGTCATGTTTACTATGTAGGATATTATGGCGTATTTTATTCAAATGATGACGGCGAGTCTTGGATAAAAACGCCGCAATATGGGTTAGGATGGAATTTTATAACGGGAATAGCTATGAGTCATGATGGTTACCTTTTTATTGTAACCGATTATGGTGGAATATACCATTCTGCAAACCCGATAAAATAAAATGATAAATTGTAATGCCCGCCAAAGTCCTCAGTAGTGCTATCCTTGGTATTGACGCCTATGTGGTGGATGTAGAGGCGAGTCTATCCGGGGCGAAACTACCACGATTTATAACAGTGGGACTGCCGGAAGGGGCAGTGAAAGAAAGTAAAGAACGGGTCACGGCAGCCATCAAGAATAGTGGTTTTCGATTTCCCATCAAGCATGTGACTGTGAATTTGGCGCCTGCAGATATCCGTAAAGAAGGTTCCGCATTCGATCTCCCCATTGCCATTGGTATTCTGGCCACCATGGGGAATGTGAAAAAAGAATATTTAGATAAACTCATGATGCTGGGGGAATTGGCATTGGATGGTTCATTGCGTCCGATTCGGGGCGCATTGCCCATTGCTATTTGCGCCAGAGACAAGGGTATTAAAGGAATAATCGTTCCCAAAGAAAATGCCAAAGAAGCAGCTGTGGTGAATGAAGTGAAAGTGGTAGGGGCCGATTCGTTAAATGAAGTGGTAGATGTTCTAAATGATGAAGTAATCAAAGAATCAGTCTTTGTGGATCGGCAGGAGATGTTTCGATCTAGCCGGCATTACCATGTAGATTTTACCGATGTAAAAGGGCAGGAGCATGTAAAACGGGCATTAGAAGTGGCTGCTGCAGGAAGCCATAACCTCATTATGATTGGTCCGCCGGGGAGTGGGAAAACCATGCTGTCCAAACGGATTCCCACCATCCTTCCGGACTTGACTTTAGAAGAAGCACTCCAGACGACAAAGATTCATTCTGTGGCGGGGCTCATGCCTCAAGGGGAGGGCATAATTGCCATTCGACCGTTTCGCTCGCCACACCATACCATTTCGGATGCAGGATTAATTGGCGGTGGGGCCGTCCCTCGCCCGGGAGAAGTGAGCCTATCTCACAATGGTGTTTTGTTTTTGGATGAACTTCCTGAATTCAAAAAGAATGTATTGGAGGTCATGCGCCAACCATTGGAGGATGGTGTCGTCACCATTGCCCGCGCAGCCGTGAGTTTGAGTTATCCATCCCGCTTTATGTTGGTGGCGGCCATGAATCCGTGCCCATGCGGTTATGCCACGGATGGGAATAATGAATGCAGCTGTACATCCCAAATGATTCAAAAATATATGAGTCGCATTTCAGGTCCATTGTTGGATCGAATTGACATCCATGTAGAAGTCCCCGCCGTACCGTTTACGGAATTGGCGGAACGGGAACCGGGTGAACCATCATCCATGGTGAAAAAACGGGTTCAAGGTGCAAGGCAAGTCCAATTAAATCGATATGAAGATTCTCCCATTTTTGCCAATGCACAGATGGAATCCAATGATTTGAAGCAGTATTGCAAATTATCGAAGGAAGGTGGAGAATTGCTAAAAACTGCCATGGATAAATTAGGGTTGTCCGCCCGGGCATATGATCGGATTTTAAAAGTGTCGAGAACCATTGCCGATTTGGCCGGCACATCCGACATAGAAATCGATCATATTAGCGAAGCGATTCAATACCGGAGTTTAGATCGACAATTGTGGCTGGGGTGATAATTATTAATTGAAAATTTTTAATTCATAATTAATTTCCCTAAAGGCAACCGATGACAAGTACCGATTATAAATCAACACCCCAAGCCCAAAATCTATTGGCCCATCTCCAATCAATGGATCCCGGATTTGATATTGACATTATCCATCCCAAACAAAGATGGCCTGAAATCAAAACACGTAAATCGCCGGAAGTCATGGATATTATTCGTCAACACCATACCGTATCCAAAAACGGATTGGGGAATGATATCGGCCTGGATGCATTTGTCCACCGCAATCGTGACGCTGATTTATGGATTCACATTCTAGATAAAGATAAAAATATTATCGGTTTTTCCATTAATGAAGGATATGAAATTGACGGAAAAACCATCAATTATTTTCGCGCCACTATTTTCAATAAATCCATTCAAAAATCGGGGATTTACCCCTTATTGAATGAACTGAAAATATTAATTATCCCAGCCGATATTTTGATGGTGCGAACCCAAAATCCTGTGGTGTATAAATATTTTTCGCAACTCTGTCATGACCATGGATTGTCTGTATCTCCCACGGCTGATCATATTGAACCGGAGATGGTGAAATTGGCGAGACAATTGGATCCGGATGTGGATGATGATTCGGTCCATCGCCAGATTTTTGATGGAGAAGCATTGATCGGCACACCAAAACCATCGCCTGATATTGCCCCCATTTGGGACCGAATGAATATTTATGATGGAGATATTATGGTCATTGTGGGCTATCCGAAATAGGGGTAATTACTTCACAAATGTAATTGGTCGCCATTCCTGGGTATTGCCACCCACTGCTTTAATATAATAAACACCCGAAGCCATACTGTTTCCATGATCATCTTTCCCATACCAGCTTAATTGATGGTTTCCTGGACTTAAACTACCTCGATGAAGGCGCGCCACACGTCGCCCAGAAATATCCACAATATTGATTTCCACAACAGATTCCTTTAGCATATACAGAGAAAATTTCACAACACCATTAAATGGGTTCGGATAAGGATTCCCCAACGAAAACACTTGGGGTACGTTCGCATCCGTGCCGGGGACGCCATCTTCAATGGCCATATGGTAATCCCAATTGCCACCTACAGTATCTTGGCTCACCACTGCAAGATGAATGGATTTCAATCCAATGGGATCGATATTGATGGATGGACTGCTGATAACCAAGTATGAATTATCAGTCCGTTTTAAGATAGCATTCAATTGAAGATCAGCCATGGATCCGGATTTATTATTTAGAGCCACCTGAACAGGTTTATCTGTCACGATTTGGGTGTATTGGCCGGCAAATCGATCAAGATTTGTGGATTTCACTGTATCTTTATTTCCCACTTCAAAATTGATGGTTTTATAAATATATGGGCCATCCACCGGATAGGATTCTGCCTCTTCGTAGGCATAATCTCCTGCGCCGGGGAGAGAGGACATGATTTTATTGGCCACCACCATCCCATTCAAGGCCTGTTGAAAAGAATATCCGCCGGGCTTTAATGCATCATGAATAGCTTGATGTGAGCCATCCGACTCTCGACTATTGGATTGCACGGATGCTTCCATCATCCGCCGAACCATACCGCTACCGCCCATATGTTGTTCAACGTATTCGAAAAAAATAAACGAGCCATACCAATGGTATCCTGTTTCATCCAATGCGCGATGGGGACTCTCAAACCATTTTTTCATGTATTGATAACAATCATTGATTTCGTCGTAGATTTCTTCTTCCATCCAGACAGCAGAAGATTCTAACAACCATGGTTTTTCCCATCCGTCATAACCGAATTGAATGGCATGAAAATATTCATGGGCTGCGGTTACTTTAATGTTTTCCATTTGGGGGAGGGGAAAGCTTCTGTAATTATTTCGCATGGTCATATAGCTTGTGAATGCGTTCACCTCAGTGATGGTCCCCGATTGCTCGTTGTCCCCTTTCCCTTGGGCATATTCTTCCGGCTGTACATAACCGTAATACCGAGAAGAAAGATTTCGGACATAAACATCATAGTGTGCCGATCCGCCTTTGTCTCTTGTTCCTGAATAATAACCATCTCCAGGTGGCTTCAAGTATCCCATTTCATAATGGAGCTTTTGGCTGACTTCATTAAATACAGTGGCCATTGAATCAATATAATCCGGCACATCATTCCCGTTATTATCTGTTACATCTACGGCATGATAGCCGGTTCGTGCATAATGGAATCGGAATAAACCATTGTCATAGATTTGATCTAATCCGACTGATTCAGCACGCTCTGCGCCGCTTCGATTTACCAATGGGGACTCAAATTTAAATCCCAATTGCTTCAGCTTGGATTGTTGCTCAAAATCGTACTCATGACCATGTTTGGCAATTTCCATGAGATGGGGTGTCAAGTGGCGGTCTGAAGTCGAGCCTATTGAAAATGCATCTTCTACCACTTGAAGAGAAATTGCTGAATTCTGACTCAATCCAATTGAAATAAAAACAGAAGTGATAAGAATCCGTTTCATTCAGAATCTTTCATTTTACGCTGTCGTTTTTTATACAAATAAAACCGGATAAACAGGGCCATGAGGACCATGCCAATCACATAAAACCAGGCGTAATAGGGGAGAAGCGATTTCATTTTTTCTTCCCCATAATAATATTTTCATACACATAGGCTACTGCAATGAGTCCCATGCCAACGGTCACTTCCCATCCTTTTTGATCTTCACCGGCGAGGAATCCGGCGCCTGTTAGGCCTGCCCCCATAAAATAGAGTGCTTTTGGCCAAACCGGTTTTTCCTTTTTCACCGATGGCATATCCGGTGCTCGTATGGGTTTTTCATCAGTCATGGATGCCATTACATCTGAGAGAGGAAACCGAAGGGCAGCCAATACTTCCGGCGGAGAATCCGAATGATAAAATTCAAATTGTTCCACGGGGATGGCCATTCGAAAACCCAATTGTAATGACTCGCCCACAGGCATGACTTCTACTTCTCTAATTGGGTATTCAATCTTCACCGATTCCAATCGAGCCGAATCTCCAATGGCTTCATAGACAGTAATGTAATACCAAGACGTGGATATATTATACCAACCTGTGATTTGAGTGGCATTGATGGGTTGATCCGATCTCAATTGAATGGATACACCATTTTTTTTGGACGAAATGGCCACTTCTTGAATCTTAAGAGATTGCCCCATGAGTCCTGCGGTCAGCACAATCATTAACCACAATCTATGCACGAGAATCATCCATATTATTTTGATAATCTTTGATACCCCTTTCAAATCCATCCATGATGGCATCAATCACAGTTTCAGATCGAATATTATTTATCATAGCCAGCACCAATATGGGATATACTTCTTGTGGAAGAATGGGTTCCAGAATCTCAAACGGATCTTCTTTATCCAAAATTTCATCCATAGTTAGCCCATGATTCAATTTGCTTTGCAACTCCTCTTGAATTGAAAAAATATATGTTGAAAGATCTTCTCTGGAGAAAGAAAGCAAATCTTGGGTGGTCGGATTGGATATTTTGGCCATTTGACCCTTGAATTTAGGTGGTTCGAACCTTGGAGAAAATAGGGATTTAGAGATTGGACACCAATCGGTACTCAAGGTAATTTCGCACCACTTATGAGAATACCTCGGAAGCCATTTCTCATCACTATCCTTGCAGCCATTTTGGTTGTCCCTATACCTGCACAAATGAAAAGCCAAGGTGCAGTAGGTTCTGTTACCATTGATGGCAAGGTCTGGAATCAAATTGCCATGCGGCCTGTCATCCCCTTCGGAAAATGGGGTGTCGCTCTTGATTTGGTCATCTATTTTGATGCCCAAGGGAATATCCATTCAGATGAATGGGATTTTTCATCGGGACGTGCCATCAAAAATACCCTCATTGATAAAATATATTATATCCGATATGGGTTTCCCGGCGATCCCATTTATGCAAAAATCGGTGCAATAGACCGTGTGGATTTGGGTTACGGTATTTTGGTGAATGGATATTCCAATAATATGCTCTATCCCCAAGAAAGAAAAATTGGGTTGAATTTCGAACGAAATACACGATCATATAATTTCGAAGGTTTTGCCAACGATTTTAAAGAAAATGTAGGCTTATTTGGTGGACGAATCAGTACAAGAAAGATTATGGGATTGCCCATAGGATTTTCTGTGGTGGCCGATCGAAATCAATATCTAGGATTAAAAGATAGCGATGGGGACGGCCGCCCCAATATTGTAGATGATTTCCCTAATGATGATGCGTGGTGGGTAGATACGGACGGAGATGGCCTCGCCGATAATGATGCGTTAGAATGGGATATTGATGGTGATGGCGTTACGGATACGTTGGGGGCGCACATTCCCGGGTATGATGGTCCTGTCGTGGCATTGGATACCGATATTCAGCGAAAAGGTGATCCGATAAATGTGAGTAAGGATACAGACAATATTATGGCATTTGCCATTGATATCGGTTACCCATTGGTTACGCGGGATAAATTTTCCGTATCCATGTATGCCCAAATGGCCCAAATGATTGGAGAAACATTTCATCCCAGCACAGGAGAAAAATTGAGTTTGGGGTTGGGAATGGTGCCATTTGGTCTTTCATCTCGGTTTGGTCCGGCCCGATTTAATTTTGAATACCGCATGATGCCGGATGGACGATTTGAATTCAATTATTGGAATCGCCTTTATGAAATTGAACGGGTGGGATTTTCGAAAAGTCAATCCAATCAAATAATTCTAAAGACAAAAGAATCAAGATTGGGTCGATACGGGCCCCAAAAAGGGTATTTTGCCCGAATGGTGCTGAATATGGGATCTATGCTAGAAGCCAGCGCATCTTATCACGATATGATCGGTGAATTATGGTCAGCATCAGAAAAAGAATTTGTAGAGGATAATAATCAAACATTTTTGGCATCTTTGCGATTGAAAAAATCGATCAGTAAAATTCAGTATGCCCGCGCATTTTATCAGCAGAGAAATGTGCCAAATCCGTTTAAATTCGACTATTCAGAAAGTACAATTCTTGGCTATCAATTGGGGATTAGTATGGGGCAAGGGTTGGTACTGAATTATACATTCCGTCGGTCATTCCGAGATGTGAATGGGGATGGACGCATTAGCGGTGACAGCGAAACAATAGACATAACAACCATAGAGACTTCTTTTTCATTTTGATATCATGAAAAGCCAAGACATACGTAACGCATTTATCGATTACTTTAAATCCAAGGATCACAGGTTTGTGCGCAGTTCCCCTGTAGTGCCTATCGACGATCCAACCCTATTATTTACTAATGCAGGAATGAACCAATTCAAACCCATTTTTCTCGACCAAAAGCAGGCAGACCATCCCCGGGCAGTGAATAGTCAAAAGTGTATTCGCGTGAGCGGAAAGCATAATGATCTTGAAGAAGTGGGGGTAGATACCTTTCACCATACGTTTTTTGAAATGTTGGGTAATTGGTCCTTTGGAGACTATTACAAAGCAGAAGCCATAGAATGGGCATGGGAATTATTTACAGATGTGTGGGGATTGGATAAAAATCGACTGTGGGCTACCGTATATCATGAAGACGATGAAGCGTTCGAGCTCTGGCCGAAAGTAACGGATATTGATCCGGCGCGTGTGTTAAAATGCGGTAAAAAAGATAATTTTTGGGAAATGGGTGAAACTGGACCATGTGGACCCTGTTCCGAAATTCATTATTATATTGGAGAAGATTCCAGTCAACAAACGCCGGATGGGGTTAATGTAACGGATGAATATTGGGAATTATGGAATTTGGTTTTCATCCAGAACAATCGATTGGCCGATGGTCGTTTAGAAAATCTGCCCGCAAAGCATGTGGATACAGGGGCTGGATTTGAACGCATCGTATCGGTTATGCAGAAAAAGTATAATAATTACGCCACGGATTTATTCATGCCCATCATTGAGAAAACTGAAGCATTGACGGGTATGTCATATTCTAAAAATCCGGTTCCGTTTCAGGTGATTGCAGATCATATTCGGATGTTATCCTTTTCTATTGCAGATGGGGGTATGCCCGGAAATGAAGGGCGAGGTTATGTGCTGCGGCGGATTCTCCGTCGGGCAGCCCGTTTTGGTCGCACATTGAATCAGCATGACCCATTTATCTTTGAATTGGTAAAAACTGTGGGCGATGTCATGGGAGATATTTTCCCAGAAGTAGTGGAGAAACAATCCCATATTGAGAAGGTGATCGGTGCGGAAGAATCGGCTTTTGGAGATACCTTAGATCGAGGATTGAATCATTTCGATAAAGTGTTATCCAATCTTTCGGGAGATATCATTTCAGGAGATGAAGCATTCAAGCTGTATGACACATTTGGATTCCCGCTCGATTTGACCCAACTCATGGCGAGGGAAAATGGTCTCTCTGTCGATGAAAATGGATTTAATGAAGCCATGGCGGCCCAAAAGCAGCGCGCAAAAGCTGCGGGGAAATTTGTTGCAGAATCATCTGACTTGGAATGGGTAACCGTTTCAGAAGGAATTGATTCCGATTTTAAAGGGTATGAGACTACATCCACATCCGCGCAAATTCGACGATATGTCGCTCAAGGCGATGACATCCTAGTGGTGCTAGATCAAACGCCATTCTACGCAGAATCCGGGGGGCAAATAGGTGATACGGGGGCCATTAAAGGTGAAGGTGTTGAACTTGCCGTGAATGATGTAAAAAAGGATGGCGAATCATTCATCCATTATTGTGAGGGTAGTATTAAAGCGGATGTGCGTGGTGGTGTTGATTGTGAAGTGGATGAGGATCGTAGACAAAATATTCGGAAAAACCATACAGCCACACACCTGATGCATAAAGCTTTAAAGACGGTTTTGGGCGATCATGTTCAGCAAGCAGGGTCATTAGTCCACCCAGATTATTTACGTTTTGATTTGACGCACTTTGAAAAAATTACTCCAGAAGAAATTAATAGAATTGAAAAAGTAGTCAATGACCAAGTATTGAAAAATACGGAGTTGAGCGTATCAGTTAAATCTTTTGATGATGCAAAAAAAGAAGGGGCAGTTGCCATGTTTGGGGAAAAATATGGTGATGAAGTCCGTGTCATTACAGTGGGCGATTTCTCAAAAGAGTTATGTGGTGGTACTCATGTAGATCGCACAGGGGATATTGGCTTTTTTAAAATTATTGAAGAATCCTCATTGGCTGCGGGTGTGCGCCGTATTGTAGCTGTTACGGGACCTAAAGCAGTCACTACTGTTCAAGATCAATCTGACGCATTGGCATCCGTTACATCTCAATTGAATTGCAGTGTAGATCAGTTAAGCGAAAGGGTTTCGAAACTTCTTTCTCAGAAAAAAACTCTAGAAAAAGAATTAAAACAGCGGAAAAAAACCGGATCGGCATTTAATGTCAAATCCTTGGTAGAAAAAGGGCAATCCATTGGAGATCACAATGTAGTGGTGAACATGACGGAAGCGGGATCCATGGATGAATTGAAAGATTTGGGTGATGCATTGCTCAGTGGACTAAAAAGCGGTGTGGGCGTCCTCGGTGCTGAGGGAGAAAAACCCATGCTGGTTGTGGTGGTCAGTCCTGATTTGGTAAAAAGTGGAACAAAAGCAGGGAATTTGGCAAAAGAGATTGGTGCTGTTATGGGCGGTGGCGGTGGCGGAAAACCTCATTTGGCCACAGCTGGCGGTAAAGATTTAAATGATTTAAAATTGGCTATGGAAGCCAGTTTTGAAATCATAAAAAACACAATTGAAGGATAAAATAGTATATGCAATTCAAACAAGACGGTGATACCTACATTATCTATGTGGAACAAGATGAGCCCATTATGGAAACATTGACACAGTTTTGTAAAGATCGAAACATTGTAAATGGACAATTGTCGGGGATTGGGGCAATCAAAGATATTGACTTTGGCGCCTATGATCTTGATAATAAGGAATATGTTCGATATCAATATGATGGGCTTTGGGAATTGACCTCTTATCAAGGGAATGTACTCCTCAAAGATGGGGAACCCTTCATCCATGCTCACATCACTATCAGTGACCATAATTTGGATATGAAAGGCGGTCATTTATTCGAAGCCAAAGTGGGTGCCGTTGGTGAATTTGTATTAAGAAAAATTGATACAGACGGCAAACGGGAGCATGACCCGAATATCGGTCTGTATTGCATGGCCTTTAAAGATTAGGAGATATGATGAAAAGAACAGTCATTACAGATGCACACGCTCCGAATCCAATCGGCTCCTATAATCAGGCTGTGATTGCCAATGGATTTGTATTTACTGCCGGCCAGATTGCCATAGACCCCGATACAGGAGAAATGGTGACAGATAGCTTTAAGGCTAGGGTAGAACAGGTATTTAAAAATATATCCGCTATTTTGGATCGGGCCGGAACAGATCTCAATCATGTGGTGAAGTTCACCGTATTTTTAACGGATATGGGGAATTATGCTGAAGTAAATGAGGTATTTAATGCCTGGTTAGATGAGGCCAATGCCCCTGCAAGATCACTGGTTTCTGTGAAAGGCTTACCGGCCGGTACTGACGTTGAAATTGAGTGCATCGCCACTGTTTAATCATTTATTGATACGGGGAATATTATTTATCCTATTGGGGATGGGTTTCCTTTTGGGACAGGCACAGGATTCAACCCAGCAAAAATCCCCAAGCGAAGCCGTAAAACGGGCAATGCTATTTCCAGGTGGAGGGCAATTTTATAATGAGCAACCAATTAAAGGGATGCTATTAGTGGGGGCGGCAATTGGATCTGCATTTCTCTACATGGATAATGCGAATAAATACACCAATTATTCCGGAGATGACCCATCTCAAAAGGCAACCTATTTAAAGCTGAGAAACAAATATGGATGGTGGATTGGGATTGTCTATATTTACGGCCTTCTGGATGCTATTGTAGAGGCACATTTGCATTCATTTAAGGCAGTCATGTCAGAAGATTTAGAGCAACCGAAAACAGAGGACGAAAAGGAAAATGAGTCAAAATCGTGAACAATGGGGGTCAAAGCTCGGGTTTATTCTCGCAGCATCGGGCTCTGCAGTTGGTATAGGAAATATTTGGAAATATCCCCACATGGCAGGGGAAAATGGCGGTGCAGCATTTACTATCGTCTACTTGGCATGTATTCTTGTGGTGGGATTATCCATCGTGGTTGCTGAATTTGTTATTGGTCGAAAAACGCAATTAAGTCCTGTCGGTGCCTTTGAAACATTGGCCCCCAACTCGAACTGGAAATGGGTAGGATATTTGGGTGTCGCCTCGGCATTTGTCATCCTTTCTTACTATGGTGTGGTCGGAGGTTGGATTCTTAAATACATCATTGATTCTCTTAGCGGTGGATTTGCAAGCTTGGCAGGTAATCCTGATGCGGCTGGTGACACATTTAATGGATTTATTACCAGTTCGGTCGGACCTGTGTATTATCAATTAATATTTATGGGTTTGACTATTTTTATCATCATTCGCGGTGTGAAAGGTGGTATAGAAAAATGGTCCAAAATCATGATGCCTTTAATTGTGGTGCTTTTGGGTGTATTGGCGGTCCGGGGTATGACATTAGAAGGGGGTATGGAAGGTATTTCATTTTTGTTTAATCCCCGTTTCGAAGATTTAACTGCATCAGCCATTGTCCTCGCATTAGGCCATTCATTCTTTACAGTGAGTTTAGGGATGGGTACCATGATCACCTATGGTAGCTACCTCGACAAAAAACAAAATTTGATGAGTTCGGCCCTGTGGGTACTCTTTTTGGATACAGCCATTGCCATGTTGGCGGGCGTAGCGATTTTTACCACTGTATTTGCATTGGGAGCCAATCCTGCAGAAGGGCCGGGACTTATTTTTGTTGTGCTGCCTACTGTGTTTGCACAACTGACCGGTGGGACCATTTGGGGAAGTATGTTTTTTATACTCCTCTTTATGGCTGCACTCACATCAGCCATTTCAATATTAGAGGTGGTAACTGCTTATTTTATCGACCAAAAGGGTTGGTCCCGTAAAAAAGCGACTATTCAGTTCGGCACCTTGATAACTGTAGTCGGCGCTTTCTGTTCACTTTCATTAGGTGGTGGTATTAATATTTCTGGATTTTTAGGTATGCCATTCTTCGATGTAATGGATTACTTGTCGTCTAAATACATGCTACCCATTGGCGGAATGCTGACAGCTATATTTATTTTGAGAAAATGGGGTATCGCCAATTATATGAAAGAACTGCGAACAGGTATGGGCGATTCGAATATTTCAGAAAACTTGGTCAAAGTTTTCCTCATGATTGCTGCGGCAGTGGTTGCATTTATAATTTTTAACGAGATCTATTTTGAGATCACAGGAAAGGCATTGATCGGTTAACCCTTGCTGGCAGAAAAGTATTTTCCAAAAGGATCATCTCGATATCAATCCTTAGGTAAATTATTTCAAAAATTGGATGGATTCGGCGCCTTGAAACCGGGGCGCTGGTTCGCCATTTGGACCATGGTGCTGGCCGGCGCCAATGCGACTGCCCATATTGCAGATCGTTGGGCATATTGGAATTGGTCCTCATTTTCAATCATTTTACTCATCATTATGATTTTTGCCATTTGGTGGGATCGATTCATGGTAAAATTCCCCATCTTTCCTCAATCAGTAACCAACGTTAAATCCGGCGTATTTACACTGCTTGTTGGGTTTATTCTATTTACACTTGGGACTATTCCTTCGGGATTTGATCATCTTGTATTTGCTTATGGTTTACCTTATTTCATCTTTTTTCTCGTTGGACATATGACGTGGAGTATTCCCATAGATAAGGAAAATAAATCGGTACCGACAAAAGGAGAAATGGCACCCATGTTGGCGGCCATCATCGGACTGACACTCCTTGCTTCGGTGGCAGGATTTATTCATGATGATCCCATGATTGCTACTATTGCTGCTGTATATAGTCCATTTCCCATTGTGGCATTGACTTTCCCTACAGCAATTCGTCATTTGCAGCGCGCACGAATGCATGTGGTTTTTATTCCTGCCATGTTTATTGCTGTTCGATTTCCTTGGTTTTTATTCATGGTTGTGCCCTTATTCTGGTTGATAAGGCATTACCATTATTTCGTCCATGGCAAAGTGAAACCTTGTTTCAAGGTAGACCTGCCCCATGAAAAGGCGAATTAGATTGGCCGGTTTTGAATGAACCGATCTGATCTGTTAAAGTTTCTAAATTTAAATCAATTCATTGCCCTCGATTTTGAAACAACCGGTCTTCAGGTTGAGACCGATCGCGTCATTGAAGTGGCAGCCATTCTATACGAGGATGGAGAACCGACGAAACGATATACCTCTCTCGTCAATCCCGGGATTCCTATCCCAGAACTTATTGAAGAGATTACGGGCATTACCAATAGTATGGTGGTGGATGCGCCCAGAGAAAACGATGTGGTGGATGAATTCTTTTCCTTTATTGGTGACCTACCAATTGTAGCCCATAATACACCCTTTGATTTGGCTTATTTGCAAGCCATGGCCGACAGGCATAATAAAGAATTACCCGATCGAAAATTTTATGATACACTAACTTTATCTCGGGCATTTCTCTATTTTCAACCTGCCCACAATCTCAGTGCAGTTTCCGATTATTATTCATTGTCTACTGAAGGGGCCCATCGGGCGGAATATGACACGGAAAATTGCGGAAAAATATTCGTGGAATTAATCGAAGAAGTTGCCAGCTACAATCTGGATTTGATTTCTCAGATCATTACGTTACTCAAACCATTTCATGCCCACAATAAAGACTTATTTATCGATCTTGGAAACGTCTTAACCCAACGAGGTGATTTAAAATCCGGATTGGTGGAATCCAGAATTCCGAAACCATCGAATACGAATATTTTTATTCATGGGGGAGAGAAAGACATTTCTAATGCATCCGGGCATGATATTTTTGGTCCGGACGGTCAATTGAGTCAATCCTTTGAATCATTTGAGGACCGCCCAAATCAAGTGGGTTATAGTCAATTTGTTGACGACATTATGGCCAGTCCCGGTGGGATTGGCGTGGTGGAAGCGGGTACGGGATTAGGAAAAAGTATGGCGTATTTATATCCTGCCATTAAGCATAATGCCACTCACCCTGATGATGGGCCGGTGGTGATATCCTGTTTTACGAAACATCTTCAAGATCAGTTGTTTGGCAAAGATCTGCCTCGGTTGGCCAATGCCATCGATGCACCGGTGCAGGCTGTGGTCATGAAAGGGCGGAACAATTATGTGTGTAAGTCCAGATTGAATTGGCTTATCGGTGGGGCGGATAAAATGCTGAATGGGGAAGAAGCCATGAACCTATTGCCCCTTTTGGTGTGGTTGGAACATACTGAAACAGGAGATATGGATGAATGCCCCGGTTTTACCAATGGATTTACATTTCGTCTTATGGCACTCGTTCAAAGTGAACCTGGATTTTGTACCTCTCCCATTTGTGCCAAACATGGTGGGTGTTATTTTGGTCCACTAAGGAAAATGGTATATCAAGCGAATTTGGTTGTGGTGAATCATGCATTATTAATATCCGAAGCCAAAGCCAGAACCATTGCCGGTGAAGCCATGGGATTTTTGCCGGATCATCGTTCTGTCATTATTGATGAGGCCCATAATCTACCTCAAGCCGCTTACCATCAATTGACGGCCATTTTGGATCATCGGTCATTGGGATATTTCCTTGATCGAATCGATCCGGATCATAGTCATGCTGTAAGATGGAATAATCAGCTCAAATCTTTGGGTGGACTCCATCCTCAATTTGAAGGACATCGTAGAGATTTGGCAAGGTCAGTTTCCGGTTGTCGAGAAGGGTTAAAAGCTTTCTTTGACCAAATGGTGGGGAATAGTCTCCATAAATTCGATCCGGATGCGAAATATTCTACGAAATTAATTATCAAGGATTTGGCTGAAGAATTTGCCCCTTTACATGGTGAATTAGAAATGATGAACCGCGGATTTCATTCGGTCCGGAATCAAGTGCGGCGATTGAGAGAATCCCTCCTGGATATTGATGAGACAAGAGAAGATTTTATAGAACTGCACCAATTATTGGATCGCGGTGAAGGATTCATGACAGATGCATTAATGCTGATCCAAATGGTCACCACGAATCAACAGGATGATGGGGTATATTGGTATGAAGGAAACTTCAAAAATTTCGGTGGAAATACCCAATTGATTCTCACCGTAAACGCTGCACCCATTGACTTAGCAGAAGATTTGTCGAAAGGCTTATTCAAATCATTGGATCATTGCATCCTCACCAGCGCCACCTTGCGAACAGATCAAACATTTGACTATTACCTCCAAAGAACGGGATTGAATGGTGTGGAATTTGACGATGTGAAAACAGCCGTATTTGACAGTCCTTTTCATTACAATGAACAAGTAACCTATTATCAGTATTCCGGTTCTGATGGGCAGCGGCCCGAGGTATTAGCCAATATGATTTTTACCTGCCATCAGCGCTATAATAAACGGATGATGGTGTTGTTTACCAACCGCAGTCAATTAGAAACCACCCTCCAATTATTGCAGCAAAAACAAGGCGGACGTGATTTACCTATTTTTGCCCAAAAACGACAGACTTCACGATCCGGATTGGTACGGGGTATGCATCAAACATCCAATGGAATATTGCTAGGAACAAACGCATTTTGGGAGGGGGTAGATCTCCCCGGCGATTTGCTTGAAATTTTATTTATTGTGAAAATGCCGTTTGATGTGCCCACAGAACCCTTAGTCAAAGCCTATGGCGATATGATTGAATCTCAAGGCGGAAGCCGATTTATGCATTATGCACTCCCCGAATCGGTGATTCGATTTCGACAGGGATTTGGGCGGCTTATCCGAACGGCCTATGATGAAGGGATTTTTATTGTCATGGATGATCGGGTGATCAATAAACGATATGGTGTGGCATTTAGTGATGCTATTCCTGTGAATATGCAGGAATTTAATCGGGTGAGGGAGATGGCTTAAAATTCAGTTAAGCTGGCTCCAATTCCATTTTTGTAACATTTTTTAAATCGACTTTTTGTTTGGCTTGCCAAAGTGAATAATTATTCTGCATGGATAGCCAACTTTCGGCGCTTCGTCCAAATACACGGGATAACCGCAATGCCATCTCCGGTGTTACATTACTCAATCCATTTAATAGTCGATTAATGGTTGAGGGTGCTACATCTAATGCATTCGCCACGGCACGTACGCTAAGGTTAAAAGGCATCATGTAAATATCCCGGATAAATTCACCGGGGTGGGGTGGGTTATGCATATTCATTAATGATAGTCCTCATAGTTTAGAATTTGAACATTTCCATTTTCAAACTCGAATGTTAGCCGCCAATTCCCGCTAACAGAAATTGCCCAAGTCTTTTTTCGTTCCCCCTTTAATGGGTGCAAATTAAATCCCGGTATGTTCATATCCTTAATTGTGGTTGCTGTATCCAATGCAGTGAGTTGGAGTCTTAATCGTTTGGCATGCTTTGATTGGATTCCAGCTTTTGATCCCGTCTCATAGAATTTCTTTAATCCCTTATGTTTAAATGACAAGATCATAGCAAAATTTATACTAGTTGCGTGTTGCGCAACAAGGTATTTTCTTGATAGTTAAAATAGTTAATATTATTAGGTATTCAATATTAGGACATAGTTCCACTCCTAATGATGAGGCGTCCGTAGAATCTTCTCCATTTTACGACCCCTTGCCAATTCATCAATCAGCTTATCGAGATACCGCGTTTGTTGAATAAATGGATCTTCCAATTCTTCGACTCTGTAGCCGCAAATAACACCCTTAATGAGGTGCGCATTCGGATTGAGTGTGCATTCCATAAAAAAAGTCTCAAAAGTTGCTTTTTCATCAATAAGGGATTTTAACTTCTTGTCATCGTAGCCTGTCAACCATTCAATCACTTCATGCAATTCTGCTATGGTTCGGCCATTCTTTTTAATTCTATCAACATAATACGGGTAGATAGAGGTAAAGGTCATTTTTGCGATCCGTTCTGCTGTACCAGGTGGTGGTTTTTTCATGTTGAATTACTCATTAATCTTTCCAATCAACTCTGTCAACAGTTTCGCCCCTACCACTGCAGTCATATTATGTATATCCCTATCCGGGTTGTACTCCACAATATCGCCACCCACCACTTGGCCATCCATTTGATGAATGACATTAATCAATTCACGTGTTGAAAGTCCGCCCGGTTCGTGATGAGAAACGCCGGGAGCAAAGGCGGGATCTAGTCCATCTAAATCAATTGAAATATAAACGGGTCCTTCGAATTGGAGAGAAAGTGTTGAAACGAAGTTCCTCATTTCAATCACTTCAACACCAAACCGTTTTATCTGATCTTTTTGGTGATCATTCAATGTCCGAATACCCACTTGAACCAATCGTTTTGCCAATCCATTTTCCATGATCCGTGCGAAAGGGGAAGCGTGAGAATAGGGATTATTTTCAAAATTATCGTAGAGGTCCGGATGGGCGTCAAAGTGTAAAATATTCAAATCAGAATATGATTGGCTGTAAGCTTGAATTATAGGGAAGGTGATGGAATGATCCCCACCCAGAGAAATAACCTTTTGTCCTCGATTGATTTCTTTTTGAACTGTCTTTCGAATAGAATCCATCGCCGCTTTGCCGGTAGAAAGCTGCATATCACCCAAATCGGTAACAGTATTGGGATCGCCGCAATTCACACCATTTTCAGCAATCATATTGGATGCATCGGAATGAAAGGCATCCATGATGAGGCGAGGTGCTTTGGCAGGGCCTGTTACAAATGATGAATTTTCATCTAAAGGGATACCAAGTATAGAAGTCATAAACGGTTATTCGCTGGATTTCGTTTTACTGCTGGGAATAGGGTCGCCCGAATCCCGTTCTTTTACGGCTTGTTTAAATCCCACTTCTTCAGCTCGTTGCTTAAACCATACGCCTTCAGGACTGTGGCGTGTAATACCGTCGAAAAGGGTTGCCAAAGTTTGCGTACTGGATAGTCCCATATTTTCATAAGCTTGGTTCACCATCATCTTCATCATCATGAGTTGATTTTTGGGGACACCTTTTATTCGATCCACCAGTTGATCGATTGCATCATCCAGATTATCCATTGGAACAGATTTATATATTAATCCCATTTCTTCTGCTTCTTTACCCGTGACGAGATCACCGGTAAACAGCATGCGTTTTGCTTTTTCAGCACCGAGGCGATAAACCCACATAGCAGTCGTGGGGCATCCCCAAACCCGAGCCGGGGGATAGCCGATTCGCGCAGTTTCATTCATCATGATGATATCACAGCATAAGGCGATATCACTGCCACCGGCCACCGCATCACCATGGATACGGCCAATCACCGGTTTATGGGACCGCCAAATGGACATAAAGTGCTGGGTGGCGCGATTCATAAAACTGAAATCGATCATGGGATCCCAAGGCATATCCTGTATGCCAGGATTTTCACCTGGTTTTTCCGCAAATGCTTTTAAATCGTATCCGCCGCAAAAACCTTTTCCTGCACCGGTGAGAATAATCACATGGACATTGTCATCATTATTGGCCAATGAAATTGCATTGGCAATATCCTCGGGCATCCGTTCATTAATGGCATTGAACACCTCCGGCCGGTTGAGGGTAATTCTGGCCACGCGGCCATCCACCTCATATAATAATGTTTCAAATTTCATGGATAGTTTTTCCTGTTTACTTTCGCCAACTGATATTAATGTTAGGGAGGAGAAGCATTTCAGTCTTTCGATCGGAATACATTCGAACGATGGTGCTGACGCCCAAATTCAAATAGAGCTTTTTGGTAATTTTCTTTTCTCCGCCAATGGATAGGTAGGGGGCCACCACCTCACCGCCCATGGCATTGATTTGTTGAATGGACATCACGGAGTAGTATTGAATAGGACCATCATTCATATAATATTTCCAACCCAAAGAAAGGGTACCTGCGGGCATTAATCCTAATCCTGCAAAAATTTCGTGTCTATCGCTTTGATACAGTGCACGGGTGTGGCCAAATATACTTAAACCGGTTTTATGATCTAACAACCCAATCGCCGTGTATTTTTTGGGTCTTTCATTGGATTGGCCCAATACCGTTTGGTAGGACAAAATGCTTAGGATGAAAATGAGTATATATTTTTTCAACGATTTGCCTTTTTCTCTTTCATAACTGCTTAATTATTTTCAATTGTGCACACAGAATAAGTTTTAATCAGATCCTCATCTATGGGTGGTTTATTGGGCTCCAGCGATTGTTCTAATTGCCGCATAGGCACATTTTCTGCCACCCTTAAAGATGAATGTTTTTCAATGGAATGAATATCATCAAACCCCGTTATCCACGGCGAACCCATATCTTCAAATAATTGGGCCAAATCCGTCAATTCTTGGCGACCTGTGGTATGGTTAATGATGCTGGTGGACACATAATCAAATGAAATGGCAAATCGGTCGATATGTGCTTGAAAAGTATCAAACAAACCATAGATGAGATGATCGGGGATATACATACAGTTTCCCTCCCAAATGAATAGGGTGGGCGCCATTCTATCAAATCCAGATTGATCTAATACAGATATGACATCATCTTCAATATAATTGCATGGCACAAAGGTTGAAGGATAATGAATACCGTTTTGTTCGATGACATCTTTTTTATGATTGAGCACAGGGGATTGATCCACATCGAAGAATCGTGCACCTTGCCCAGCATAATTGCAAACACGCATATCAAATCCGCCCCCAAGCAAAACCACTTGGGTCGTATCATTTTGGATATATTGAGATATTTTGTCACCAAAATATCGAACACGATATCGAATCATAGATTCAGTTGTGGGCATAATTCTTGCCATTTCCCGTGCTTTTTCTACCATCTCATCATCCAAAAAATATTGGGCATGATCATCACGAAATAAAGGGATATCCCTCTTGGATTCCTCAGCTCGAAATGCCGCAATGATAAAAGCGGTGGAGCCTATTTGATCGATTAAATTCAATGCAGGAGATTGACCTTAGTCCAAACCGCGTCTAATGAGTAATGGTTGAATATTGGGTTCAGCCCCTCGGAATGTTTTAAAAATCGAAAGTGCATCCTCACTGCCGCCTCTAGAGAGCAACGTCTTTCTAAAATGGTCGCCGTTTTCTCTTTTGAGTCCGCCATTTTCCTTAAACCATTCAACCGTATCTGCATCCAACACTTCACTCCAGATATAGGAGTAATAGCCCGCAGAATAACCACCAATAATATGGGAGAAATAGGTGCAGCGGTAGCGGGGAGGAACGGCATGAAATGAAATGCCGCCCGTGGTGAGTGCATCTGCCTCAAAGGCAATTAGTTCGTCGGCTGTTGGCACCTGATCGGGAGTGAGTTGATGCAAGGATTGATCCAATATAGATGCAGCCAAATATTCAGTGGTGGCAAATCCTTGGTTAAACTTTTGAGTGGCCAAGACTTTATCCAATAGTGCTTTCGGCATGGCTTCGCCCGTTTCATGGTGGACGGCATAGTTCTTCAAAACAGATGGCCATACAGCCCACATTTCATTCACTTGAGAAGGGTATTCCACAAAATCTCTGGGTACGGACGTGCCGGCAAAATAGGGGTAATTCACGTTGGAGAACATGCCATGAAGGGCGTGGCCGAATTCATGAAACATGGTAATCACTTCATCAAAGGACATGAGGGTCGGTTCACCCGCTGGTGGCTTGACCACATTTTGATGATTGGCCACCACAGGCTGATCGCCCATGAGATTAGATTGAGATACATATGCATTCATCCATGCGCCGCCTCTTTTGGAAGAACGAGCGTATCCGTCAAAAATAAATAAAGCTAAAGTAGATCCATCTTCATTGAACACTTCGAATGTCCGAACATCTTCTTGATAAACAGGGAGGTCAAATCGTTCTTTGAATGTGATGCCAAACAGCTGGGTTGCCGCATAGAAGACGCCGTTTTGCAGCACATTGTCCATTTCGAAATATGGTTTCAGTTGGGATGCATCAAAACTGTATCGGTCCGCACGTACTTTCTCGGTATAAAAGTCCCAATCCCAGGATGCCAATTCAAAATTGCCCCCTTCCGAATCGATCATTTTTTGCAGGTCTGCCGCTTCTTTTTTCGCATTGGCCAAGGCTTTGGGCGCAAGGCTGCTTAACCGTTCATTGACCGCATCCGGTGTGAGGGCAGTTTGAATTTCTAAGCGATATGCCGCATGGTTGGCATATCCCATAAGTTGTGCCCGTTCTGCACGGAGTTTCAATACCTTGGAAAGGTTTTCCCGATTGTCAAATTCACCACCACGGCTGCCCCGAGAAAGGGATGTTTTATGAATCCGTTCTCTCAATGCACGGTTGGTTAAAGAAGACATGGGTGGTTGTCCACTCGTATTGCGGAGTGTAAGTACATATTTGCCTTCTAAATCTCGGGAAGTCGCTTCGTTGGCGGCCGCCTCAATGACTGCATCAGAGAGTCCATCTAATTCTTCTTTGGTATCCACCACCACAGCCAATGCATTCACTTCTTTAAGAACATTTTGGCTGAATTGGGTCTGGAGGACGGCAATTTCGCCATTGATCGCTTTTAGGCGTTCTTTTTCTTCAGAAGATAGTTTTGCCCCGGCGCGGACAAAATCTGTGTAATATTTTTCAATAAGGCGGACACCTTCTGCATCCAAGCCTAAATTATTTCGATTTTCATGGAGTAAGCTTACCCGCTTGAAAAGAGAGCTATTTAACAGGATTTGATCTTGATGGGCAGAGAGTTTTGGTGCCATTTCACTGCGGACCGCTTCCATCTCATCATTGGTATGTGCAGAGGTAAGGGCAAAAAACACGGAAGAAACACGACCCAAAAGGGCGCCTGATTTCTCCAGACCAACAATGGTATTTTCAAAAGTAGGCGATGCATTATTATTGGCAATGGCCTCAATTTCAGCAATGTGTTCGGCCATACCTTTTTCGAATGCCGGTTTATAGTGTTCGTTCTTCACCCGGTCAAAAGGCGGATATTTCATATAGAGATCACTCTCTGCATAAAATGGATTTTCACTAACAGCTGGTGCGTCTGCCGCAACCGTAGTTGAGGATTTAGTATTTTGCACTGCGCAACCCCCCATGATGATTACACATGATAAGATTCCTGTAAATAGTTTGGTTTTCATTGATGATAAACTCCCCGTTTATATGTTTCATTTGCGGAGCGAAAATAAGGGAAAGAATTGAAATAAATGAAGAATGAATTAAGATTGATGATTAAGGATTGTTGATTTGTGATTAATCTTCAATCAACAATTGGAAATCTAGGTAATCATCTACAGAATCATGAAATGCCTGTTCAATTTCGTCAACGGTCCTGCCTTGAAAGGTAATAACATCTTTTGTGTCTAAAACTTCACCATGAAAGATTTTGGATTCATCGTCAAATTCAACACGACCCGTATAACCTTTGTAATTCATCATAAATTTAATTGAGTACTTAATTTTTCAAGAGAAATCAATTTTTCGTCCTCATACTATTATTGGGATGTTTTACTGATATCTTTATACTCATTCATTAATCTACAATCAACAATCCTAAATCAAGACTCATCAATCACGGTTTTCAGTTTTTTCACCACATATTTATTCAAGCTTTCGCCTTCTGAGACTGCCCGAACAGATAATGCTTTGTGGAGGTCCGCACCGGTTCTCAAGATGAACTTCCCTGAATATTCTTTATTTGTAGGTGGGGGGAGGGGATGTTTATCTGTTTTATATATTTCGATCCATTCATCAAGGATTTGACCTAATTCCTGATACACCTCTGTTTCATCGTCGCCATGGCAACAAGGGCCAACCCACCCCGGAATTGAACCCACGTAACATTGATCTTCATCGGACCATGAAACAATCTTTAAATATTTTTGACTTTCGTTCATTATTTTACTGCTTCAATATTCTTTTTCACCAATTTCTCCTGGTAAGGTTTGGCATCATCGCCCAATTTACCGGAAATAGTGATGGTCATACCCTTTAGGTGCTTAAAATTTCGATGGCTTCCTTTTCCGCCTCTATTGACAAAACCTGCCTTTTCTAAATCTTTAATTAATTGACGAATTTTTCGTGGCATAAATTATGATACTATAATGATACTATCCAAGCTGAGATATTAAATTAAGGGTGAATTGAATAAATCTTTTTTACGAAAAAACTCACCATAGGACGGCGTTTCTATTCTGTAAATACTCTCATCATAATTTTACCCAAATTCCTTTATATACGTTGCCAGCATTAGCCGTCTGGTGGAGTGAGGGTTGGGCAACTCTTCGGAAGGCGTACGGATTACTTGTCGTGCGATCTCTGACTGGAGGCCTCTCGGACGTCAGAGAGAAACGAGAAGAGCCGAGGTTCGACAGACTCTTTCCAACGAAGAGAAGTCGGAGCTATCACTTCGAAGTGGCCGGCATTTTGAAGCACAACAAGGCGTATTTCATCTCCACTCTCTCGGGCAAGCTCGGCATAGGCCTCCACATGAGCGACCGGAACGCTTGGGTCATCGATACCGTGGAGGAGGAGTTGTGGGACACCCAAGGGAAGGAGCTCTGCTGGTGAAGCCTCAGAATACCGTTCGGGCTTTGCGTCTGGACCACCGCCCATTAAGAGGGTTATTCCGTCACCACACAATCGTCCCTCTTGGGCGTAATGGGCCTCAAGGTCTGCAATTCCGCCGAGGCTGACAGCGCCAGCGATGGAGAGCGGGTTCTGAGAGTACAAGTCACTCTCCTGAGACATATGAGAACGCGCAGCTGCCCAGAGTGCGAGGTGCCCGCCAGCCGAGTGACCAATCGCAACGACAGCGTTCAGGTCGAGGGGGTATTGCTTTGCTGCCTGCCACAGGAAGTCGATCCCGTCGCCCACGTCCAGAAAGGTTCCAGGCCAACCGCCGCCGGAATCCACGGCCTGACGATGGGCCAGGTTCCATGTAGCCCAGCCGGCATCCTTGAGAGTCTCTGCGACTCGCTCGATCTGGCGGTAACGGTGCCAGCCTTGCCAGCAGCCTCCATGAATAACTACGGCCACCGGATGTGGCCCCTCACCAGAGGGAAGTCTCAGGTCGGCGTGCTGGAGCGAGTCAGGACCATAGAAGAATCGCTCGTCGTAGGGTATTGGCGGATAATTGAAGTCGCCGCCACCGAGATATTGAGCGGTCACGACTTCTGGTGCCGTCATGACGATGAGGGTGCACAAAAGTCGAATTATCATGGACGCTCTCTGAGCTAAGTTTCCCAACCCGTTTCTATACGGCATATATGCAACGAAGTGCGTTTACTATGTGCGTTAGTCTGTGTTTGAATATTATTACCCTCTGTATTAAACATAAATGAAGTGTACGCATGAAAGGTGACTTTCATCAAGCATAATTTCATTTCACTATTCTTGGTCTGTGTTTAAAAAAAGTCCTAAATTGCTTGATGGGTAGACTAATTATTTCAACCAATTCGATCCACTGGCGTGATCTTGCGCCGCTGTTGGATGGTCCTGCCCGCGTCAGCCTCAGTCCTGAGGCGAAGAAATCCATAAAAGATTCCCATAATGTATTGAAGCAAATTTTGGCGTCGGGCCAGCAGGTATATGGTGTCAATACAGGATTTGGGAAGCTTAGCACCGTTTCCATTGCACCTGACGATCTAAAACAATTACAACTGAATTTAGTAAGGTCTCATGCAGCCGGCGTGGGCAAAGCACTGGATTTGGGTGTGACTCGAATCACCATGGTTCTAAAGCTTATGACTTGGGCAAAAGGATATAGCGGTGTTCGATCTGAATTAGCAAAACTGCTGGTGGGAATGCTAAACCATGATATCCTACCGGTGATTCCTCGGCAGGGGTCCGTCGGTGCTTCGGGAGATTTGGCCCCACTTTCGCATATGGCTCGTGCCATGATCGGTGAGGGTGATGTTCATTTTCAAGACCGCATTATGCCGGCAATGATCGCCCTAAAAGAAGCAAATTTGGAGCCCACCGTACTTGAAGTAAAAGAAGGATTGAGTCTGATTAACGGGACCCAAGTATCCACCGCATTGGCCATTCGCGCTTTAGCGGAATCAAAAAAGATTTTAGAAACGGCTGATATTTCCGGCGCATTATCCGCAGAAGCCAGTCTATCCACACGAACCGTATTCACCCCAAAAATTCATAAATTGAAAAAACATAGTGGACAATTGGCTTCTGCTACGAATGTATATCAGCTTCTCAAAGGGAGTGAAGTGGTTCTATCCCATGATGATTGCGGGCGCATTCAAGATCCATACTGTGTGCGGTGTATTCCCCATGTCCATGGTTCCAGTAGAGAAGTGTTCACCAATGCAGAAAAGATAATTCAAAATGAGATGAATTCCATCTCGGACAATCCATTGGTTTTTCCCAATGGTGATATCATGAATTCCGGTCATTTCCATGCGGAACCGGTAGCCCAAGCATTGGATACATTATCCATCGCACTTGCAGAAATCGGCGCCATTGCTGAGCGGCGTGTGAATTATTTTATGAAAGGAATCGGTGATCGTGTACCCATGTTTGGTGCTGTAGATCCCGGATTGGAATCGGGATTTATGCTGGCCCAAGTGACGGCGGCTTCTCTGGCATCTGAGAATAAATCATTGGCGCATCCTGCCAGTGTGGATTCCATTTCTACTTCTGCCGGACAGGAAGATTTTGTCAGTATGGCACCATGGGCAGGCCGTAAATGTCTCCGTATTTTGCATAATGTGAATATGATTTTAGCCATCGAATTATTAGTGGCAGGGAATGTGAACTATCGTTTTCACCGTCAATATAAATCATCTCCGGGATTGATGCCGGTCATGCGATTGCTCATGCGATCAAAAGTATTACACAAAGTAGATCGACCCTTATCCGATGATATTCAAACTGTTTCAAACTTGATTCAATCCGGAACCATATTGGACCGTGTTCAAAAAATTAATCAATTAAAGTAATCCATGAAAAATAGACCGCCATTCACACAAGCGCTCACTTTTGATGATGTTCTCCTTGTGCCACAGGAATCCCACATTCTCCCGCGAGAAGTCAATTTGCAGACGCGTTTGACCCAAAAGATTTCAATGAATATTCCTTTGCTATCCGCTGCCATGGATACGGTGACCGAAAGTGATATGGCCGTCGCATTGGCCCGTGAGGGTGGGATAGGCATTATCCATAAAAATTTATCTATCGAAAATCAGGTCCTCATGGTGGATCGGGTTAAACGATCTGAAAGTGGTATGATTTTAAATCCCGTCACTTTGTCTGCAGACAAAACGATTGAAGATGCAAAAACTGTCATGGCGAACTATCACATCAGTGGATTGCCCGTGGTGGAAGGCGAAAAGTTAATCGGGATTATTACCAATCGTGATATCCGTTTTGAGACGGATGACTCCTTATCCGTTCGGGATCGCATGACTGGTGACAATTTAGTGACCGTTCCTCAAGGCACCACTTTGGATGAAGCGAAAAAAGTCCTTCAAGAGCATCGGATTGAAAAACTCTTGGTTGTGGATGACAACGGACGTTTGGCGGGGTTGATTACGGTAAAGGATATTCAGAAGAAAGAAGATTTCCCCAATGCCTGTAAAGATGGAAAAGGTCGTTTACGTGTTGGCGCTGCTTTGGGTGTGAGCGGCGATGCCATGGAGCGTGCCCAAGCCTTGGCCGATGCAGATGTAGATGTGATTGTTATTGATACAGCACATGGTCACTCTGCCGGCGTGTTGAACTCCATTGAAAATATTAAAAAATCTGTAGGTGATCTTCAGGTCATTGCAGGTAATGTGGCCACGGCGGACGGGGCTAAGGCATTGATAGATGCAGGTGTAGATTGCGTAAAAGTAGGGATTGGCGCTGGTGCCAGTTGCACCACACGGATTGTGGCCGGCGTGGGGATGCCTCAACTATCAGGGGTGATGAATTGTGTAGATGAAGCGCGAAAACATGATATTCCGATAATTGCCGATGGCGGCATACGCTATAGCGGCGATTTATCCAAAGCCATTGCCGCCGGTGCAGAGGTGGTGATGCTTGGCTCTATGTTGGCAGGCATGGATGAAAGTCCCGGTGAGTTTATTTTATTCGAAGGTCGTCAGTATAAATCCTACCGCGGCATGGGTTCATTAGGTGCCATGCAGGAGGGCAGTGGCGATCGATATTTTCAAGAAGGAGCGGAAGCGACCAAATTAGTACCAGAAGGTATCGAAGGCATGGTGCCTTACCGCGGTTCCGTTCGAAATACGATTCATCAGCTCATGGGCGGATTGCGATCCTCCATGGGATATTGCGGCGCAAAGGATATAAACGATTTTCATGGAAAAGCTGAATTTATTCAAACCACATCAGCCGGTGTGAAGGAGAGTCATCCTCACGAAGTAAAAATTATGAAAGAAGCACCCAACTATCAGGTATCGGATAGTTAATAATATTTCGAGTTCTAAGTTTTTCCTTGTCTGACCGTCAAGCAGAAAAGCACTGATAATTTTAAAAGAGAACCCTTCGGCAGGATCAGGGTTCCAGTAGAAACAAAAAACCCCGCATGAGCGGGGTTTTTAATTATGTAGCGTTAAATCTATTTATGCGTTATGCAGATAAAGAATTCAGATGACGTGTGATCTGAGATTTTCTACGAGCAGCGGTATTCTTTTTTAATCCACCTTTGCTGACCATTTTATCAATGGTGCTCACCGCTTTGGTGTAAAGCGCCTGTGCTTCAGTAGCGTCAGTGGACTCAAGTACACGCTTAATGGCTGTCTTCATTTCAGACGTTTTGGCCACATTAATGGCGTGTCGTTTTTTGTCCTGGCGTTCCCGCTTGATTTGTTGGGGATGTCTATCCATTTAAATCCTCAAATAATGTTTAAAATTTCGGATGCGAAGTTATCCTTTCTTACACAACTTCACCAACAGAAATAATCAGAATAAAATTATAAAAAATTGGTGAACTCTGTGACATTCGTCACAACAGGTTATTTCAAACCATCATAACTTTACCGATTCCATCTGTCATATAAATATTAGTATTTTCGACCATGAGTAAAGTTGATCATCTGCGGAACGTCCCCATTTTTACTGACCTTTCCGATTCCGATCTTGCAAAGATTGCGGATAAAATGATTCCCCGTGAATATGAAAAAGGTCAAATGATTTTATTAGAAGAAAGTCAGGGTGAAACTTTTTTTATCATTACGGGCGGTGCGGTCAAAGTGACTCGCCTTAGTGATGATGGAAGGGAAGTGATTCTGGCCATCCTAGGGGAAAGTGACTTCTTTGGTGAAATGTCCCTATTAGACGGTGAAGGCCGTTCTGCCAATATTGTAGCCAATGAACCTGCGCGAATGTTGACACTTTCACGAAGTGATTTTCTAGATTGCTTAGAGTCTTATCCAAAAATTGCCATTGCCTTGTTAGAAGAATTAGCAATCCGACTGAGAAAAAGTGATCAGCAAATCGAAAGTTTATCTCTCAGTGATTCAGAACAGCGGATTGGCATTACTATTGTTCGATTGGCGGAGGAATTGGGTACAATTAAACAAGGCCATGTGACGGTTCAAAATCTACCTTTCCAGCAAGATATCGCCAATATGGCCGGTACATCAAGAGAGACCGTATCTCGCACATTAAAATTGTTAGAAGATAAAGCATTGGTCAAACGGGACAACCGTGACTTGACCATTTATAATTTTGACACTTTTCGTCAAGCATTCTCTTAATCCCATCACAACATTCTAATGGATCACCAAACGCTTGATCGAATTCGATCGAATGATCATCGTGCCCTGTCTCGGGTTATTTCTCAAATCGAATCTAACCAACCCATTCAAGATTCTTTTTTCGAAGCGGTTCATTCACACAGTCATGATGCCATTCGTATAGGCATTACCGGTCCACCCGGCGCCGGAAAGAGTACGCTCACCGATCAATTAATCCAAGTTTTGCTCAATGATGGAAAAAGTGTTGGGGTAGTGGCAGTGGATCCCACCAGTCCATTTACAGGAGGTGCTTTGTTAGGCGATCGAGTGCGGATGAACCATTATTTATTTAATGATCATGTTTTTATTCGGAGTATGGGCTCCCATGGCGATTTGGGCGGTTTGGCCCGAAAAGCCCAGGATGTAGGCGATCTGTTGGCCGCCAGTGGAAAAGATGTCATCATCTTTGAAACAGTCGGCGTCGGTCAAGGTGAACACGATGTTGCCAAAGCTGTGGATATGACTTTGGTTGTTTTGGTGCCGGAATCGGGAGATGAAATCCAATTAATGAAAGCAGGTTTAATTGAAATAGCCGACATTTTTGTGGTGAATAAATCAGATCGGGATGGGGCAGGACGGTTGGCCCAATCTCTGAAAACTATTCTCCATACGTTTACACAGAAGGGTAAATTAGAACCACCTGTTTTCAGTACGTCTGCAGATAGAAAAGAAGGGATTGAAGTCCTTAATCAGGGCATAAATGATCACCTGGCACTCATGAAGGATAAAGGCGTTTTGAAAGCGAAGCAATTGGAACGATATAGAAACAGAATCTTCAACCTCATTCAAGATCGATTATTGCGAAAATTCTGGACACAGGAAAAATTGGATCAAATGGAATTGTCTATCCAAAATTTAGAATTGACCAACGCCTCTCCACATGAGGTGGCCAATGCATTACTGAAAGGCAGTCATGACTGACGACACTTCATCCATGCCATTTTTAGACCATTTAGAAGAATTGCGGTGGCGATTGGTCAAATCCTTGGGATCCGTATTGGTCGGGGCAGTCATCACCTTTTATTTTATTGATCCATTAATAGATTTTTTAATTCAGCCCACTCAGGATTTAGCCACGCCAATGGACCTTCAAGTATTGAAGGTGCAAGGTATGTTTATGATTAAGTGGGGGATTGCACTTATTGGCGGTATCGTGTTGGCAATCCCAGTATTGACTTATCAAATTTGGAAATTCATCGCACCAGGATTATATATGAATGAACGCCGTTATGTGGCGCCATTAATTATTTTTACATACCTTTCATTTTTGATTGGATTGACATTTGCATATACCATCATTATTCCATTCTCACTGGACTTTTTTACTTCGGTCGGCATGGAAGGGATTCAAAATAATTTCTCTATCAATTACTATTTCAACTTCATTACTTGGATCATGATTGGGAGTGGCTTGATTTTTGAATTGCCTGTATTGGTGTTTATTTTATCCGTATTCGGATTATTAACTCCGGCATTTATGGGCCATTACCGTCGACATGCCATTGTGGTTATTTTAATCCTCAGTGCATTCATTACACCACCTGATCCGGTGAGTTTGGTATTAATGTCTATTCCATTGATGCTATTATACGAATTAAGCATTGGTGTGAGTTGGTTGGTAAATCGGAAGAAACAGGGGTAATTTCCTGCCGTGAAAAACGATCTTAAATCTCTAAAACATATTACCGACCCTATTTTTGATGATATCAAACTGTTCGAAGAGGAATTTCGTAATGCCCTTCGATCGGAAGTCCGTCTTATTAATCTCGTTGGCAAATACATCATTCGCCATAAAGGGAAACATATCCGGCCGGTGCTGACCATTCTGGCATCACGTGTTTGTGGTCAACCCACGTTGAACAGTTACCGTGCAGCAGCCATGATTGAATTGCTCCATATCGCCACACTGATTCATGATGATGTAGTGGATGAGGCAGAAAAACGGCGGGGATTTCCATCCATCAATCGTGTGTGGAAAAATAAAATTGCCGTACTTATGGGTGATTTCATCCTGAGCAAAACATTGATCAATATGGTGGGATTAAAAGATTTCGCTGCACTGCAACTCATCGCAGACACCGCTGAAAAATTAGCGGCAGGTGAAATCCTGCAAATTGAGAAATCCCTTACGCGATCCATGACCGAAGATGTGTATTTTGATATGATTTACCAAAAGACAGCTTCATTGATTTCTACCAGTTGTGAATTGGGCGCCATTACATCCACCGGAAAAGATGCAGACCGAAAAGCCATGGTTACCTATGGCACCAAATTGGGGATGGCATTTCAGGTAAAGGATGATTTATTTGATCTATTGGGCAGTGAACAAGAAACAGGAAAAGATATAGGTGCGGATGTGAAGCGAAATATGGTTACCCTGCCATTGATTCATTCCTATGAAAATCTAACCCGGACTGAAACCCGTCAGGTGAAAAAGATTTTAGGATTGAAGAAAAAAACCAAATCTGATTTAAATACCCTAAAAGATATTGTGAATGATGCAGGCGGTTTTACTTACGCCGAGAATAAAATCGACGAATTTAACCATCAAGCATTGGATGCCATTTCGCCTTACCCTGATTCGCCTTATAAACAATCTATGGTCGATCTGATCAGTTTTAACGCCCAGCGCACGGGCTAAATTTATTATGAACCAGCCACGGACCATTTTGGTCCTGCGATTCAGTTCAATAGGGGATATTGTTCAAACCACATCGGTGGTGGGTACATTGAAAACTGTGTTTCCCGATACGGCAATTGACTTCATGACCTTATCCAAATATGCATCCTTATTAGAAGGCCATCCCCACATCAATAAAGTGCATGCAGTGGATATTGAAGCCGGTTATATGGCGTTAAAACGAATCGGATTCGAAATGGAAACCATGGCGTATGATTTGGTGATTGACCTCCATAATACGACTCGATCCAGGATTGTTCGGAAAGCCATGGTAAAAACACCCTCTGTATGGATTGAAAAACCCCGATGGAATCGCTTTAAATTATTTGTCTTCCGCCAGAATCACTTCGGGAAAGATTTTAATGTACGAAATTGGCTTCATGATCCTATTCGCCCTCTTTTACCGGAATCATTTGATCTTTCTCCCACAACACTTACCGTGTCGGATATAGAAAAAGCTCGATCCCGATCATTCCTTGAATCGAAGGGAGTGACCGGAAAATATTGCGTCATAACGCCCGGTGCCGCATGGACGCAAAAACAATGGATTGGTGAACGGTATGCCACTGTAATAGATCAATCTATTTTTGCCAAGGGAATCACACCGGTATTAATTGGTGGTCCAAATGATGGCATTTGTGATTTGATTAAAAAATCTGCAGATTCCCTTGTTGTGGATATCCATGGAGAAACGAATTTAAGAGAATCGATGGCCATTGTGAGCGGTGCAGAATTTGTAATGGGCAGTGATACAGGATTTCTTCACGCCGGCGAAGCTTTGGGAATTCCTGCCATCACCATATTGGGGCCCACATCGCGAGAAACCGGTGCCGGTGTTTTTAATGATCGATCCCAAGTGGTGTCGGCAAAAGATCTTAAATGTCGTCCTTGCTCTCAAAATGGGAGTATGCCTTGTTATCGCAAGGAACAGTATTGCATGACTTCTATTCAGCCCGAAGATGTTATTAATGCCATCAACAGCGTGGTTCAAGCATGATCTGGCGACTGATCTACAATGTAATCTTATTGCCGATAATGCTTGTATTCGGAATCGTGGGCAGTTTATTCAATAAAAAGTTGCGAATAGGTATGATGGGAAGAATGAAATCTTACCGTCAGTTAAAAGCATTCATGGATTCTCAAGAAAAGCACAGAGTCATTTATTGGTTTCATGCAGCATCTCATGGTGAATTTGAGCAAGTAAAGCCGGTGCTGGCCGGATTAAAAGAAGTGGAACCCCATTCACTTTCTATTGTGAGTTTTTTCTCACCTTCCGGGTATAACCATGTAAATGATGATCACATTGATTGTAAAATATATTTACCGATTGATTTGCCTTGGGTCGTTAAAAAAACGCTCCAACTTGTGAAGCCAACCAAATTGATTTTGGCTGCTTATGATGTGTGGCCCAATTTGATATGGGAAGCGAATCGCATGGGAATTCATTCAACACTGTTTGCAGCACGGTTTTCTGAGCATACATCCAAACTCCTTCCCGTGAATCGGAACTTTTATAGAAATGTTTACGGTAGTTTTTCAGCTATATATACCATTTCAGAACCGGATCACGATCGACTTCAGCGCATTCTGTTTCCTCAAGGAAAACCCATCGTCCGTGTTTTAGGGAATCCCCGGTACGATCAGGTAAAATTGAAAGCAGATAAATTTACCCAAGCAAGAACAGAATCTGTATTGCTGCGTCCCAAACGACTATTGGTCGGTAGTGTTCATGTTGAAGATGAACAAGTCATTCTCGAATCGGTTGTGAGTCTCATGCGAGATATGGATGATCTATCATTGATTTGGGTACCCCATGAACCCACCGAAAGAGTCGTGGAAACAGCAGAAGCTTTTTTCACAGAAAAACACTTCACTGTTGATCGCCTTGGCCATAAAAATCCAGAAGATTTGGATGTACGTGTGATTATTGTGGACACAATCGGTCGATTATCCCAATTGTATTGGAGCGGCCAAATGGCTTATATCGGCGGTGGATTTTCAACAGGTGTCCATAACGTCATGGAACCGGCCATAGCACGATTGCCTGTGTTTTTTGGTCCACGATACAAAAACTTTCACGAAGCAGAAGAACTGATTGCAGATGGGGGTGGTTTTTCCATCGAGTCCGGCACAGATCTCTACTTGGGTGTGAAAGGATTATTTGAAGATCGATCTGCATTTATAAAGGCCAGTTATGCCGCCACGGATGTCATTCATCGGAATTTGGGTTCTGCCACACGGGTAGTCCGTAACCTGATTCATGACTAATTCTGTATCATTTCAATTAGACTTCCACAAATTCGGGCGATCAGAATCAATTGATCTTCCGCCGGGTCTGCATGTGGTTTATGGTGAAAGTGGGTGTGGAAAATCTCAGATCATCCGCAGTTTGGCAAGTGTAAGCGGAGAAATGTCGACTCACTTTACATTATTAAAGCACCATATTCCTGATGCGGTTCAAATCGTATTTCAAAATCCTGAAAATCAAATTTTATCTCATACCTTAGAATCTGAATTGGCCTTTGGCCTGGAGTGCAAATCGACAAATTCAAATTGGTTACAGTCTGGATTAACTGAACTAAAGTCAAATTTGCCATTCATTGCCAATTGGGGTCGTCATCCTGTATCTTTAAGCGGTGGTGAAATGGAAATGCTCAATTTGGTCACGGCCATGAGTACCGATCCGAATTTAATTTTAATTGATGATGGATTGTCATTTTTAGATACCAAAACCAAAATACAATGGGTGAATTGGATTCGGGGAAAAATTTCCAAGGAAAAAACAGTCATTTGGTTTACCTCAGATATTTCCGACATAAATTTCGGAGATACAAAATGGTCTTTATCTTTGTCCGGTATTAAACAATTCGAGACGCATCAGCACACAGAAAGCTATCAGTATAAAACGAATGGGGGAGAACTGGGACTGGAATTACTTAATCTTCACTTTTCTTATGGGGATGAAGAATCGGCATTGATTCAAAATTGGCATTGTAATATAGCCAATGCTCGCGCCATTGGA
>JAERSH010000004.1 GCA_016845785.1 Fidelibacterota bacterium
GCCCATCATTTCAAATCACTATCAGATGTAAATGGTGCATTACGCCCGGGGATCGTTCATCGACTTGATGAAAATACATCCGGCGTTATTTTGGTAGCGAAGAACAATAAAGCACATACTGCTTTGGCATCCCAGTTTGAAGCCAGAACCGTACAAAAAGAATATCTCGGAATTACATGGGGTGTTTGGGAGAATGATGAAGGGACAATCGATGGTGCCATTAAACGAAAACGATCGGATCCCACATCTTATGAAATTGAATCCACCGGGCGCGCTGCCCAAACTGCCTATAAAGTATTGAATCAAGGCGCTTATATTAGTTCAGTTTCCTTTTTCCCTAAAACGGGTCGGACTCACCAAATACGTGTACATTCTGCCAGTATGAATCATCCAATTATAGGCGATAATAAATATGGAGGTGGTGTCAACCGTGCCAAGGGATTTATCCCCGAGGTTACCAAATCTTTACGCCAAATCATCAACACATTGGGTCGCCATGCCCTCCATGCCAAACAAATTACTTTTAATCATCCCTCCACCAATTCATCCATGACTATTGAGGCGCCAATTCCCATGGATATTGCATCTATACAGGTAAATGAATTGCATGGATAGTCACACCACTTTATCAGAGTTTTATCAGTTTTTGGAAAAAGAGCGGGGATATTCAATCCATACCATTAAAGCCTATCAGAATGATTTGGGACGATTCATTTCATTCCTCCCGGCACGTATTTCAGGGTTTGATCAAGTAAACCGTCAAGCAATCCGTGGTTTTTTAGCATCAGAATTTGATAATGGTCTAACAGGAAAAACAGTGGCTCGCAGATTGGCATCTATTAAATCATTCTTTAAATATTTGGTTCGGACGGAGCAAATTAGCCACAACCCTGCCATCCATGTAAAAACACCTAAGGTATCTCAATCTCTACCCAATTTTGTAGATCAAAAAGTTATCGAACACTTGATGGAAAGTCCAGATGATTCCACACCCATGGGTCTCCGCGATCGGGCCATCCTTGAATTATTTTATTCAACGGGGATTCGATTGAGTGAATTAATTCAATTGGATATGGGGCATGTGGATGCAGCCAATCAATTAATTAAAGTTAGGGGAAAAGGAGATAAAGAACGGTTGATTCCCTTTGGAAACAGAGCGAAATTTTGGCTGGAAAATTACTTAAAAAATCGCGGTTTATCGTTCAATTTTGCACCATCACAAACACCTTTATTTGTAAATGCAAAAGATCAAAGGGTTCCCACAAGCACGGTACAAAGACGAATGCGTAATTATATCAAATTCGTTGCAGAGGGCAACCGGTTGGGTCCCCATATATTACGGCATTCTTTCGCAACCCATTTAATGGACAACGGAGCAGATATTCGCGCAGTAAAAGATTTGTTGGGGCACAGTAGTTTGTCCTCAACCCAGGTGTACACACATATACAGCCTGAAAAAATGAAAAAAATATATAAACAAGCCCACCCACATGGTGGAAAATAGGAGAGCAAATGCTTGTCGCTGGTAAAGATTTAGGATTAGAAACACTGGGTATCACCGGTGTGGGAGACGTACATCGGAATTTATCCGTTGACGAACTCATCGAAGAAACGGTGATTAATGGAGAAGGGGTAATTGGCCCCAGAGGAAGCACTATTGTCGATACGGGGAAATACACAGGTCGTTCTCCCAAAGATAAATATATCGTGGATGAACCTACATCTACGGATGAACTCTGGTGGGGTCCCGTCAATCGAAAAATAGATGAAACCATTTTTGATGAATTATATGAAAAAGTGGTGAACTACTATAACACAGATGAATCCAAAACATATATGTTTGATGGCTTTGCAGGATTCGACCCCAATTACAGTATTAATGTTCGGATTCTTGCTAAGCGTGCATGGCAAGCCCATTTCGTCCATAATATGTTCATCCGTCCTGAAGCAGAGCAGCTCAATAACTTTGCACCGGACTTTACCATCATCAATGCATCCAGTGTCTTTAATGAGGAATTTGAAAAGCATGGCATGAATTCAGAGACGTTTATCATTTTTCATATGGGTAAACGGGTAGCCATTATAGGCGGTACTGAATATGGTGGTGAAATGAAAAAAGGCATTTTTTCTGTCCTCCATTATATGCTGCCATTAAAAGGTGTGCTCTCTATGCATTGTTCTGCCAATGTGGATGAAGATGGCGCTAATGCGGCCATCTTTTTTGGTTTGAGTGGCACAGGTAAAACCACTTTATCTACGGACCCAAAACGCCCATTGATTGGTGACGATGAGCATGGATGGTCCGATGATGGCATTTTCAATTTTGAAGGTGGATGCTATGCAAAAACAATTAATCTGAATCCGGAGAATGAACCGGATATTTATAATGCCATCCGAAAGGGTGCCTTATTAGAAAATGTGGTGTATGATGAAGACACGCGGGAAGTGGATTATGATGATGGATCCAAAACAGAAAATACACGTGTTTCTTATCCATTGAATTATATTGATAATTCTGTATATGGTATGGGCAAACCGGCTGTGGCTGGTCATCCGGATACCATTATCTTTTTGACGTGTGATGCCTATGGCGTATTACCACCAGTGGCAAAACTTTCCCCGGAGCAGGCCATGTATCATTTCATCAGTGGATACACAGCAAAAGTTGCCGGGACTGAACGGGGTGTGACCGAACCTACCGCCACGTTTTCACCCTGTTTTGGAGGACCGTTTTTGACGTTACACCCATTACGGTATGCAGAATTGCTTCGTGAAAAAATGAATAAACATCAGACGCCTGCATATTTGGTAAATACGGGATGGGTTGGCGCAAGTGCACAATCAGGGGCAAAAAGAATATCATTACCGGTAACACGAGCGATCATTCACGCAATCTTAGATGGAAGTATTAATGAATCTGAATTTGAGGTTGATCCTTATTTTGGTGTCATGGTGCCAAAAACATTAGGTGATATTGATTCAAGCTTACTTATCCCTGCAAAAATTTGGACCGATGAAGAGGAATATCGATCAACGGCAATTGATTTAGTCACCAAATTTCAGGATAATTTTACCCAATATGATTTGGGTGATGCAGATGTACGAGAAGCGGGACCTTCTTTAACCGAATAACAAAGGAGTGAGTATGAATATTGAATTTACAGCGAGACATTTCCAAGCACCGGATGACCTCCGAAGTCATGCCGAAGATGGCGTTTTAAAGTTTGTAAAACATTTCGAACGAATAAATAATTGTTATATTGTAATGTCCCATGAAAATAGCTTATTCACAACCGAGATCAATTTGCATATCCCCCAGCATGATCTGAATGCAAAAGCCACGTCGGCAAATGGATACCAATCCATTGACGATTGTATTGAAAAGATGGATCATCAAATCGGCAAAATCGTAGATAAGTGGAAAAAACATCGATAATAATTTCTTATCGCCAATTTGGAGGCGATTGAAAAGCCATTGTAATTTCTTGGCTGTTATAACAACAACAAAATTAATTTAGGATAAAAATGAGCAAATTTGTATTCACGTCTGAATCTGTTTCAGAAGGCCATCCCGATAAGGTATGTGATGCCATATCTGATGCCATATTAGATAACTTACTTTCACAGGACCCCCAATCTCGTGTAGCTTGCGAAACATTGGCAACAACCGGTACAGTGGTGGTCTCCGGAGAAGTTACATCTGAAGGATTTGTAGATGTTGAACGGGTGGTAAAAGAAACGTTGGGTGAAATTGGTTATACCGATAAAGCCTATGGTATGGATAATGAAACGGTCAAAGTATTATCCATGCTGGATAAACAAAGTCCTGAAATCGCACAAGGGGTAGATGAAGGTGCAGGGTTGCATGAAGAACAGGGCGCCGGTGACCAAGGCCTCATGTTTGGTTTTGCATGTAATGAAACCAAAGAACTCATGCCATTGCCAATCCATCTTTCTCATCGCTTGGTAGAACGGATGACAGACCTTCGAAAAAACGGAACCATCCCTTGGTTGCGTCCTGATAGTAAATCTCAGGTATCTGTGGCCTATGAGGATGGAAAACCTGTCTCCATAACAAAAGTGGTGATTGCTACACAGCATAATGATATGTTAGACCAATTTGGGACTGAGTCTGCTGAACACGATTTTGTTGAATCTGAAATGATAGAAAAAGTAATCAAACCGGTTCTGGATGAATGTGGTTTGCCTTATGAAGATGAATTTATTGTGAATGGTACAGGTCGATTTGTTTTCGGTGGACCGGAAGCAGATACCGGATTAACCGGTCGAAAAATAATTGTAGATACCTACGGTGGTTATGCGCCTCATGGCGGTGGTGCATTCTCGGGGAAAGATCCTTCAAAAGTGGACCGTTCTGCTGCCTATATGGCCCGTTATATTGCCAAAAATATTGTGGCAGCAGGATTGGCTGATAAATGTGAAGTTCAGTTATCTTATAGCATTGGTGTGGCTGAACCCACTTCATTTTATGTGAAATCATTGGGGACGAGTGACCTCTCTGATGCAGTCTTAACTGAAGTAGCCAAGGCAGTATTTCCTGTTCGTCCAGGCGGTATAATTGAACATTTAAAATTAAAACATCCCCGGTTCCGGCAAACAGCTGCCAACGGACATTTCGGTCGCGAAAATGACCTATTCACCTGGGAGAAAACAGATATGGTTGATGCACTAAAATCAGCCGTTGCTGAAAGGAATTAATCATGGCTTTAGCAGAAATGACCCAAACCGATCGTTTGCCCTATAAGGTAAAAGATATTTCTTTGGCCGAATGGGGACGGAAAGAAATCACATTGGCGGAAGCAGAAATGCCGGGGTTAATGGCGATTCGTGAAGAATACGGGCCATCAAAACCATTGGCAGGTGCCCGCATTGCCGGCTGTCTGCATATGACCATTCAAACAGCTGTATTGATTGAAACATTGGTAGAATTGGGCGCAGAAGTGACATGGTCATCCTGTAATATTTTTTCTACACAAGATCATGCGGCAGCCGCGATTGCAGCTACCGGTGTGCCTGTGTATGCTTGGAAAGGCATGACCGAAGAAGAATTTGATTGGTGCATCGAGCAAACACTTTTTGCTTTCCCGGATGGACAATCTCTAAATCTAATTTTGGATGATGGGGGTGATTTGACCAATATGGTTTTGGATGACTTCCCTGAATTGGTTGCCAATATCAAAGGATTATCCGAAGAAACCACTACAGGTGTTCATCGCCTATATGATCGTGTAAAAAATGGTACACTCACCATGCCTGCGATTAATGTGAATGATTCAGTTACCAAATCCAAATTTGATAATAAATATGGATGTAAAGAATCTTTAGTGGATGCCATTCGCCGTTCTACTGACGTTATGATGGCAGGTAAAGTCGCCGTTGTGGCTGGATATGGAGACGTAGGTAAAGGATCTGCTGCCTCATTAAGAGGCGCCGGTGCTCGCGTAATTGTAACAGAAATTGATCCAATTTGTGCACTCCAAGCGGCCATGGATGGATTTCCCGTGAAACGATTGGAAACAGCCATCCCTGAAGCAGATATTGTGGTGACAGCAACCGGCAATAAAGATATTGTAGAAGGTCGTCACTTCGAAGCCATGAAAGATAAAACCATCGTCTGTAATATCGGCCATTTTGATAATGAAATCGATATGGCTTGGTTGAATGAGCATCATGGGCATACGAAAGATGAGATTAAACCGCAGGTGGATAAATATACACTCAACGGTAATGATATCATTGTATTGGCTGAAGGCCGATTGGTAAATCTAGGATGTGCGACCGGCCATCCATCATTTGTGATGAGCAATTCATTTTCTAATCAGACATTGGCACAGATTGAACTATGGACGAATAGTGACAACTATGAGAACGATGTTTATGTGTTGCCCAAGCACTTAGACGAAAAAGTAGCAATGCTCCATTTGAAAAAATTGGGAGTAGAATTGACCGAACTTCGTGAAGATCAAGCCGAATACATTGGTGTAACGGTAGATGGTCCATTTAAATCGGAGCAATACCGCTACTAAACATTCATCGATTTTTAATTATTTTTTACAAAAGAGTCTCAAAATTCTTGGGGCTCTTTTTTTTGTGGAAAAAGGGTGTGATTTCAGGTCAATTTCAGAGATGGATCGGTGGACGGTTCATCCCATTTAGTATGAAAATGATACACAGAAATTTTAAATCAATCCGATCCAGATTCTTCATGGGTCTCCTTTGCTTTTTTTCGCTCAGCTGCGATTTTAAAAATCCATTGGCATTTGAAATGCCTACATGGTTCTTTGATCTTCAGTTTCCTCTAGTACAAAAAAAGTATTCGCTGGAAGGGATGGTGAACAACACACAGATCTTTTCTACACCCGATTCCATTGGAATGCAATTGATGTTTGAGGGCGCGCTGCCAGACACTTCCATCGGTTCAGACATACTTGAAGTAGAATTGAATCAAAATATACAGTATACCCAACCGGCGACAACGGGGCCGACACTGTCTTTTGCATTGGATACAACCATCAATTTGTCCATTCCAATTGTGCCCGGGGGACAGTTAACCAATAGTAGTGATATCGTTTTTTCTGTACCGCCCACAACCAATCAAACCGTGAACCAATCGGTATGGAATACCATTGCTTCTGCCATTGATACCACCATTCAAGTGACCATTAATTTACCCCAAATACCGTCCAGCCAACTGCCCATTATAATTCAATCTGTAAATGGGTTGGTGATTCAATCTGATAATGGCGCGAATGTAAGTGATATTGTGTCAACTGTTACCAATGACGGTGTACCTACAAATGTAACCAATCCAACAGTAGCCTTGGTCACCGATATTGCATCGCCACCAAAATCACTGGCGAATCATACCCAATCCACATTGGCAAAGGATGCAAACTTTGGTCCTGAAACCACATCCTTAAGCCAAGACAGTTTAGGGAGTGCCATCCGTATGGATATCGGTTTTGGAATTGCGAACACAAGTGATGCTACCGTTACCATTAATGCTGGGGACAGTATTCGCGTTGATGTGGCCCTTCGGATGCGTATTGCAGGGGTGGATTCAGCCATTGTTCAGGTTAATCAATCTACATTACCCTTCAGCATTCCAAAGATTAGTTTCCCCACCGATATTGAGATTTTTGGCGGTAAACTAAAATCACCCAGTACTTTTGAGGTGAATGAAGTCAATGTAAAAAGTGTATCCAGTACTTACCCATTTAATGTGGATTTTGATATGAATTTCAAAAATTTCCTTCCACCATCAGGTAAGGATTCAATCAAAATTGACACCGTTTTGAAAAAGGGTGTAACCGTCACCAAAGTATATAAAATGGATGGATATACATTTACAAACCCATCCGGAAATGATGAAGCATTGTCTGAGTTGACATTGGATGTATCTGCAGTTTTACCCGCACAAACGGCAAAAATACCATTGGATGGTTCCAACATCGGTGGTGTCTCATTGGATGTGGCATTGAAAAAACTCCATTTTGAATCATTAGAAGCCAATATCATTCAGGAATTCCCACCCACAACATTTTCCATTGCAGGTATGCCTTTGGGCTTTTCAGGAATGGAATTTGTGAATACCCAACTTGAGATTGAAATGAAGAACGGAATTCGCCTACCGGTGGTACTTGATTTTGATATGGTGGGGATTAATCAGTCCGGGGATTCAATGAAGGTGAAGGCACTTTCTACATTGGCTAGTCCAACAATTTCGGGTGATACCACCAAAACCATTGTGCGGCTTTCGAGTGAAGGGACTACCACATTGAAATATAAATCGCCTGCATCGGTTGCTTATTTTGACAGTACTAATGTTCCACCCAAAACAGGTGAATCCACCATTGTGGATCTCATGTCCTCAAATCCGGCAGTCTTCAACGTAAACTCCAGAGCGAGAATTGATGGACGCGGTACTCTTGATGCCAATATGTTTATCGGAGGGAAATATCGAATGTTGGCCCCATTCGAGGTGATCATGGCGCCTATGACATTTATCTCTGTTACCAATACAGCGGTCCAGGAGATGAACCATACCAATCGAAATCGAATTCGATCTACACTCCAAGCTGCCAGTCTGGATTTAACCGTGGAAAATAAAATCCCATCTGGTGGTGAATTGGCCATGCTCATGTCTAATTCAGGATACTTTCCACTAGATACGACAGTTGCCGCCTTATCCGCATTCAAAGATTCGATGGTGGTGAAATTGAGTTGGGCTAGTTCCGATAGCGTTTTTGTCGTGTCTCAGTGTGATAGTTTGAATCCGGCCAATGGCAATTATTATATTTTTGATGTGATGGACGATTTTACTGATTGCGTTAATGGAATGGCGTATGTGGTGAAAACCACGGGATCCGGTATGGATACGGTTGTTTCTTATGTGGACACCCTTTTAAAAATCCCCTTGCCGGACCCAGTGAGTTTTTATCCCGCCACCAATTCCGGTGTCCATGCGGGGCAGGTGAAGGAACCTGGCGTGGCGACCTACAGCAGCCCCATTCCTACATCAACCATTCGACTGATGACCAATCCGGGGCAACCATTTATGGCACCACGGTTTCATTTGAAAGGATCCGATGGGAAAAAAGTATATATGTCCACCGCCGACTATATTGACATTAATTCAAATATTACATTCAATTTGAGCAGCACGGGCATGACTAGCGGTGCGCCCAATGAAATTGTGGTCAAGTATCCCAATGGAGGACAAACATTAAATAAGGATAATCCGTTGACCATAAAATGGAAAACTTTCGGTACGGTAGATCAAGTGAATGTGGCTTATTCTGCAGGCACCAATCCGGATATGACCAAGGATGAAGGGTGGACCAACATCCAAACAGAACTCACCAATGTGGATTCATTGGTATGGACACCGAGTGCCACCACCGGCATCAACTCAATGGCATCCAGTTTAAGGGATAGTGTACGCATTCGGATTCAATCGACAGATGGCAAAACTGTAGATATGTCCGGTTGGTATTTTACGATTAGTCATGGTGGCAGTGAAAAATCAGAACGGCAAATTGTAACCACCAATCAGTGGGGAAAGAAAAATACATTTTGATTCAATTCCGATTCACCATCATTCTTTTACTGCTCAGTTTTTGCTTCGGTCAAAAACGTGACCCACGATCTGTTGCACTCGCCGGTGCCACCACCACGATCGCTGATGGTATTTATGCTGTTGGATTTAACCCGGGGCTTATTGCCTTTCAAAAGGATAAACCGTTTATGCTTCAATTGGGTGGTTTTGATTTTGGATTGGGCAATAATTATTTATCCATGGCAGCCATGAAAGCGCTGAGCGGTGACACGTTGGATAATGATGAAAAAACCACCATTATCAATCGCCTTGAAAACAATGGGGGACTCACGTTTGACATGAATGGTCAAATTGCCATTCCCGGCATTAACTATGCCTCCGGGAATATGGCCATCACCTCCAATTTTATGTACATGAGTTCTTATGCTATCCCTGCCGGCATGGCCCGACTCATGCTGGAAGGCAATGCCAATAATCCTGAAGTGGATATGACTTTAGGCATGGAAATCATCGGTGTAAATGAGGTGGGGTTTTCATTCGCAGTGCCCTATGAATCATTTGCAGTTGGGTTTACTTTGAAATATCTCCAAGGCATATTCTATATGGGAATCGATCCCGATTCAAGCCAGGCTAACTTTATAACGACACCCCAATCTGTTTATGGGAAGGGAACCTACTATCTCCGGCAAGGATTTGGAGGTGCCGGTTATGGCATAGATATAGGCGTGGCCACGAAAGAAGTGAATGGTATGCGGTTTGGCGTATCCTTGATTAATGCAATAGGTACGGTTGGTTGGAACAAACCATCGTTTATTAAGGATATTATAGATTATCCTCTCAAATGGGATGGAGAACGATTATCCGATAGTGTGGCTGTTTTATATACATATACAATTGACTCTCTTCGAGCCGATAACTTATCATCAGGATCCATTTTTACATCCAAATCCGAAATTGTTAAAAATCTGGATGAGAATGGTAAAGTGAAACAATTCAATGTACGGTATCCGGCTATCCTTCGATTCGGCGCATCCTATAAAAAGGATGATTTATTACTCAGTTCAGATTTGACCACGGGATTTGAAAATCGATTATATGCACATTCAAGGTGGCGTTGGGCATTGGGTGCGGAACTCCAACGGTTTAAGGCAATGCCCTTGCGAATGGGATTTGCTTGGGAAGGTATGGATCGAACCGAATTGGGTATGGGTGTTGGATTTCATGGTGGGCCGGTCATGATCGATTTGGCTTTTTCATTCCGGAATGGATTATGGATTCACTCCATGAAAGGATTAAACGTATCTCTGGGATTCACCATGACCAGTTTTAAAGGGAGAAAAGAAAAGGATGATGGTGTATCAAGCGGTCCATCACCGGTGCCGGAGGAATCACTTCCGAGCGAGGACGAGAAGCAAAACACCTCCGACGGAAAATAATACATTTCCCATCCATGCGGATGTCATGGGAGACATGACGCCATTATATCCCATGGACATGCCAAACTTGATGAAGGCATAATATATAAAAATCACAAATATCCCCATACCGGCCCCGAAGGATAAACCGCCTTTCGCTTTCATAACCACCAAAGGGAGTCCAAACAAAACCACAATTAAATTGGTAAATGCGAAAGAAACTTTAAATAATCGATCCACTTCCCATTTTGTGGTATCCACCCCATTGGCTTTCAATTGTTCAATTCGTGCAGAGAGGTCGGCAAAACTCATCTCTTCGGGCGTTTTGGATTGTTGGGTAATGTCAATTGGGGTGAAGTTTAATCCTAAGAGTGTATCCCCCTTAGACATGGTCATTTGACTGACTTCTCCCGCAGGGGTGAATTCACGGATAGAAAATTCATTCACCTTCCAAGTATTGAGTGAATCTAACCATTCGATGCCTCGCGCATCCATGCGTTGGGTAACGATACCTTCATCTAAAGAGATAGCGGTGATGGCTCGCCCGACGGTTGTTTCTACTTTATATCGACCAATGGAAATATGGGTTTTTTCATTCTTTTGGAGAAATACATTTCGTAATTCTTTTTGGGCTTTTACCCGGGATCGACGCTTCATGTATTCTCGTTCAATATTAAACCGGACTTCATTTCCTTTACTCACCCACGTATTATCCAATTCAAAAGAAATAAAACTCACAATGAGCCCAATAGTCGTAATGGGGATGGCAATGCGGTAAAGGCTAATTCCGGTGGCCTTCATGGCCGTCAATTCATTTCGTTTTGCGAGTAACCCTACACTGAATACGGTAGAGATGAGCATAGACATAGGGAGGCCAATATTCAAAAACCACGGAATGGCATAGATATAATATTTGATGGTAATCTTTGCAGGGATGCCATTATCGATGAACCGATCTAGGTTTTCGATGAGATCAACAATGAGGATAACACACAGAAATCCCAACAAGGTCATGGAAAGGGTGACCAAGAATTGTCGAATGATATATAAATCGAGTCTTTTCATTGAAATAGGATTAGTAATTAAGCATGGAATTTCGGTATAATTCGCAACTTTTTTAAGAGAATGAAATGAATTTATTGGAAAATATTAATTACGGAATTTCCTCCTTTGCAGGGTTTATGTGGGGTCCGCCACTGCTCATTCTGCTATTAGGGGGTGGAATCTTTTTCTCAATTTATAGTCGGTTTGTGCCATTTAAGTATTTCCGCCATGGTGTCAATATCCTTCTTGGACGCTATAACGACCCAAATGATCCCGGCGAAATTACCCATTTTCAGGCATTATCCAGTGCATTGGCCAGTACAGTTGGATTGGGGAATATCAGTGGTGTGGCTATTGCCATTCAAATGGGTGGTCCCGGTGCTCTCTTTTGGATGTGGGTAAGTGCCATTGTTGGGATGTCCACAAAATTCTTTTCATGCACACTGGCAATTTTATATCGGGGCAAAGATGATGCGGGGCAAATCCAAGGTGGGCCCATGTATTACATCGAAAATGGATTAGGGAAAAAATTCAAACCATTATCCATCTTGTTCAGTTTAGCTGGATTGGTGGGGTGTACGGTCATGTTTCAATCCAACCAACTGGCAGACATCATCCGAAATCAAATTTTTGTACCCAATGGATGGTTTGCTGATAATGTTATGACGGGGAACTTGATTCAAGGGTTGATCATGGCATTCTTGACCGCATTGGTGATCTTTGGTGGCATTAAGCGTATCGGACAGGTGGCTTCGTATATGGTTCCGGTTATGGTGGTGTTATATCTGTTTTCAGGACTGTTGGTGATTTTTAATCATATCACTGAAATACCCTCTTTATTCAAATTGATTATCCATGATGCATTTACGGGTGATGCGGTCATGGGTGGTGCGGTCGGTGCTGTCATTGTTGCCGGCGTTCGCAGGGCATTATTTTCAAATGAAGCAGGATTGGGGACATCCGACATGGCCCATGGTGCAGCCATGACAAAAGAGCCCGTTCGTGAAGGATTGGTGGCCATGATCGAACCTTTCATTGATACCATTGTGGTATGTACAATTACAGCCATGGTGATTTTGGCATCTGGTGTATGGGAGCAAGAAGGGTTGAATGGCGTCACCATGACCACCACAGCATTCATTAAAGAATTGGGTGGATTTGGGAAGTTTCTACTCTTAGCGGCCGTCCTCACCTTTAGCATTTCTACCATGATGAGTTATTCATATTATGGCAGTAAATGCAGTGGCTATCTGTTTGGGACTAAGAGTATTTTCTTTTACCGCTGTTTTTATATCGTAACGATTGTTGTCGGCGCCATGATTACTATAGATGTAGTGATTAATCTGGTAGACGGTATGTATGCAGTAATGGCAATCCCTACAGTGGTAGGCTCAGTATTACTTTCACCCAAAGTGATGAAAGAAGCAAAACGGTATTTCGCGAAGATTTAGAGGATAAAGGTTACCAATCTTCCAAGGATGAGTAATCTTAGGTGATTGAGGCTGAGTACACTTAGGATCGTCCTGAAATCAAGGCCCATCCGTCTTCGAATTTGGTGGTGATGTCCGAAAACACCTTCATATAATTTTCTGTAATCAATTCCGTTTGAGATGCCATCATCCCGGAAATTACAATATGGCCACCTTCTTTTAATCTGGATTGAAATTCACTCATTAATTCTATAAGTGGGTTGGCCAAAATATTGGCGATAATCATATCGAATTGTTCCGCTTGAGGCAAATCTTTCGGTGCATAAGTAGAAATGGAGACATCATTGGCTTTTCCATTTTCAAATGTACTGTTTAAGCAGACTGGATCAATATCCACACCCACTGCAGATTTTGCCCCCAGTTTTAATGCCGCAATGGCTAGGATTCCGGAACCGCATCCAAAGTCCAATACCGATTCTCCGCCCATCATATTCTCTGATAGCCATTCTAAGCATAAATGTGTTGTCGGGTGGGTACCTGATCCAAAAGCCACTCCCGGGTCTAAAAACACATTTGCTGCATTTTGATCAACCGGTGGTTGATCTGTGGGAATGATCCACAGTCGATCCGTAATTTGATTCGGCTTGTTAATTTTTTGTGTTTCTCGAACCCAATCCACATCCTTAATTTTGCTCTCCTTAAATGGAGGAAGGGTGGATAGATTAAATTCAGTTTTCAGCTGGTTTGCCAATATTGATCCATCAGTATCATCTGATATCATGGCCACAACAATAGGTGCCTCCCAAGCTTCCCATCGTAGTTCACCCGGTTCATCAAACCAAGCATTTTGTGGGGAATCATCAGCACCAAGATTTTGGATCGATGAAGATAAAACACCCCATTCTATCAGGAGGTCACAGGCCTGGTCCAGATCCACATTGGGCAGAATAAATTGAACGTTTTTCACCGCACAAACTTAAAGGGAAGTGATGTAATTTTTATCATGGAAACTACTGAAAGAAAAAACCTTTCTACAGAGAAGCAGAATGTGAATTCTACTTCAATTGATGATAAACCAATTTCAGAAATCCTGAAAATCATCAATAATGAAGATCAATCCATTGCGGAAAAAGTGAACGCTGCCATACCTGCAATTGAACGGACTGTTGAACTTACTACCGAGGCCATCCGGAATGGAAATCGCGTTGTGTACTTGGGGGCTGGTACGTCTGGTAGATTGGGCGTCCTTGACGCATCTGAAATGCCGCCCACTTATTCTGTGCCATCGGATTGGTTCAATGGCATAGTCGCCGGCGGGGATGATGCATTACGAAAATCAATCGAAGGGGCTGAAGATCAACCAGAAGCGGCCGTAGATGATTTAAAAGCATTTGGATTAAAGCCCGGCGACGTGATTATTGGCATCAGTACCAGTGGTGCAGCTCAGTATGTGAAATCATCCATAGAGTATGGCAAATCAATTGATGCGAAAACGGTATATCTTATTTGTAATGAAAAACCTTTTTTGTCGGCGGATGCGGATGTGATCATTAAGGTGGATACGGGTCCGGAAGTCATTACCGGTTCTACCCGCATGAAAGCAGGGACGGCCACGAAAATGGTATTGAATATGATCTCTACTGCAACCATGCTACAACTAGGCAAAGTTTATGGGAACCTCATGGTGGACCTCATGGCCGTAAATGATAAACTGGTGGATCGGGGTACACGAATCATCAAACAATTAACAAATGTGGATTATGAAACCGCCCACTCCAAATTATTCGAAGCGGGTAAATCTGTAAAAACAGCTGTGGTGATGATAATGAAGGATTGTTCTAAAGATGAAGCAACCCAATTGCTCGAGGAGGAAAGCGGGTTTTTAAGGAAGGTGATTGAGTGAAAATTATTCCTTTATCCAACGACGACCTCCTCAAAGAATGCCGTGTGGATACCTTTCGCGCTTCCGGTAAAGGTGGCCAGCATGTAAACAAAACGGAATCTGCTGTTCGATTGACCCATTTGCCTACGGGTATTATAGTGACCTGTCAAGATGAACGGAGTCAGCATCGAAATAAAGAAATCGCTTTAAAAAGATTACGTGAAAAATTGATCGAACTGAATCGGAAACCCAAAAAAAGAGTGCCGACTAAAGCCACAAAATCATCCAAAGAAAAACGACTCCAATCCAAGAAAATTCAATCCCAAAAAAAGGCACTAAGACAAAAGCCAAAAACTGATGAATAATTCCATTCAGTCGTTAGAAGACTGATATATTTTCTTTAATTTTTATCCTCATATTTTCTCTTGAAAGGACATAATGAATCTCAATAAATATATATTTCGTGAATATGATATACGCGGTAAAGTGGCTGATGATTTTCCACCGGAGGTGGTTGAAAGTTTAGGGAAAGGATTCGGTACATTTATCAAGCGTGGCGGCGGACAAGAAATTGCCCTCAGTGGAGATGTACGACTCACCACGCCCAGTTTAATCGAGCAATTTAAAACAGGCGTTTTATCCACTGGGGTTGATGTGATTAATATTGGCATTCTACCCACACCGGCCAATTATTATTCCATGTTTAAGTTAGAAGTGGCTGGCGCGGTTCAAATTACCGGCAGTCATAATCCACCGGAATTCAATGGCTTTAAAATGTCCCGGAACAAAAAGGCTGTATTTGGTGAATCCATACAGGATATCCGCACCATCATTGAAAATCAAGACTATGAATCGGGGGAAGGTACTGAAGTTGCCTACGATATCCTGACGGAATACAAGAGGATGATCGCTTCTAAAATCGACATTCAAAAGCCCATGAAAGTGGTTATGGATTGCGGTAATGCTGCCGGTGCCATTTGTGCTCCTGATGTGTTTAAAAACCTCAATGTGGAATTAACTGAATTATACTGCGACGTGGATGGGACTTTTCCAAACCATCATCCCGATCCTACTGTAGAAGAAAACCTAAAAGATTTGATTGACCTGATGAAGACCGGGAATTATGATATTGGTTTATCCTTTGATGGTGATGCAGATCGTGTGGGTGTTGTGGATGAAACGGGTGATGTAATTTGGGCCGATCAATTGATGGCCCTGTTCCTGCCGGAAGTATTGGAAGCAGGGGATGAAATCCTCTTTGATGTAAAATGCTCCCAAGCATTAGAAGATATGATTTTGAAATATGGGGGCAAGCCGGTTATGTGGAAAACGGGCCACTCCCTCATTAAACAACGGATGGCGGAACTGAATTGCAAATTGGGTGGTGAAATGAGTGGTCATATCTTTTTTGCGGACGATTTTTTTGGTTTTGATGATGCCATTTATGTGGCGGCGCGGATTGTACAAACATTGTCCAGAACGGATCGGACTTTATCTGAATTAAAAGCGGAATTGCCAACTTATTACTCCACACCGGAAATGCGGTTAGAAGCAGAGTCCGATGAAGAAAAATTTCGAATCGCTGAAGAGGCAGTGGCCTATTTTACAGAAAATTACGATTGCAGTACCGTGGATGGCGTCCGTATCAAATTTGGTGATGGATGGGGATTGGTGCGATCATCCAATACACAGCCCGTGATTGTTTGTCGGTTTGAAGCAAATACACCGGAACGGATGGAAGAAATTCAATCTATTGTGATGAACAAACTGAATGAAATCGGAACTTTAAAGTTGGATGCCGGCCATTAGTTCTTTTCAAGACCATATTACTTTTTTGAAGGGTGAAATTGAAAAAGCCCTAATGAAAGTGCCCATCCATGAGACACCGCGGTATCTATATGAGCCGATAAAGTATGTACTGAGTGGAAAGGGAAAACGGCTTCGTCCCATTCTCGTTCATTTATCCGGCCAAGCCCATGATGCAGATCCCGCTGATCTAATGAAGGCGGCCATCGCTGTAGAACTGCTCCATAATTTTTCCCTTGTTCACGATGATATTATGGATGGAGATGAGACGCGCCACGGTCAGCCAACTGTCCATCAACAATGGGATGAATCAACTGCCATCCTTTCAGGCGATGGCCTATTTGTTTTATCTCAACTTATACTCTCCGGATTGCCGCCGATTGTACACCAGCGGTTTAATGAAGTGACTTTGGCTGTATGTGAAGGGCAGGGGATGGATAAGGAATTTGAGCACGATAGTTCCATCACCATGGGCCAATATCTAATTATGATTGGTAAAAAGACAGGCGCACTTTTGGGCCTATGTGCAGAATTGGGCGCATTGTTGGGCGGGCGCAACAAAGAAGAAGCACACCATTTATTTGAGTTTGGTTTGAATTTGGGATTGGCTTTCCAGATCCAAGATGACTTTCTGGAAATTTTTGGAGACGAATCCACCATGGGAAAAAGTCTTGGCAGTGATATTCGGGAAGGAAAACAGACCGCACTTACGATTTTAGCTCGCGATAAAGATCCCAAAGGTTGGGATAGGTTTACATCCAATTCACCCTCGATCTCGGACTATCAATCCTATTTTGAAGCGAATAAAATTCAATCAGAAGGCGAGCGTGTCATTAATCATTATATTGACAGAGCCAGACGAGGTCTGGAGGTGATCCAAAAAGAAAAGCAGGATCACATGAACCAATTTGCAACCATGATTTTGAACAGGAAATTTTAATGAAATCTTATACATCACTTGACCCAGGAAACATGCATCAATCCATTTATGATTTTCCGGATCATATTGAAACGGCAATGGAAATTGGCAAATCCATTTCAATGAATCGACCCTATTCGGGTATCCAAAATATTGTTGTGGCTGGTATGGGCGGTTCCGCCATTGGAGGCGATGTGGTTCGAACGTTGGCCAAAAATGAATTGGACATCCCCATGATGGTTTCCAGAAATTATACATTACCCAATTGGGTGAATGAACACACATTGGTCATCTGTTCTTCATACTCCGGAAATACCGAAGAAACACTTTCAGCTTTTGACCATGCACGAGATAAAGGGGCGCAAATTGTAGGTATTTCTACCGGTGGATCTTTAACCGAACGAATGAAGGGATTGGATTTGGATGTGGTGGCTATTCCACCGGGATTGCAGCCTCGGGCCGCTTTGGCCATTTCATTCGTCCCCATGCTCTATGTATTAAACGCAATGGATTTAATCGGAATAGAAACAATTGGTGAACTTGATCATGCTGTATCATTGATTCAATCCAATCGAGATCGGTATGGAGCAGAATCAGATGAAAATCCTACCTATGCATTGGCCCAGCGGATATATCAAACTGTACCCGTGATTTATGCGGAATCTGATGCCACAGCCACATTGGCTGTCCGATGGAAAGGTCAGCTCAGTGAAAATAGTAAAATGTTGGCCTATCATAATGAATTACCGGAAATGAATCATAATGAAATCGTTGGTTGGGAAAATAATGCTGATCTGATCAATCAGATTTCAGTGATTTGGCTGACGGATGAAAGTGACCATCCGCGAACAGCTATTCGGCAAGATTCAACCCGGGAGATTATCAATAATCTTGCGGGAAATCATGAAGTGGTTTCTGTGGAGGGAAGCTCCATGACGGAACGTTATTTACATACCATCCATTTTGGGGATTGGGTGAGTTATTGGTGTGCGATTTTGCATGGCACTGATCCCACACCGGTAAAAAAGATAGATCGATTAAAAAGAATTTTATCCGAAAAAAGTTGAACCCTAACTGGCGGGTATATAATTTCGAATAAGGATACAAGATGATTCCCGTTAAAGTTCAAAAAATATCATATTACCACCCGAACCGCAGTTATGCGGTTATCCTTAAAGAATTAGAAGGGGATCGCCGATTGCCCGTTCTTGTAGGTGCCTATGAAGCCCAAGCCATTGCTATGGCCATGGAATATATGGATACACCCCGACCTTTAACCCACGATCTTATTGTCAATGTTATTCAGGGGATTGATGGCAATCTCTCCGCTGTAAAAATCACCAAATTAGAAGATGGTGTCTTTTATTCCATTTTGGATATGCAAAGTGAAGAATTGGGTCATCGTGAAATTGACTCTCGCCCTAGTGATGCGCTGGCGGTTGCTTTGCGAATGCATTCACCCATCCTTGTGGCCAATGAAGTGATGGAAGCATCTGTTGTGTGGGAAGAAGATATGGAAAATATTGAAGAAGATATACAGCAAGAACCAAAAGTGGAATTGTTAGAGGATCAACTTCAAAAAGCCATTGATAAAGAAGAATACGAAATGGCTGCCCGCATTCGGGACAAAATTAAAGATATAGAAAACTAGATTTGTAAAGCATCCATGGCGTTTTGGGCTGCATGCTGCTCCGCCGCTTTTTTATTTGTACCAATCCCACTGGGATAAATTTCATCACCAATTTTCACATGCACTTCGAATAATTTTTGATGATCAGGACCAGATACATTTGAGACCAAAAACTTTGGGTTGTTCAATTGTTTTTCGTGGCAAAGTTCAATGAGTTGCCCTTTATAATTCACAGATTTCCATGCCTCAGCACGGTGGGTCCAAATGGTATTTAGAATGAGTGTCTTAGCTGGTTCGATCCCACCATCCAAGTAAATGGCACCGATGAGTGCTTCATACAAATTGGCCGATTGTTTCACTGCAATTTTTTCCTGATTGAGATCAACAGTGGCCTCAATATGAATAAAATCGAGAAGGTTTAATAGTTGCCCCATGGATGCTAAAAATGATTTTTGAACCAGAGCAGATCGTTTCTGAGTAAGAATGCCTTCGTCACCTTCAGAGAATTCACGCATCAATTCTCGACTGACTACAATATCGATAACTGCATCGCCGAGGAATTCAAGACGTTCATAATTTTCTCGAGGTAAGCTGGAGATAGAACGGTGGGTAAATGCCTGTTCTAAATAGGCGCGCTTACGAAAAGTGTAACCGCATGTTTTTTCTAATCTAGAAAGGGGGTGTGATTTAAATGATTTAAATAAAAAATCAAATAAAGGCACGTGCTATGCTTCATTCCATCTTTTGATTACGATCACACCATTATGCCCGCCAAATCCAAATGAATTGGACATAGTTACATTCACATCAGCAGTGAGCGCTTCATTGGGTACATAGTCTAATGGGCATTCAGGGTCAGGTGTGGTATAGTTGATGGTAGGTGGAAGCATATTATTCTCGATGGCCTTCACACAAGCAGCAGCCTCTAAAGCACCACTGGCCCCTAAAGAGTGCCCCACCATGGATTTAGTGGAACTTACTTTAAGGTTTTGAGCATGATCTTCAAATAAGGAAGTAATCGCCGCCGATTCAGTTTTATCATTAAATGGTGTGGATGTGCCATGGGCATTAATGTAATCCACGTCTTCTAGAGATAGACCTGCATCATTCACTGCATTTCTCATGGCGCGGATGGCACCCAATCCGCCTTCAGCAGGTTGGGTAATATGATATGCATCATCTGTAGCACCATAACCGGACATTTCAGCCAATATGGTTGCGCCTCTAGCTTTGGCGTGTTCTGCTTCTTCGAGAATTAATGTAGCCGACCCTTCGCCAAGAACAAATCCGTCTCGATCTAAATCAAAGGGACGGCTGGCGGCTGTAGGATCATCATTTCGTGTGGATAATGCCTTAATATTGGCAAATCCGGAAATGGTTAACCCGGTAATGCTGGCTTCTGCGCCACCGGTCACCATCACATCCGCATCACCATATTGAATGGTGCGGAAGGCAGAGCCAATGGCATCCGTGCCGGAAGCACAAGCGGATATGACTGTATTATTGGGACCTTGAAATCCATGTTGGATGGCAAGATTCCCCGCCGCAATATTGGCAATCATTCGCGGAACGAAGAAGGGGGAGACCCGGCGCTGTCCTCTGGTAGAGAATACACCGTGCTGGTCTTCAAGTGTTTGAATTCCCCCAACTCCCGATCCAATGATAACACCAACGCGTTCCATATTCACGTCGCCTTGATCCAAACCGGATTGCTCTATTGCTTCTTTTGAAGCCACCATATGGTAAATGGTGAATGGGTCCAATTTGCGAACTTCTTTCCGATCAAAATGATCTTCCGGATTGAAATCGGATAGCTCCCCGGCAATTTTGACACTGAGGTTTTCTGTATCAAAATAGGTGATTGGTGCAATCCCGCTTTTTCCTGCAGTGAGGGCATCCCAATATTCAGAAGTGGAATTACCATTGGGTGCCAAAACACCCAAGCCTGTAATGACGACGCGACGTTTGGTCATATGATTCTATTGATTGGCTTCGATATAATCGACAGCAGCTTGAACAGTCGTGATTGTTTCTGCATCTTCATCAGGAATTTCAATACCAAATTCCTCTTCGAGTTGCATGATCAGCTCAACTGTATCCAATGAATCGGCACCGAGATCATCTACGAAAGATGCACCGGATACGATTTTATCGTCTTCGACACCGAGTTTATCGATGACGACTTCTTTTACTTTATCGAATGTAGACATTGTAGTCTCCTTGTTTAAATCATTACCATGCCACCATCAACTGTGATGGTTTGCCCTGTAATATATCCTGCTTCATCTGAAGCCAGGAAAAGGGCGGCGGCGGCAATATCATCAGGACTGCCTATGCGTCCCAATGGAATTTGTGAATTTAATGTTTCTTTGGCTTGATCGGTCATGGCATCGGTCATATCCGTGGCAATATAGCCCGGAGCAATGCAGTTGACTGTGATCCCGCGGGATGCCAATTCTTTAGCAGTGGCTTTGGATAAACCAATGAGCCCTGCTTTGGATGCAGCATAATTGGCTTGACCGGGATTCCCTGTAAGCCCAACAACAGAAGTGATATTAATGATGCGGCCGGCTCGCTGTTTCATCATGGCTCTTGTGACCGCTTTAATACCATTAAAGGCACCTTTTAAATTGATATCGATTACGGTTTGCCAATCTTCTTCGGACATCCGCATTATAAGCGTATCTCTGGTGATGCCGGCATTGTTTACCAAAATGTCGACAGAACCATGGCTGGCTACCGTATCTTTGATTAATTCTTGATATGCATCTAAAGATGATACATCACATGCATAAACAGAGGCAGATCCACCGTTGCCATTAATTTCATCTGCTACAGAATTGAGTGCATCTTCGCTTCGACTGACGCAAACCACATGGGCACCGGCCTTTGCAAAGGATTCTGCCATACCTTTACCAATGCCGCGAGAGGCACCGGTAACCACAGCAACTTTATTTTTTAAATTAAACATGGTTGAAATTTACGATTTGTTCGAGAGATTCCACACCATTCATATTTAATGAACGGTCAATTCTTCTGGATAGACCTTGGAGGACGCGTCCGGGGCCCACTTCAACAGCAGATGATATGCCATCATTCACCATTTGAGATACGGATTCATGCCAACGCACAGGGTTTTCTAATTGGTCAATCAAGGACTGACGTATATCATCGGCGCTGGTAACAGGGGATGCGGATACATTTGCGTATACAGGTATTTCACAATGGTTTATCTGAATGGATGCCAATTTATCTATAAGCGCTTCTTTTGCAGGTGTCATCAGGGGAGAGTGGAATGCGCCGCTTACATTTAATTCCACCACTTTTATTGCACCGGCGTCTTTCATTTGTGGCATGATGGTCCTTACGGCTTCCACTTCACCGGAGATGACGACTTGACCTTTTGCATTGAAATTGGCTGCAACAACGATACCATCACCAAAGCCTTTACAAACTTCACGAACTTTATCATCGTCTAGTCCAATTACTGCTGCCATGGTACCAGCTTGAGTGGTGCCCGCATTTTGCATACCTTCTGCACGAACTTTTACCAGTGCTAATCCGGTCTCGAAATCGAATGCACCGGCAAGAGCCAATGCGGAATATTCACCAAGACTATGTCCTGCAGCACAGGTGGGTTTTACGCCCTTTTCTTTGAGGAGTTTACCAATGATTACACTGACGACATAGATGGCTGGTTGGGTGTATTGAGTTTGTTTCAGCTTTTCTTCGGGACCATTAAAAATGATATCTTGAATATCCACACCCATAATGCGGTTGGCCGCATCAAAATATGATTTACCTAATTCTGTCTCCTGAAATAAATCATGGCCCATGCCCACTTTTTGGGAAGCTTGTCCCGGACATAGAAATGCGAGAGACATTATGCGTCGCCCCATCGAATTAGCATAGAACCCCACGTAAAACCGCCCCCAAAGGCAGCCAGTAATAAAAGATCATTTTTTTCTAATCGATTCGTTTCCACCGCTTCATCCAATGCAATGGGAATCGTACCGGCAGTTGTATTGCCATACCGATTAATATTGACCAATACTTTTTCAGGTCCCAATCCACATCGTTTCGCAGCTGCGTCAATAATTCTGCGGTTGGCTTGGTGGGGGATAAATAATTTGACATCGTCTCCAGTGAGATTATTCTGATCCAGAATTCTTTTACTCACATCTGCCATATTTTTGACGGCAAATTTGTAAACAGTCTTTCCATCTTGATACACATAATGCATCTTTTTATCGACTGTATCCTTAGAAGCAGGATGGAGACTGCCACCGGCCGGTACTGTTAGATATTGACTACCGCTGCCATCCGCATGAAGTATGGAGTCTAATATGCCAATACCATTTTCAGATGGTTCTAACAGGACACCACCACCGCCATCGCCAAAAATGACACAGGTATTTCGATCGGTATAGTCAATAATTGAACTCATGGTATCCGCACCAATAACAATCACATTTTTATAGGTGCCCGATTCTACCAATTTCGCCCCTGTTTCTAAAGCATATACAAATCCAGTGCAAGCGGCGACAATATCGTAGCCCCATGCATTTACAGCACCGATTTTGTCTTGAACCAATGCAGCCGTAGAAACAACGGGGTAATCTGGTGTACTGGTGGCGACCAAAATTAAATCGATTTCTTCAGGTGTTTTCCCCGATCGTTCTAATAATGTTTTTGCAATTTCAGTACCCATGTCAGAAGTGGCTTCACCTTCGCCAACCAAATGGCGGTTCTCAATTCCGGTTCTAGACCGAATCCATTCATCAGATGTATCCACCATTTTTTCTAAATCAAAATTGGATAATTTGCGTTCAGGAAGGTACCGGGCCGTGGCTGTAATTGTTGCGTTCAACTGATGGCTCCTAAATGTTCATCAATGCCTTTGGATATATCTTGGATTAAATTTTGCTTAACAGATTTCTGGGCGACAAAAATAGAATTCATAATTGCTTTCGGTGTAGAACTGCCGTGGCTCACGATTGAAATACCATTTATACCTAAAAGTGGGGCACCGCCATGCTCCTCATAATCGTATTGGTTTTTGACTTCATCGAATACGGGCTTAATCATGCCTGCCCCGATTTTGTAGCTCAATTTACTTTGAATTTTTTCTTTCATCATGTTAGCGAAAGTCATAATCCAGCCTTCAGCAAATTTGATCAAATTGTTGCCGACAAATCCGTCACACACAAATACATTGGCTTGACTATCAAAGAAATACCGCGTTTCGACATTACCCACAAAGTTCGGAAGTTCTTTTTCTAACAATTGATAGGCTTCTTGATATAATTCTGATCCTTTGGATGGTTCTTCACCGATATTGAAAAGGGCAATTTTATTATTTTTTATACCTTCGACATGATCCAAATAGACGGATGCCATAATCGCAAATTGCAATAGATGCTCCGGTTTTGCATCAGGATTGGCGCCTGCATCACAAATGATTTTTCCGCCCGTTTCAGTCTGTAAATACGCTCCAAGGCATGGACGTTTTACATGGGGGATCCTTCCCAGTAGGAACAAGGAAGTGGCCATCACTGCGCCGGTATGACCGGCACTAATGAATGCATCGGCCTGTTTTTCTTTAATTAGTCGAATGCCTTGCACCATAGATGAATCCGGCTTGGATCGTAAAACTTTTGACCCATCATCATCCATGGTAACGACATCCGATGCATGATGAATTGAAATACCATTTGGTATTGAGGATCCCAATTCAGATTTGATTTGTCCTTCGTCCCCCACAAGAACAACTTGCAAATCTTTTTTAGCGTGTATTGCATCCAAGGCACCCTGGACGGTTGCCTGTGGGGCCAAGTCTCCCCCCATGGCATCCAATGCGATTTTCATTGTGATTGAGTTATATTACTCCGAAGCGGACAGGACGGGACGTCCTTTATAGTAGCCGCAATTTGGGCATGCCCGGTGGGGCATTTTAGGTTGGCTACATTGTGGGCAATTGCCGGTGCTCACAGAAGCGGCCTTATAATGCGTACGGCGTTTTCTGCCGCGTGCTTTTGATTGTCTTCCTTTAGGTAATGCCATGATTACTCCAAAATTCTATTTCTTCAAATTTTTTAACGCATCCCAGCGCGAATCACTTTGGGTGGAATGGCATTCACAAGTGGCATCATTTAAATTGGTTCCACATGTGATGCACATGCCTTTGCACGTCTCACTGCATAATCGTTTAAACGGTTCTGCCAATAAGACTACATCGTGAATAACAGGTGTTAGATCAATGCTTTCTTCCGTATCCGAGAATTGAATCACATCTATGTTTTGCTCTGCAAACAAGGAATCATCATCGGTGAGGATTACGTTGAATTTGGATTGGGTATCTTCAACAAATCCGGCCAAACACCTATCACAAGTTTCTTTCACATGGGCGTTTATTTGTCCATGGATGCGATATCCTTGAGAGGCGGGTTCCACGGAACACTCACACGAGATGGTATCACCTGCAAGTTGAAGATCGCCCAGATCTAACGTATCTGCTGAGATTTCAAAAAGCTGGTTGGAAATATATTGTTCTAAATCCGACCGATATAGCTTCATTTTAGCCGGGGAATTTACCTTTTAATTTTTCCGCTTACCAATCCTATTTACGGAATGATTTGAATCTTTATTTTAGGAGATAGATACCTGTTATTCGTCCGAAGACTGCTCATCATCGGATGATTCATCATCTTCATCATCTGTATCATCTTCAAAATCTAACTCATCATCATCGTCGTCTTCCGCTTCCAATTCTTCTTCATCCTTTCTTTCAAGGATATTATCATCGTCCGATTTTTTACGGAAGATGGTCAGCATAAGCGTTTCACCCACAGAAATTATGGAGAGAAAGTAAGAAAAGAATGTTAAGGTCAGTGCCAAAAAGAAGAAACCGACCACTACGGCTGCCGCACATTCAGTCCCGGATAATGATGCAGGTGCATTCGGAATGAAACAGGTATAAAAGTCATTCAATGTCCCAGAGCCGATCGTACAGCCAGCGCAACAGGATCCTGAAGTTGAACAGGCTGCTACGATAGCGTTAAAAAGATCCTGTGGCCATACGGTGTGGGCTGCTGACCCTACAATATTGGTCAGTTTTTGCCCCATAAGCCATTCGTGACCAAACACCACATTAATGAGTTTTAAACCATAAAATGCGGCCAATTTAAAAATGCCTGTCGCAACGACGGCTAACGGTAACAAAATTAAATGGTAGGCTACGACGCGCCATGGTTGACTCCATGTGATGGAATAACTGTTAAATACTGCGCCCATAGTATCTTCTTCAATGGTACTTACGATAGCTGGGGTATAAATGAGGGATACCAAGAATACCACTGAAGTATAAACAGTGAATACGGCACCAAATAAGTATAAGAGGTAGGGAAGGGCAAATAGAAATTCACCTACAAAAGGAATTTTGCCAAAGAGGGCAAATACGGCCGCCATACCAATAAAAAATACCAGAATGAGGGCCATGGATACGGAAGTGAATACAACCGGATGCCAGTGCTTTTTCACAAATTTCCATGCATCGCCTGATGAATAGAAATCATCCCCCTTTAATTGTTTGTAAGTGACCCTTGAAACGGCGGTGCAAGCGAAGGAAATCGCGATGAGCCAATCCACAACACCAACCCAGAATAATGCGCAAGCATACCATGGTGCATCCGTACCATAAATACATGGATATAACCCTTGAGCAGCCCATGTTTCACTAAAGGATTGTCCCGCAAGAGCGAACGCTATGTAGTTCAGAATAAAATAGGCGCCATATCCGATAAGGTTAGCGACAAGAAAAATCCATATTTTTTTGCCACTGAGGGCTAGACGTGGTGCGCGGAAAATATCCCGCACATCAAAATGTAATTTCATTGGTTCCATGTGATTTCCCCGTTGAGATTTATTTAATATTCATAGCGTACAAAATCAACCCAAGCAGCTTCCCGTTGGGTTTTTGAAAGTGATTTTGCAACGGCTGTTGCCGTTTCCCGTTTATCATAACTGCCGACTCGGATGCGATACCATACTTCATTGGTTTCCTTGAAAACCGCTTTTTGAATATAGGCATCATATCCGGCGTCAATTAACTTTGCTGCGAATGTTTTAGCATCTGCCAATTCTTTTTTTGATCCCACCTGAATCGTGAAACGATTCTTATCGTAAGGAATAGAAGTGCCACGGGTGGGTTTCGGTTTACGTTTTTTTACTGCTTTTTTAGGCGGTGGCGGTGATGATTTTTTTGAAGGGGGCGCCTCTTCAACCATTTCGACTTCTTTTTCCTCTTTGACAGTTTCTACCGGGATGTCTTTTGCATCCGCCAATACATCTTCTACCGATTCTGAATCATACCACTTCGGTTCGTCATTTTCTGCCAATAATTCATCCACTGCGGATGATTCGTCTGCTTCAGAATTTTCCACTTCAGATACGATTTCTTCAGCAACCCCTAGATCAGCTACATCATATGAAAATGACTCCGTGCTGATTTCATCATTATATTGAAAAATAGAGACCTCCAGACTGTAAGTCCCGGGTACATCAGGTGTAAATCGCACCGATGCAATTGCATCAGCAGATTCAATATCTGCATTAACCAAGTCGCTATTATCCGGTACGCTGGTGAGCTCCCAAATAAAATCAAGGTCTTGACTCTCTTCAGGAATTTCAGCAGTGACAATGATGGTATCTCCAAGGGTTGCTTGGGGATTTTCTTTCGCACAACCGAAAAAAGTCATCAGCGCCAAAAAGAGTATATTGGTTTTATTTCTATTCATTATATGACTTGACTTGTGAAAGCCTGTCTTGGAATTTGGAGGGATGAAGGGGATAAATGCAACTGTTACTGATTACTAATTAGTTCACTTCCTGTAAACCAAAAACCGATTTCAATATTTGCATTTTCATCACTATCTGCACCGTGGACGGCATTTTCTCCCAAAGATGTGGCAAAATCCTTCCGGATGGTACCTTCATCAGCTTCAGCAGGATTGGTGGCACCAATGGTTTCGCGCCAAGCGGCCACTGCATTTTCTTTTTCTAAAGCAAGGACCATAGTTTGCCCTGAGGACATGAATGTGGTCAATTCTTCAAAAAAGGGCCGTTCGCGATGGACGGCATAAAAGCCTTCTGCCTGTGCTTTGGTCATGCGGATGAGTTTTGCGCCCAATACTTTAAATCCTGCTTGAATGGTTCTATCTAAGATCTTACCCGTGTGGCCATTCCGTGTGGCGTCTGGTTTAATCATTGCAAATGTTCTGTTACCCATATTTTTAATACTCCAATTATTATTTCATGTGGAGACGCATTGCGATGCGTCTCTACTGTAATGCTGCTTTCATTTTTTCACCGATATCTGCCACGGATTCACACACGGCAATTCCGCACTCGGTCATAATTCTCATTTTGGCTTCAGCCGTATCATCTCCACCGGAAACGATTGCGCCTGCATGGCCCATTCGACGTCCAGGAGGTGCCGTCTGTCCGGCGATGAATCCCACCACCGGTTTCGACATATTATCTTTAATCCATCGTGCCGCTTCATTTTCCATCTGTCCGCCAATTTCACCAATCAAAACGACACCTTCCGTCTCAGGGTCCGCTTCAAATAATTTCAATGCATCAATCATGGTGGTGCCAATGATGGGGTCACCGCCAATCCCGATGGCTGTGGTTTGTCCCAACCCAACATTCACCAGTTGGCCGATGGCTTCGTAAGTGAGCGTGCCTGATTTGGATAGGACACCAATATTCCCTTTTTGGCAGATGAATCCGGGCATGATGCCCAGTTTGCATTCATCCACGGTAATAATACCGGGGCAGTTTGGTCCTATCAGCCGAGTGCCATTCTGATCGATAATCCGTTTGGCTTTTACCATATCATGAACAGGAACACCTTCTGTGATACATACTACCAATTCTACACCCGCATCTGAGGCTTCAATAATGGCTTCTGCTGCAAAGGGTGGGGGGACGAAAATAATGGATACATTTGCATCCGTAGCTGCTTTGGCTTCTTCCACCGAATTGAAAACAGGTACTTGTCCATCCAGGGCCATTTGACCCCCTTTTCCTGGCGTAACACCACCAACCACATTGGTACCATATTCCAACATCTGTGTGGCATGAAAAGTGCCTTCTGAACCAGTAATACCCTGAACAATAACTCTTGAATCTTTATTGACTAAAATAGACATGATATTCCTTTAACTGTTAACGGCTGCATCCACAACTTTTTGTGCAGCATCTTTCATATCGTTTGCGGGGATAATGGCCAATCCTGATTCAGATAAAATGGATTTGGCTTCTTCGGCATTGGTCCCTTCAAGGCGGACCACAACAGGGACTTTTAATCCCAACTCTTTCACCGCCTGGATGACACCATTGGCCACACGATCACAGCGGACAATACCGCCAAAAATATTGATTAGAATGGCTTTTACGTGTTCATCAGAAAGGATTATCTTAAATCCATTCTTCACGGTTTCAGCAGAAGCGGCACCACCCACATCCAGGAAGTTTGCTGGTTCGCCGCCCGCCAATTTAATGATATCCATGGTGGCCATGGCCAAACCGGCACCGTTTACCATACAGCCTACATTGCCATCCAACTTGATGTAATTTAAATCATACTTGCTTGCTTCTAACTCTGTGGGGTCTTCTTCATGGACATCCCGGAGTTCAGCGATATCCTTATGGCGATACATGGCATTGCCATCAAAATTGAATTTCGCATCCAAGGCTACAATTTGATCATCTTCAGTTAACACCAAAGGATTAATCTCCACGATGGATGCATCGGTGCCCACATAACAAGCATACATTTTCATAAATACTTTGACCGCCATTTTGAATGCATCGCCGGTGAGGCCGAGACCAAAAGCCAATTTTCGCGCTTGAAAAGATTTCATGCCCACCAATGGATCAATCCATACTTTAATGATTTTTTCAGGTGTTTCTTCAGCAACCTTTTCAATTTCGACACCGCCCTCAGATGAAACCATAAAGACATCTTTGGTTTGGGAGCGATCCAGAGTGATGGCGCAGTAATATTCTTTTTTAATGTCCAATGCTTGGGTGATATACAGCTTCCGGACTTTCTGTCCATCGGTGCCGGTTTGGTGCGTGACCAAATTCATACCCAGCATATTTTGGGCATTTTCTAAAGCTTGTGCAGTGGTGGGGGAATATTTAACACCACCGCCTTTGCCACGTCCGCCGGCATGGATTTGGGCTTTCACTACCACCGCTTCTGTGTTGAATTCTTTTTGTACTTTTTCGATTGTTGCCGGGGCATCATCGATATTTTCTATCACATAACCATCTTGGATGGGTATGCCATAGGATTTAAATATATCCTTGCCCTGGTATTCATGAATTTTCATGGATTAGTTCCTAATTATAGTTCCGTTATTTCCGTTAATTGCATCTTTCACCCCATTGATTGAGGTGATCACCACTTTATCTCCGTGATATTTCAGGAAGTATAAAGCGGCCTGAATTTTTGGTCCCATACTGCCGGCCTGAAAATGGCCTTCGTCTAAATATTGTTTTGCATCGGATGCAGAAACCTCCGTTAATGCTTCCTCATTTTCTGTGCCATAGTTTAAACAAACACGATCTACATCGGTGATGATCCACAATTCATTGGCTTTGATGACACGCCCAAGGAGTGCTGCAGAAAGATCTTTATCTACAACTGCATCCAACCCTTCCAGATTACCGTCCTCATTCCAGTAAGCAGGGATGCCGCCCCCACCTGAGGCAATGACAATAATGCCATTATCTACTAATGTCTGGATGGATCGTCCATGTTCAATATATTGAGGTAAAGGACTAGGGACCACTTGCCGCCATTCGCCATCATTTTGTTCTTTTATTGTCCAGTCGAATTTTTGCGCCAGTTTTTCCGCTTCTTCTTTGGGGAATCGCTGACCGATAAATTTTGTCGGATCTTTTATAGAAGGATCGTCTGAATCCACAATGGTTTGGGTGATGAGTGTCACCACTTCCCGATCGATGGTTTCCTCTTTCAGTGCATTTTGCAAGGACTGCTGAATCATATATCCGATGGAGCCTTGGGTTTCTGCCACGCAAACACCGAGAGGGAGGGGTGGCACATCACTATGGGTGAGTTCCATACGAAATAATTCATCGCCAACTTGGGGGCCATTCCCGTGTGTGAGACAAATATTGTATTCTAAATTGACAAAATGCATGATGGCATCGAGACTTTCCCGTGTATGGGCAAACTGCTGATGGATGGTTCCCGCTTCACCTTTTGGAGAAAGGGCATTGCCCCCCAATGCAATCATCACCGACTTGGGCATCGATCAAATTATTTATCATCCATGAATGGATATTTGAAATTTTTCGGCGGATCAAATGTTTCTTTGATCGTCCGCATAGATATCCATCGAATGAGATTGAACATGGATCCTGCTTTGTCATTCGTCCCAGAAGCTCTGCTACCACCAAAGGGCTGCTGTCCCACTACGGCGCCAGTGGGCTTATCATTGATATAGAAATTCCCTGCCGCATGAGTGAGTTTTTCTGTGGCCTCATTTACCGCTTCCCGATCTTGTCCCCATACACATCCGGTGAGGGCGTAGGGAGAAGTGGAATCCACCAATTCAAGCGTGGCTTCCCAGTCTTTTGGATCGTAGAGATAAATGGTTAATACCGGACCGAAAATTTCTTCACACATTGTGGTGTATTTAGGGTTATCAGTGAGAATTGTGGTTGGTTCAATAAAGTATCCTACTGAATCGTCACAATTGCCGCCGGTGATAATTTCAGCATCATCAGCTTCTTTGGTATCATCAATATATTTGGAGATGGAATCAAAAGCAGATTTATCGATGACCGCATTCATGAAATTGGAGAAATCTTCAGGATCACCCATTTTTATTTCATTTACTTGGGCCAAATATTTTTCTTTCACTTCGGGCCAAATCGTGGTGGGAATATATGCACGAGAAAGTGCAGAACATTTTTGTCCTTGATATTCAAAGGCGCCCCGAACCATAGCGGTGGCCAGTGCATCTACATCGGAGGATTCATGTGCGATGCAAAAATCTTTACCGCCTGTTTCGCCCACAATCCGTGGGTATGATTTATATTTGGCTATATTTTCGCCCACTGTCTTCCACATACCCTGGAATACAGAAGTAGAACCGGTGAAGTGAACACCAGCCAAATCGGAGCTTTCCATTACAATCGGACCTACATCTCGACCAGAGCCGGGGATGTAGTTGATGACACCATCGGGGATGCCGGCTTCACGAAATAGATTCATCATAAAATGACCGCTATACACAGCGCTGGATGCGGGTTTCCACAAGGCTACGTTGCCCATAAGGGCCGGCGCTGCAGCGAGGTTACCTGCTATAGAAGTAAAATTAAATGGCGTCACAGCAAAAATGAATCCTTCCAATGGGCGGTGTTCCAAGCGGTTCCACATACCATCGGGAGAATAGGTGGGCTGTTGACTGTATAGATCTTGGGCGTACCAGCAATTGAAATTCAAAAAGTCAATCATTTCACAAGATGCATCAATCTCTGCCTGAAATGCATTTTTGCTTTGTCCGAGGATTGTGGCCGCATTCAAAGTTTGGTCATCGTGCCGTTGAAGGATGGATCCCATTTTTTTAAAGATAGCGGCACGAGATTCCCAAGGCATCTTGGACCAGGTTTGCCATGCATCCATGGCTGCTTCAATAGCCATTTTTACTTCTTTCGGTCCCGCCATGTGGTAGTGACCTAAAATATGCTGATGGTCATGGGGAATGCGCATTTCACCCATATTGCCCGTTTTGATTTCTTGTCCACCAATGATAAGTGGCACTTCAATCTGTTGAGATTTTAATTCTTGGATGCGTGCTTTAAGGGCGGCCCGTTCTGGGGTACCCGGAGCATAAGATAAAATGGGTTCATTGACAGGTTTGGGAACTATAGCTTTAGCGTTTTGCATGGATGCCTCAGTTAATTCGAAATAATTGGGTCAAAAAAAGCTTGGGAATTTATTGTTTAAAAAGGGAGGATTCAAGGGATGGAAATCAGATTTGAAGTGGGTGGATTGAATGATTGGTGGCTGGAGAAATGGAAAATTGGAGTGATGAGGAACGCGCATCCTGTTCGTTTCATATTTATTCGGGTTGACACAAAGATCAACCCCCACATCGTATGTCGTCATGGATTCCTTATCTATCCGAATTACAAGTGGCTCGAACAGGACGTCACGTTCTGTTCTGAGTAATTGGGATTCAAGTGAAAAATGTATTAAGAAATCGAATCTAAAATAGCCACCATGGCTTCCCGATCGGGTGCAGAGACGAGGGCTTTTCGATAAGGAGAGGCACCATTAAATCCCCGGATGTACCATCCAAAATGCTTTCGCATTAAATTGGTGCCAATTCGTTCACCATGCCAATCCACCATATGATCAAAATGTCTCCGGCAATGAGATACCCGATCTACAATCGATGGTTCGGGAGGTACAGTTTCACCTTTAAATAAGGCAATAGCATCTCGAAAAAACCATGGATTTCCTAAGGCACTACGACCCACCATAACCCCATCGCATCCTGTTTCCTCCATCATGCGCAATACGCCATCCGGCGATTTGACATCCCCATTCCCGATCACAGGTAAGGATGTAGATTCTTTTAATGCTTTAATTAGCGACCAATCCGCTTCACCGGTATAGCTTTGTTTTGTGGTTCGGGGATGAAGTGCCATGGCTTTGATGCCGAGTTTCTCTAAGCGTGGTCCGACTTCTGGCACCACAATTGAGTTGGCATCCCAGCCGGCCCTCATTTTGACAGTAACCGGTACTTCCGGGACCGATTCCACCACTGCTGCTGTAATATCATCCATGAGACAAAGATCGCGCAAAGCGGCTGAACCGGCACCCCGTTTGGTCACTTTGGGTACAGGGCACCCATAATTGATATCGAGAATATCGGGCGAAAATTTATCCACCACCATTCGTGCAGCTCGGCTCATGACTTCAGGTGAATCTCCAAAAATCTGGATGCCGATAGGCCGTTCAAAATCTGTGAATTCAATCATATGCCATGTTTTGGCATTTTCACGAATAATGCCGTGGGCTGAAACAAATTCGGAATACACCACACTGGCCCCTTGCTCTTTGCATAATACACGAAAGGGGTAGTCTGTCACACCAGCCATGGGAGCAAGGAAGATGGGGATATCGATATTGATATTGCCGATTTTCATATCTCAAATTTAATTATGATTTTATGATAAATAGTGCTTTCAATCAGGAAATTAATACAATAAATTCATCGGCTTTTTTGGACTTAAAAACTGGTTTTAAGGTATTATGAGTAGAGTTTGCGACGTAACAGGTAGAAGACCCATGTACGGGAACAATGTGAGCCATGCCCACAATAAATCTCGTCGTCGGTTTGATATTAACCTGCAAAAGAAAAGATTTTGGCTGGCGGATGAAAACCGCTGGATCACCCTGAATGTCTCCACACAGGGCTTACGGCTTATTGATAAAATTGGTATCCGTAAAGTGCTGAATAAAATGAGAGCCGAAGGGAAAAAAGTTTAGATTTATATTATACGTGATCGAAAGATCCTCCTTTGGTAAAAACCCTCTGTCTTTTGGCAGGGGGTTTTTTGTTTTATACGGTTATAGTTGAAATATAAAAGTCCTCCTAACCGGACGCATCCAATCAGGAGGACTTTAAAAGGAAGGGCGTAAACCCATCCACCAAGAAAACAGAAGGTTTAGGCCAAAAGAATGGCCTCTTGTTTATGATGAACTAGTCGTGCTGACGACGAATAAACGCCGGCACATCCAAATCATTTCCGTATAATGGCGGATTGGTATCATCAAAGAACTTGGTTGCTTTGGAAAGCTCAACTACCGGTTCTTGTGGAATGAGTTCCTCTTGTTTTGGTTGTTGATGTAAAGGGACATTTTCTTTTTCGGCCAAAATTCTCGTTTGAGTTGGTGTCACTTCTTTTGGCTCAGAACGGGTTACCGGTGCATCTTCCACCATGGCCTTACGATTAAATCCAGTCGCAATTACGGTGACCATGATTTCCTCATTCATGGTTGGATCAATCACGGCTCCAAAGATGATATTGGCATCCTTGCCCGCCTCTTCAAAAATTATGGATGTGGCTTCATCCACTTCCATGAGGGTGAGGTCAGCGCCACCGGTAATATTCACAAGAACACCCTGCGCACCTGAGATGGACGCATTATCCAATAGTGGGCTGGAGATTGCCTGTTGTGCCGCAAGTACGGCACGTTCTTCACCATTGGCAGTGCCCGTACCCATGACTGCTTCACCCATGTTTTTCATAACCGTTTCTACATCAGCGAAATCCAAGTTGATTAAGCCATGAACATTAATAAGGTCGGATATGCCTTTGGACGCATGATGTAAAATGGAATCAGCCAATTTAAAGGCTTCAACCACTGTAGTGCTTTTATCCACGATGGACATGAGTTTTTGATTCGGGATATTAATGACCGTATCACAAGCTTTTCTTAATTCAGTAATGCCGGCCAAACCCCGATTCATCCGTTTTGGTCCTTCAAAATTGAAGGGGAGGGTGACAATACCCACCGTCAAGATGCCCATTTCTCTGGCCATTTGTGCTACCACTGGTGCTGCACCGGTTCCAGTACCGCCGCCCATGCCGGCAGTAATAAAGACCATATCTGATCCTTCTAGCATGGATTTTACCACTTCACGGTCTGCTTCCATGGCATC
>JAERSH010000005.1 GCA_016845785.1 Fidelibacterota bacterium
TTACAATAGAACAATTGATCTTCGCCAATCCTTGATGTAGAGGCTTCATGTTCCATCTGAGCTGAAGGATTTCTTACATCAATGTAGGGGAAGGTATGAGCCCCGCATTCACCACCGATCAATATGGAGTCACATTGGGGATAATTCCGGGCATTCTCAGCACCTTTCATAATCTTGACGCCCCCTCGGTAGGTATTCTGCTCCCTCCCTGCGGAGATACCTTTAGAGATAATGGTACTTTTGGTATTCTTCCCCAAGTGGATCATCTTTGTGCCCGTATCTGCCTGTTGAAAATTATTGGAGAGGGCAACGGAGTAAAATTCGCCGATGGAATTATCCCCCATCAAAATGCAGCTGGGGTATTTCCAGGTGAGCGCAGAACCGGTTTCTACTTGCGTCCAAGAGATTTTGGAATTGGCTTCGAGACATGTACCACGTTTCGTAACAAAATTATAGATGCCGCCTTTTCCCGTTTTCGGATCACCGGGATACCAATTTTGAACTGTAGAATATTTGATTTCTGCATCCTCATGGGCCACCAATTCCACCACAGCAGCGTGGAGTTGGTTTTCATCACGCATAGGCGCCGTGCAGCCTTCCAGATAACTCACATGGCTACCTTCATCTGCAACAATCAAAGTTCGTTCAAATTGACCGGTATTGGCGGCGTTTATTCTGAAATATGTGGATAGCTCCATGGGGCATCGCACCCCTTTAGGGATGTACACAAAACTGCCATCACTGAATACAGCCGAGTTCAGGGCAGCAAAATAATTGTCTGTGGTAGGGACCACACTGCCTAAATATTTTTTAATGATATCCGGATGGTTGTGGACGGCCTCAGAAAAGGAGCAAAAGATGACACCGTGCTTTTCTAACTCTTCCTTAAAAGTGGTGGTGACGGATACACTATCAAACACCGCATCCACCGCCACATTGGCCAGCATTTTTTGTTCTTCTAAGGGAATCCCCAGTTTATTATAAGTCTCTAGCAATTCTGGATCCACTTCATCGAGACTATTTAATTTTTCTTTTTCTTTGGGTGCGGCGTAATAAGAGATGGCCTGAAAATCGATATTCGGATAATTTAATTTGGACCAATTCGGTTCATCCATTTTCAACCACTGGTTGTACGCCTTCAAACGCCAATCCAAAAGCCATCCCGGTTCAGCTTTTTTGGATGAGATCAAACGAATTACATCTTCATTCAGTCCGGGCGGAATGGTCTCTTGCTCAATATCGGTGGTAAAACCGTATTCATATTCCTGATCGATTGCCTGGTCTATGATCTGCTGATTTTTGTCCATTTCTAGTAGTTGGTTGTTAGCTATTAGAGATTAGCTTGCAATTATTTGGACTTGAGGGTTTGAATGAAACTGTTAAGCATTTTTTGTTCCTCGGTCAATTTGGATAAAATTTGATTCAATGAGTCCTTTTCAATGAATCCCACATTATGGGCGATTTCTAATTGTGTTTCCAATTCAAATGCTGAACCAATGGAAATTTGGAGAAAATGACTGAACTCCTTTTCACTATCCCGACTTGCACCTTCAGCAATGTTTGATGGAATTGATACGGCTGCTCGCTTGATTTGACTTTTCAATCCATATTTTTCATCGGTTGGAAACGCCCTTGTTAAATCATAACTCTTCTTAACAATTTCCATACCCAGGTTCCAAATGATCATTTCTCGGAAGTTTCTCACAGCTAATTCCTAATTGCCAGTTCCTAAATTCTAACAGCTAAACCGAGAAACTTGTCCCGCAGCCACAAGTGCGTTCAGCATTTGGATTTACAATCTTAAATCCGCCATTCAGTATATCATTTGAGAAATCAACCTGAATCCCTTTGAGATATAGATAGCTTTTCAGGTCGCAGAATATTTTCATGCCTTGGCTTTCAAAAACTTTATCGAATTCTTTTTGCGCTTTCTCGAAGGACATATTGTAATTCATACCGGAGCAACCCCCTTCAGTCACTTCCATGCGAAGGCCAAAGCCTTTTTTCCCTTCCGCTTCCATGACGGCAGAAAGGCGTTCTGCTGCCGGTTTCGATAGAGATATGCCAGCGTCAAAAATTGCTTGAGTATCGGGTTGATTGTTCATTATTCCCACTCCATATTAATATTGGTTTCCTGCCGTTCTTGGGGACTGGATACACCCACGCCCAGCTTTTCGCGAGCTTCAGCCGAAATCATTTCAGGATTCCATGGTGGATCAAAAGTGACTTCTACAAATGCTTGATTTACCTCGTCCAAGGCTTCCAGTTTGTTTTTGATATCCTGAGCCATTTGTTGTCCCATAGTGCATCCCGGTGTGGTGAGGGACATTACAATATTCACATCGGATCTGGTTTCATCATAAGATTCCTGAATTTGGATGTTGTAGATCAATCCCAAATTCCACAGATCTACTGGCAGTTCAGGATCATAGCATTGTTTCAAAATTTCGATCACTTGAGTTTCACTCACTTGGGCCATTATTGGGTCACCTCCTGAAGGGTCATTTGGGCGAACATATTTCGCATATTATCATTGATGCGCTGGATGGGGATACGGATATTGCAGGCGCCGATTTGGATGCAATCTGAATCAAAATAACAATCCATCATGCCTAGGGGGCCTTCTAGTTTCTCAAAGAAATCTTTTAAAGAAATTCGGTCAAGCTTTGCAAGAATGCGGTATCCACCGGCAGGACCCTGCACTGCTTCGATGATGCCATCTCGCGCCATTTGCTGCAGTGTTTTGGCCAGCAATTGTTGAGGGATGCCATATAGAGTGGCAATCTCCTTGGCACTGGTCAATTTATCCAATGGGTTGGATTGCATATGACGGAGGGCAATCAATGCGTATTCGACTTTGCGTGTAATCTTTAACATTGTGTTATCTCCAGCTAGGAAATTTACCCCACTTGAAAAATATACACCAAGAGATATATACGACATTTTTAATCGTATATATTTTATAATGATTAATCAATCGTGTAGGGGACGCAGAAATGCGTCCCCTACGAAACGATTATATCTGAATTTTGTTTGGGGGTAAAATGGCCGATGATTTTTACTTCGAGGCCGGTTGCCTCGGTGCATCTTTCCGCATAGGATTGTGCTTCATTCTGTGGAAGAGCCACTAGCAATCCGCCGGACGTTTGGGCATCAGCAATCATATATTTTTTTGTATCTGAAATAGAATCAGAAAATGAAACAAACGAGGATGCAAAATCGAGGTTTCGTTTTGTGCCGCCTGGGATGACATCATCCTTAGCCAAATCAAGAACGCCACCTAAAAATTGAAGACCATCAAAATCAATGTGGGCAGATACACCACTGGCTTTGCACATTTCAGAGAGATGACCTAATAGTCCAAATCCGGTTACATCGGTTGCGGCGTGAATATTGAATTCACCCATCAATTTTGAAGCGGATGCATTTAGTGTGGTCATGCAATTTACCGATTCCTTGATCATCTCTTTGGAAGCCAAGTCTTTTTTAATTGCAGTCGAAATGATACCTGTACCCAATGGTTTGGTTAACACAAGAGCATCACCGTCTCTCGCCCCATAATTTTTGATTAATTTATTTTCATCGACCTCACCGGTAACGACTAAACCATATTTCGGTTCTTTATCATCAATGGAATGGCCGCCTACGATGGGGATGCCTGCTTCTTTTGCTTTATCCGTACCGCCACGCAGGATTTCAGTCAATACTTCTTTTGGCAATTCCTTGATGGGAAAGCCCACAATATTCAATGCAAATCGGGGAGTGGCACCCATGGCATAAATATCCGATAATGAATTGGCGGCAGCAATTTGGCCAAACAAGTAAGGATCATCCACGATGGGTGTGAAAAAATCCACTGTCTGCACAATCAATTTACCGTCATCAAGGCGCACCACGGCCGCATCGTCAGATCCGTTGAATCCAACAATGACATTATCTTGGTGTGCGGTTTCAAGATCACCCAGTACCTGGGCTAGGTCCTCAGGACCAATCTTGCATGCTCAACCGGAACCGTGTGAATACTGCGTTAATTTGATCTTTTCGAATGATGTCATGGGCTAAATTTAATTCCATAAAATGAGGAATCTAAATCGCTTCTGTATGAATAGAAAAAATCCTCACCAATCCGTTGATTTGCGTTTATTCAGAACAGTAAATTGTGGTTTGGCAAAGTGCCTAAAAAATGTATAATCATTATCAAGAGCGAATACATCGATTCAATCAAGCGGAATTATAACCACTTCTCCCGCCCAAAATTTCACACCATTTTTATTAAGGAAAATTCATGAGTAAGACCACACAACAAGTGGATGAAGTTGTCATCCGATTTGCCGGGGACTCCGGCGATGGGATGCAGCTCACTGGTGGCCGATTTACTGAAACCACAGCCATTGTCGGGAATGACCTGAGCACACTGCCGGACTTCCCTGCAGAAATTCGTGCCCCTGCCGGATCGTTGGCTGGCGTTAGTGCATTTCAAATCAAATTTAGTTCAAAAGATATCCATACACCGGGAGATAAACCGGATGTGTTGGTGGCCATGAATCCCGCTGCCCTTAAAGTGCATCAAAAGGAAATTGCGCCCGGTGGCACCATTATTTGTAATGCCAATGCATTTACACCCAAAAACCTCAAGCTTGCAGGGTATGAAACCAATCCCATAGAAGATAAAACACTGGATGATTATTATACATTGTATTCAGTGGAAATGGGGAAAATGGTGGCATTGGCCAATGAAGATTTGGGATTGCCTCCCAAAACCATTGAGCGGACAAAAAACTTTTTTGCGTTGGGGCTTCTCTTTTGGATTTATGATCGTCCCATGGAGCCGACCCAAGACTGGCTAAAAGTAAAATTTGCGAAGAAACCAGAAATTGTTGAGGCCAACATTCGTGCCATGGATGCGGGCTACAACTATGGCGATACCACCGAAATTTTTACCACACGATATACGGTAGATAAAGCAAACCTACCTTCGGGGACATATCGGAATGTGGTCGGGAACTATGCATTATCCATGGGATTGGCTGCGGGTGCAGAACGATCCAAATTGAATTTGTTTTACGGTGGATACCCCATCACTCCGGCCAGTGATATTTTGCATACCCTTTCTGCATGGAAACATTTAGGCATCAAAACATTTCAGGCCGAAGATGAAATCGCCGGTGTCGCTGCTGCTATTGGTGCATCCTTTACAGGGAATCTGGGCGTTACGGCAACTTCCGGTCCGGGGATTGCACTAAAAGGTGAAGCCATGGGGTTAGCCGTTATTGCTGAATTACCCTTAGTCGTCGTGAATGTACAGCGGGGCGGACCCAGTACAGGATTACCCACCAAAACGGAACAATCCGATTTACTTCAGGCCATGTATGGCCGAAATGGGGAAGCACCCATGCCTGTATTGGCATCATCCACACCCGGTGATTGCTTTTATGCCGCTTACGAAGCTTGCCGAATCGCAGTGAACTACATGACACCGGTCATGCTGCTTACGGACGGCTATTTGGCCAATGGATCTGAACCATGGCAATTACCCAACATGGCAGACCTGCCGGACTTTGATGTGACTTTTGCAGATGATTCTAATGTGGCCGATGGTCAATTTTTGGCCTATGCCAGAGATGAAAAAACATTGGCCAGACCTTGGGCCATTCCGGGGACGGCAGGGTTAGAACATCGCATCGGTGGTATTGAAAAAGAAGACCTTACGGGCAACGTGAGTTACGATCCGGATAACCATCATTATATGGTTGAAACGCGGGCCAAAAAAGTGGAATCCATTGCCAATGAATTTGACCCCACAGAAGTTTTCGGGGAATCCAGTGGCGAATTGTTAATCTTAAGTTGGGGTGGCACAAAAGGTGCCTGTCGTTCCGCGGCAGAAGCACTCCAAGCGGATGGAAAAAAAGTCAGTCATGTTCACTTGCGGTGGATCAATCCATTGCCAAATGATTTGGGTGAAATTCTGATTAAATTT
>JAERSH010000006.1 GCA_016845785.1 Fidelibacterota bacterium
TTCCTGTATTCAAATCCATCTTTCGGAAAAATGCCATTTCCCGTTTTGCCCACATGCTCGAAACGCTGATCCGCAGCGGGATTCACATTATTTCCGGTCTGAAAACAGTAGAAAAAACAGTGGGGAATTCATTGGTAGAACAGGGAATAGCCAAGGCTAGGGAAGACGCCGCCGGGGGGTCCCAATTGGCGCCGGCCCTGGCCCAATGTAAATATTTTCCTCCCATGGCTATCAAAATGATCAGCGTGGGAGAAGATTCAGGTACCCTGGATGTGATGCTGGAAAAAGTAGGGCAGCATTATGATAATGAAGTCAGCCATTTACTCAAGCGCCTCACAGCCCTCCTTGAGCCTATGATGACCGTCATCATGGGCGCCTTTTTGCTGTTGATAGCCCTGGGTATCTTTTTACCCATGTGGCAGGTGTACGAGGTCTTTTAAATGGGACAGATGAATCATTGGAAATACTTACTTTTCCAGAAAAAGTACCCTGCCTGGATTTACATTTTTATCTTAGGTATTTACAGTATCGCCATAGCCTTATTTGTGCTCCTCACCTTGGCCTAATACCGTCTAATTTTAAGACTAAGCACTTGTCTCATTTTGAGACAAGTCTCTTTCAAATATAATCATTCCCGTCGAGAAACATGTTTGGCATAGTTTTTGAACTATATAGAGCAGTTCGGTAAAAATAAAAAAAGGTGAAAAAAATGAAACGAATAAAACAACAACTGGGATTCACGCTGACGGAATTGGTGGTGACCACCGCCATCATGGGCACCCTTGCCGCTGTGGCGATTCCCAGTTATATCGAAACGCAAGCCAAAGCTAAATCTGAAAAAACTATGAGTAATATCAGTGAAATTGGCTCAAAACTGGGTCAGCTCTACCAGGAACTCTCTGGTGAGTTTGGTGAAATGAACCTTGTAGGCACACTCAATACATCTATCTCAATTGACAGTACCACCGCCATTTTGCAGGATGCACCATCCGGTGCTAATGTGTCAAAGATTTGGGGCGATATTTATGCTGATGGTATACCAACCTCCCCATTTGGAGACCTAGCTTACACCTATAAAATTTCCAGCGTAGGCGATGTGGTGTACACCGTGGATGAATCGGGGAATGTCTCTGTAACCGTTACCAAAGCACAAATTACATTCTACGACCAGGAAGATCCTGACGGCCTGTGGATGAAATTTGCATATTAACTAAAATTGTATAAAGGAGTTACATCATGAAAAAAACAAACGGATTCACATTAATTGAATTGATCCTGGTGGTTGTGATACTGGGAATTTTGGCTGCCGTTGCGGTACCCAAGTTTTCAACCCTTCAAATATCAGCCACACTTAAATCGGAAGAAGCGGTTTTAGACCAGGTAAAAGCTGGGTTAGCCCATTCGGCTTCACAAAACCTGATTGACAGTGGATTATGGGATTATCCTGCAACTTCAACCAATATCCTCACGTCGGTATTAGATGAAGTTCCGGCGAATTGGACATACAGCACGACGACGGCCAAATTCACCCATACCCGGGATGATAGTTTAATTACATGGACCTATGCCGTTACAGCATCCTCAGGGAATACGAGAGGATCGTACACAATAGGTACCAGAACAGCTACATCCAATAATTAATAGAATATCAGAATCTTCTTAGGGATACAAATGAATCCTTAATTGATAAAAAAAATCCAAGGAGATACTTTTTGAAAAATGGATTTACGCTGGTTGAACTTGTGGTTACGGCTGTCCTAATTGGTATGTTGGCGGCCGTAGCCATTCCGGTTTATACATCTTTAACGGCCCGGGCCAATGTGGCCGCATCCAGGTCTGATCTGGAAGCAGTAAAAACGGCCTTCGCCAACCACTATTACAGCAGTTTGTTGGATGGCAGCAGGGAATTTCCGCCGGCCCCAACAGACAGCCTCATGACCACCGCCTGGGCCGCCGCTACATCCCTGAAAAATGGCGAAGCAGTACAAACCCTTTTCTCGGAAGGACTGGTCCCTTTAAACCCTAAAGGCAATCCCTATCGTTACGGGATTTACAGCGACAATAGCGGATTTGTATTGCGGGACGGTGATTTCCTGGTTTTCATTGTGTTTGAGCCTTAACCATTTTAACCATGCAGCATAAAAACCCCTATTCAGGATTCACCCTAATTGAATTAATCATTGTGATTGTCATTCTGGGCATTCTATCAATTTTTTTGGTCCCTATTGTAAATAGTGCCCTGATTTCTACACGTGTATCCGCATCGGTTGAAATATTGGCTCAAGATATTCAAACCGTAAGGGATCTGGCTGGTACCAAACATGATACTTTATGGATTGTCTTTGATTCATTAAACGAAAAGTACACCGTTTACAAAGGACCATCAGTTGCAACGAGAAGTATAATGAATCACCCAAATTCTCATAACGAATGGATCGTCTCCTTTGATAACGCCACATATAAAGGTGTAGATATTACATCCGAAACCTTTGGATCAAATGGTTTGTATTTTGATGCTTGGGGTGACGCGGTTGTAGGGGGTAGTATAGTGTTAAACAACGGTGAAAAAACGATTTCAATCACACAACTTTCTGGAAAAGTGTCGATTCAATGAAACCCATTTCATCAAGTAGAACTTGTAACCACAAGCCCTCAATTGGCAGTCCGGGGGTGTCATTGATCGAACTCATAATTGTTGTATTAATTATGGCCATTGCTTTTGCCGCATTTTTGAAAGTATTGACCATGAGTTCTGAACGCGGTGCTGAATCTGAGATTGTTACTGTTCAAGCAACTTTATCCATGGATATTATGAATGAAATTCGCAGTAAACGATATGATGAATATTATACCCAAAATTGGAGTACTATCTTGGGACCCGAATCTGGAGAAACAAGTCCCCTAAATTTTGACGATGTTGACGACTTTAACGGATGGTCAGAAGCTGCAGGGAGTATTAGCGGATATCCGGAATATTCCAGAAGCGTCACCGTAACCTATGTGGATACAGCTGGCCAATTTCTTAATAATGTTACCGGACCTGAGGATTACAAATTAGTTGTAATAAATGTGGGGCATTTAACGCTTTCGGATCTGATTGACTCACTGGTCATCACGCCGGGGATTCCTTCCCATCATTATAACAAACCGCTTTGTTTGGCCGGTGGCTTGCGGCTCCAAAATACAATTACAGGAAAGAAACAAACTTTTTACGGCCCTTTTCCAAAACGAACCATGACATTTACTGTGGATGGCGGCACAGGATCCTTTACCGTTGATTGTGAAACTTGCATTCAAAAAAACGATATATCCGGCAGTTTAAAAATAAACAAAATTTACGATACGACGGGTGAGATTGCATCCGCATGTACTTCATAATGATGGAAAATATTCAAAAACATAGTAAAGGATTTACTTTGATGGAATTGGTCATGGTGATGGTGGGCATGGGTATTGTAGGCATCATCTCAATAAATATATTTGTTTTGGGCGTGGAAATTTATAATGATGTCATTAATCATAAAGAAACAGTCAATGCCAATCGATTGGCAGTCTCAAGAACCGCACGTGAATTAAATCTGCAAAGGGATAAAAATCATTTGGAAATCGCTTCTGCTTCAGTGATTCAATTTGTTACACCCATCATCGATACACTCGAATATGATTTAAGTGATGATCAGGTTAGCATTACAAAAAATAACGGTTCAAAAAGAGGCATTGCCGATAATGTAATTTCAAATATTTCCAATTTTTCTTATCACGATTCCACCGGGTCAGAACTCTTACCACTGCCACTATCTACATCTTTGAGAGATAATGTTTGGTTTATTAAACTGAAAATTCAAACGGGATTTCTAGGCGATACCCTTACCCTTGAAACAAAAGTGTTTCCCCAAAATTTGAATTATGGTTTTAGGATGCCTTATCATGATTAACCGCCTCAACACAACTGGATATTTATATGGGCAATCACTCATTGGTGAAAAGGGTGTGATTTTGGTGGGTCCAACACTCGCCGTTTTCTTTATTCTTATTGTGCTATCTTTCACTTTAGTCAATATTATTAAAAGTGAAGAAGCTGGTTCCACCGGCTATGTTGTGGGTATGGACGCCCATGATATCACCCAAACTGGATTGGAAAGAGGCATTCAACAATTAAGAAGAACGAGGGTGCCGCCATTCTTAACCCAATCTGAATTTGGTATCGGAAATTATACCGTTCAATTCGATACAACGCATGATGAAACGGGTACGCCATTACCATGGTGTAATTACGTGATGATAAACAGTACAGGGAAAATAAATTTTGTTGAAAGAAATATGCGTTTGATGCTTTCGACCCTTCCCCATGCGTTTTTATTTCCTCTCTATTCCCAAAATTTAAAAAATAAAACATTAAATCTTTCGGGTACTACATCGGTTACGGGAGACGTTTATTTTAGGGGCGATGTAAAAACAACCGTTCCCATATCAGGAACGACTTATACACCATCTGGTCATACCGTTACGACAGGATCTATTACTTATCATCCGGAGCCGCAGCCGCCTTTTCCATATTTTGATGAAAGTATTTTTGCAGGACTGCTTCAAACGGCAATGAATCAATCTGCAAGTGATTTCATTCAATCGGGAGGGACCCTTTCACTATCTGCCTATTCAAACAATGAACTCTATGTGAGAGGTGATGTAGAATTGGTAAATGTTACTGTTAATGGGCCTGGAAAAATAATTGCCACGGGAGAAGTAGAAATTGAGCGAGGATCTGTTTCAGATGGCGTTTGGATTGTAGCTAAAAAAGAATTTGAAGTTGAAGGGCCTTCAACGTTGGGGACCGGCATATGTGGCACTCAAGATGGCGTCATCATTTATGCAGGCGGTGGGATATATGATATTGAAATCGAATTTGAAGATGTAACTATTTATGGATTGGTCATTTTTGGGGGGACAACCGAAGAACAGGAGATTGAAAACAGTATTTTCCATGGTGCCATTTTATCCTATAGCCGTGGATTAGAATTTTCAGGATCGTCTATCACGGGATCTTTGGTGAGTAAAAACTTACCTTCTCTTGGCTCAACGACCATTAGTCGGGGACCGTTACCTTTACTCTTAAGCCAAAATATCGGACTTGAACCCTATATCATTCCTGGAACATGGTTGGAATATTGAGAGATATTGGAATGATAAATCAATTAAATATTAAAAATAGTCTACAGCATTTGATCATGATTATCCGTGTGCTCGGGATAATTGGATTCCATTTGTCCGAAACTATTTTTGCTGATGATGATCTGGAAATTACCATTTATGATTTAGGGACACTTGGAGGTGTTACCAGTGTAGCAACTTCCGTAAATGATGCAGGGAGAGTAGCCGGGTATAGTGAAACAGCCTCAGGGGACGTACATGCATTTTATTGGAAGAAAAATGAAGGCATGACCGATTTAGGGACACTTGGTGGTAATTCCAGTTTTGCCAATGCCATAAATAACAGCAATCGCATCGTCGGGTTTAGTAAAACATCAGAGGGGGTATATCATGCATTTTATTGGAAGAAAAATCAAGGTATGACCGATATCGGTACCTTGGGCGGCAGTTCGAGCCGCGCCATCGCCATTAATGATGATCACATGGTGGTGGGTTATAGCAAAACATCTAATGGTGAAACCCATGCTTTTATCTGGGAAAAAAATGAAGGATTAACCGATCTTGGTACGCTGGGAGGGACGGTGAGCCGGGCAATGGGTATTAGTGATGGGGATGATGATGAAGTAGTGGTGGTGGGGTATAGCACTACATCCGCCGGATACTACCACGCATTCAAATGGACAGAAGATGATGGTATGGTTGATTTAGGCACTTTGGGTGGCAACGAGAGCCGTGCGGTTGCCGTTTCTGGTGAGGAAGATGATGATGAATTAATAATTGCCGGTTACAGTACAACCAGTAGCGGGACACGGCATGCATTCAGGTGGACGGATGACGACGGTATGGTTGATTTGGGTACTTTAGGCGGTGTAACCAGTAAAGCTACCAGTGCGACAGGTGAAGATGATGATGAATTTGCTATCGTAGGATACAGCCATAAAATTGTGGGTGGTTCGAACCAAAATCATGCTTTTTTATGGACGGAAGATGATGGCATGCAAGATTTAGGAACATTAAGTGGAGAGAGCAGTCGTGCATTATCAGTGAGTGGTGAAGATGATGATGAATTTGTTGTTGTGGGATATACGATTACCACGTCGGGATTCGAGAATCCATTTTTCTGGGATGAGGACAATGGTATGGTAGCATTGACTACTTTAGAAACAGGAAATAGTCGCGCATTGTTTGTGAGTTCCGATGACGATGACGAATATAATATAGTCGGCTTTGGCGAAGGAGACGAAGGGCCCCGTGCAATTTATTGGTACGTTGAGGTGGATGATTAAATAAAATTATGGATAACAGATAATATGCAAATATTAAAAAAACAAGAAAGGAAATAAAATGGAACTCATCATACTCATTTCAGGAATGCTTTCGATTTTGACAGGTATTTTACTTTGGGTCCGGCCCGCATCTTTAATTCGTACAGGGGAATACCTGAACAAGGAAGTGGAATCAAATGCATACATTGTGAAAAATAAAAACATATTTGGTTCATCCCTTCTGGTTTTAGGCTCAGTGATGGTTTATTTCCTGATATGGGGTTAAGCAAAAACATAAAGAAAGGAAAATATCATGGATCAATACATCGTTCAATTTTCTTTACTCATGACCCTGGCGGCACTGGTAATCCTTTATGGCGCTTTAATGATCATGGCTCCTGGGGCAATTCAGAGTATGGGGAAACAATTGGATAAACCGGTACTGATGACGGATACAAAAATATTTCCAAACCGCAAACTATGGGGCACTTTGTTTATTGTAGTGGGGGTTCTTCTTTTGATGTCCTATTTCACCTAAGGATAGGGTATCCAACCGATTAACCGAATTGGGACGGGAAAAATATGATTGAATCCAGTCAAATCAAGCGATGGATCGTCGTAAACGACCTTCCGAAGGTATACAACCTTCGGAAGGTTCTTAACCTAATTATGGCGATTATATTCAGCAATGTGTTATTGATGAGCTGCAGCGCAAAGGATGAATCACCAGTTCCCACAACCGTTGTGGTTACACCAGAAATCGCGGGACTCAAGCCGGGGCAATCCTTGCAGCTGAGCGCCAGTGTAGTGGATCAGTTTGACGAAGAATTGGATTTGCCGATTATATGGAAATCTGAAAATGACAGTGTGGCCACCATTACGGCTTCAGGACTGGTGACTGCCCATAGCGTTGGGAGTACCTGCATATTGGCCATTTATGAAGATATTGTGGGTGTTATGGAATTAACGGTCAGTGAAAACAGGCGGAGGATATTAAGTGAATTATTCACATCCAGTACATGAAGTAACTGCGCCGGCGCGGAGCGTCGCTTTAATCCAATATTTGAAATGGATAATGCCAAGTATATCGGTGAAGCATTGGACAGTATTTGGTTTGTTATCCAGTACCATATGTGGTGGCCCGGCGCCGGGAATGATCCCATGTTTATAAATAATGAAGATATGAATCGCGCTCGAACCAATTTCTATGACAATACTGTTGTTCCTCGCATGTTTACCAATGGAAAAGAATCAACCGGGAATCCGGATATTTGGGTGAATGATGCGAAAAAATATGAAGGAAGTCAAAGCCTTTTTACGATTGATATGAGTGGGAATCAGGATGATCAATCTTATTCAATTGAGGTCAGAATGTCAGCCCTCGTCGCCCCAGCGGATCAAACGCTGGCTTTATTCGTGGCCGCCATTGTTGATTCTGTGGATTACCCCAATTCGGCCAATGGCTTAACCATACATCACAATGTGGTTATGGATATGGTGGCCGGAAATTCCGGGGAAGTGATTGAATTCAACGAAAACCTAAAACAATTCTGGGAATCTAATTGGACGGTACCAAACGCTTGGCTGAATGAAACCGACTTTGATTGGGCGATTGAAAATATATGGTTTGTGGCATGGATCCAGGATTTGGATACAAAAGAAATAATACAAGCAAATAAACTTAAAAACTTTTAGTGAAATGAGTGGAATAATACACTTCGAAAGGAGAAATAATTATGGATAACAGATTCATAGGGTTTGCCATCATTTTGGCATCAGTCATTTTAATGGTTCCATTTGGAATGGATGCTGCGTTAGCATTTAATCCTTCGGTGATTGTGGTTTCATTCTTATGGGTAGTCGGCCTTGCATCGGGTTTAACCATTATGGAACGAGAAGTCCACGTGGCCAAATTCTTTACCGATTTCAGTAAAAACCTCGTATTCGCTGGGTATATGGGCGCAATGATTATTATGGTAGTATTTTTAAATCAAGCCACCCAAATAAACTGGATTGAGAAATTAACAGGCGGTGTATCGCTAGCCCTTGTTAATATTTTTCTTGGGTATTTCCTCAGTCATATTTTGGGGCCATTTTTTAAACATCGTATTCAGTGAGGCGGATTGATCATGTATGATAACAGACTCTTTGACCTGAAAATCGACCCCCTTTTTGATGTAGTAAGCAGGCGAAAATTTATTGCTGAATCCTGCATGAGAGCGGGGGGCCTCGTTTTTGGTATTTACACGGTGAGTGGTATTAGCGGCTGCTCAAAGAAAGCGCCCACCGAACCAGAAGAGGGCGGTGGAACTGGCGGTGGCGGTATGCCTGTGACCATCACTGTGGATATCTCCCTCAAGGAAAACGAAGCCTTAAGGACAGTTGGTGGTACGTTAGCCTTGGATGGTAATGCCTTGGACAGCCAAGGGATTTTTGTGGTTCGAACCAGTGAAACATCCGTGTCGGCTTTCAGCCGCACCTGCACCCATCAAGGATGTAAGGTCGGAGCTTTTTCTAATGGAATTGCCACTTGCCCCTGCCATGGGAGCACCTTTTCAATCAATGGTAAGGTGGCAGGAGGGCCTGCACCCAGTGCCTTGAAAGAATACACGGCTAAGCTTGAAGGAAATACAATTACGATATCGGGGTGAGAAGTGACCAATAAATATAATCATTTTAAAACTGGGCTCAACCTTCCGAAGGTTGTGTACCTTCGGAAGGTTTGGTTTTAATACCATGAGACGAATTCAACCCATTCTGTTATTGATCCTGATTTCATCCCTATCTGCCAATGGAGTCTATTCGACTAATTCACCTCTTTTGGTTCTCAATAAGGCCCGTTTCCATCTTCAATTTTCCGGAAAATATTCCTTCGAAGATGGAAAAGAATTACAATTGGCTTTTTTTCCGATGAATCACATCTACCTGATGGGTGCATATATCACCAATAATAGTACTCATGCTACCACACCCTTATTAGGGGGTTCCCTGAAAAGGACTCAAGAATTGTCTCTTTATGATATAGGGGTGGGATTTTCCAATAGTTATGAATTGAATAAAACAAGGCTTTGGGGTGGGATTCAAATTGGATTGAGTGAGGCCAATTCCAAATTTGGATTATATAATTTTTCATTTGAAGAGGGTAATTTTGACCGATTCTTTTTCCTGGTCAATTTGGCCTCTGTGTGGAGACAATCCACATTCTCTGTGCTTTACCGGTGGACTAAAGTGAATTTTCCCCAATTAAAGATTAATCATTTTAATACCTTTGGCTCTGCTTATGAAAACCTTGATTATCATGGGTATGAATATGATGTTTCTGGATCATTTTCTGAAGTCTTCCTTATTGTTAGGGCAGGAAACATTATTTTTGCCGAGGGTCTAATTGGATTCATTTTATTTGAAGAGGATGAATCTAACCAAATTGCATATACCCACAGTGTGGATGATTTCATTGTCAGTGTCGGAATCGGACTAAACTTTAACCTATTTGGGATGAATAATGCTGGCCGCTGAAAAACATATTATCCCCATTAGAAAATGGAGTGATTCACAAGTATTACATCCTTCCGTCATTACACCTTCCGAAGGTGTGATAGCAAAAATGGGTGAGAATTGGGGTATCCAGACTTATGATTTTTCCAACAAGACTAAAAAACAAAAATTGTTAATCATCAAGGATTTGAATAACAATGAATGACATTCATTGTTCACAGAATGACAATACCTTCCGAAGGTACAAAACCTTCGGAAGGTGTACGACGGAAGGATTAAGACGAGGACAGCAAAGCATTAAACCCTCTCGAGGTTTACTCTTGGGGGGTAAAACGCCGGTGGGTTGGTCGATGGAAATCCACGAATCAGAGGAACAACCACCCCTACAGGACAACCATGCGGATCTCCCCGCCGGCTTCCGATTCAATAGTTGGTGGGGAAGGGTGGGCAGGCCCGGCGGCTTTATTTGGACATGAATAAGTATGAACGAACTCTCAAACTTTGAAACCGGCGGTGGAAGGCATACCTGCCGAATCGTATCACAACGGACGCTTTCTACTTGGTGGTCAGTTTCCTGCCGCCGGCATATTACACCTTTCGAAGGATTTCGACCTTCGGAAGGTGTCGGAATGACAGAAAATCCAATATCGGTGAGTGGCGCTCGGGAGTCCATGAATCGAAAGGCCATTCAGTGTGGGCTCAAATGGAAATCCATGTGGCGCCACTTGCCGTTTATGGCAAAAATATTACCCAATAATAATTGCAGTGGGGAGCAGGAAAATACCCTCATGCCCAACTGGCCCATACCCTACCGGTATGCCAGCTCCCCACTGGATCATTTATTCCACTCTGGATACACCCGTTAAAAAGGAGGTTGGATTGGTTATCCACAAAGAAAAAATTTCTAAAAAAATCATCTTCATTGTCATTGTATCGGGCTTAATCTTGAATTTTGCCGGTGCATTTTATACACGGGTATTGAATCAAAAAGAGATGGAAGCCCGGTTCAGATCTGACGCGGCTGCCTGGTCAGGTTATATTAAAGAAACGGTTACCACTCATTTGACCATCGTGTCTGATATTCAGAGTTTTTATCATGCATCTGAAAAAGTTTCGAGACACGAATTCAAAACATTTGTCCAAAAAAATCTGAAAAAATACAAAAGCATTCAGGCCTTGGAATGGGTACCCAAGGTGTCTCATTTGGATCGCCACGCTTATGAGCATCAAGCAGTAAAAGACGGATTTATAAATTTTAGGATTACTGAAAGAAAGCAACAGGGTGCCATGATTCCCGCGTTCCATCGGGAATTTTATTACCCTGTTTATTATGTCGAACCTTTGGTGGGTAATGAGGCTGCCCTGGGTTATGATCTTTCTTCAAATCTCCGGCGTAAGACTGCGTTGGAGAAATCCTGTGAAACGGCAACGCAAGTGGCCACGTCTAAAATCATCCTCGTTCAGGAAAAGGAAAAACAAAATGGATTCCTTGTCTTTGCGCCGGTCTATGAGAAGAATAAAGATTTAAGCACCGTCGAAAATCGTAGAAAATATTTAACCGGTTTCGCATTGGGGGTCTTTCGCATCGGTGATCTTGTTAAGCATTCACTGGGATTATTCGAAAACAGATTAACTGATTTTGACCTCTACCTTACAGATATTTCAGAGTCCACTAATCCGGAAGAATTATTATTCTTTTCTGCCTCAGGAAATGATCCAAAAAATTTCAATGCGTTGATGGGTGATCGCATGGTATTTCAAGATAGGATTAACATAGGTAGCAGGTATTGGGCAGTGACGATTGTTCCCACAAGAACGTATAGGACCGGGGGAATGAATATTTTCCCGTTCCTGGTCATATTTATCGCACTGATTATCTCCTTTTTACTGGTGAAATATTTTTTAGCCTCTTTTCGCCAAATTGAACACGAACAGCAATTTCGCAATATGTCCGAGAAATACCTGGAAGGCATTTATCAATGCGGCGCTGATGGAACCATCCGCTATATAAACAGGGCTTTTGCCAATTTATTTGAACTTTCGAAGGAAGAGATTTATGCCGTCGGCAACGATTGGAGTCAATTTTTGCCGAAATCATCATGGTCTGAGATGAACAACTATTTTAAGCAATTGCGGAGTGGTAAAGTTGTATCCGGTGAACTGAGATTTAAGCGTAAAGAAGGGAAGGCATTTTTATCCTATTTCACCGGGGTGCCATATATGAACAACGGGAATATCGAGTTCATATCGGGAATGGTTTCTGATATTTCAGAAAAACGTAAAACAGAAGAAGAATTAAAACAGCGACTAAATGAGTTGGAAGAATTTCACCGATTGACGGTAGGTCGGGAAATAAAAATGATTGAAATGAAAAAAGAAATAAATGAAATGAAGACTAAACTGGAAAATCAAAAATATGAATAGCGCAGTTAAAGGCGGCAGGGGGATCCCTTGCATGGAAATGACAAACATGTCATTTCATCTCCTTGGACAGCAGCTCCCTGCCGCCCATATGATGGCTGATTTTCTCGGAAATTTGATTAATTCATTCATAACGGATAAATTGGGAAAATCATGTGAACCAGTTATTTCATACACGTACATGCAGGTATAAAAATTGAGAAAAAATGATTAAAAACTTTTATACTACAGGGGATATTGCCCGCTATTGCGAGGTGGATATCAATACCATTAAACGATGGATTGCAAAAAATGAAATCAAGTCATTCAAAACACCGGCAGGCCACCATCGTGTACTGCGCCATGATTTTATAAATTTCCTTAAAACCCATAATTATCCCGTCTTGTTTAAAAATGACATGGAACCCTTAATCGGGATTATTGATGATAACAAAAGCGATTTAAAGCTGATTAAATACTGGCTGAAAAAAAAATTAAATAACGAAGGATTTTTAACCGCTTCCAATGGATTTGACGGCTATAACCTGATTGTAAATCGAAATCCCCAAATTGTCTTCCTGGACATATTGATGCCCATGCAGGGGGGGCTTGAAATGCTGAAAACCGTCCGGCAAAATAAAAAATGCCCGCAGCCAGAATTTATCATCATGACGGGTTTTTTAAACGACCAGATCAAAGATGAATTAAAACGGTTGAAAATTAAATATATTCTGGAAAAACCCTTGGATAAAGACAAAACCATGAAGCTTTGCCATCAAATATTAGAACAAATGCCTGATTTAACGGATCAAGGATTGGGAGCCGCCGGATGAAATCAAAAAGTAACCATTATACCTTCCGAAGGTATGCAACCTTCGGAAGGTACTCTTGGGGAAGAAGGTATGTAAGGATTACCCATGAAACCCCATGAAAAAGCTAAAATTGTTACCACCCGTGTGGCTAAAGTGTGGATGGGCGAAGATGGCATCGTCCGGGCCAAGGCTAATTCGGATACCCGGGAAACCCTGGAAGACGCCAAAGAAAATGTTGCCGCCGTCAATAAAGTAACCCGGGGTAAAAAATCACCCCTGTTTATTGATTACAGATCCCTGAAAGCCCAGGATCGGGACGCACAAAATCATTATTCCACCGCGGAAGCTACCCAATTCGTTAGCGCCCTGGGAATGCAAGTGGAGTCTGCCGTTAGCCGTGTTATTCTGAATTTCTATCTGGGGATTCGGAAATCACCCCAACCACTCAAATTGTTTAACGATGAAGATGAAGCCCTCCAATGGTTGAAGGGGTTTTTGGAATGACCTCGCCCCGGAATTTCACCCAATCCTTCCCCCAATACCTTCCGAAGGTTACATACCTTCGGAAGGTTATTTGGGGGCAGAAGGTGCTCATAAAAAGGTATTTAACCTTGGGGAGATGTAGCCAATGAAAGTAAAAGCAGATGCAGCACAAGGTAACCACCTGAGCATCATCCTGGAAAAAATTATTCAGTTGGCCAAAGGTAACTTTGAGGTGACGGAAGTACCAGCCGGCCTCAATGATGATATGGAAGGTGTACTCACCGGCATTAATTTGTTGGGGCAGGAACTGGAGGCCACCACATATTCCAGTGAGTATGTCAAAAACATTTTTAATTCCATGTCTGATATGCTCATCGTAATTAATGTTGATTCCACCATCAAAACGGTGAACAGAGCAGTCTGCGAGGTGCTGGGATTTACAAAAGATGAATTGATAGGCATAGATATTGAAAAGGTTTTACCAAAAGCAGAAGAAGACCTGAAAACAATCCTGGAACTCAAACGGAATTTTGTGGAAAGTGCGGTCATCGGTTTTGCCATAGCAGACGGAGACGGGAATATTATGAATGTAAATAAGAAAACCGTGGAACTTTCCGGCGTCAAAAGGAAATCACTGGAAGCCCTCAATCTATTTGCACAAGAAGATAAAGCCATGGTTAACTTTTATAAGCAGTGTTACAAGACAGGAAAATGGGACTCCATTTCTAAACCGAATTATAGGCACCGACTATTAGAAAAAGAAATAAATCTCGAGGTCATTGCATTTCCTGTTTTGGATGATAAAGGTGCAGTGAAAAGGCTGATTATTTTATATACAGACCGGGATAAGCAACCGAATGCCGACCTGAACTGGTGGGAAGACAAGCTGAAGGATATCAATTATGGGCGTCTTTATGAAGAATTCTTTGCAATTTTAGATACGGAAGGGATGAATGATCCTTTCTGGAATGTGGAGCAGAAATTAGTAGCCAAGGATGGCCATAATGTCCCCGTTTTGATTTCTGGATCCCTGCTTCATGATTTGAATGTACCTTCCGAAGGTAATCATGGTGCAATATCCGGCGCTGTTCTGGTGGCAAAGAACTTTTCTGATCGGGTTAAAAATGAAGAATTACTTCGCTTGAGTGAAGAAAAATTTCATGACCTTTATGAAAATTCACCGGATATGTACGTTTCAGTATCGGCTGATACTGCTGAAATTATCGAATGCAACCAGACACTTGCCAACAAGACTCAATACGAAAAATCTGAAATTATTGGCCAGCCGATCTTTTTTATGTATCACCCAGATTGTATGGAAGATGTTAAAAAGGTATTCAATCAATTTGTGACCAAAGGCGAAGTGAAAAATGCAAGACTGCAGCTAAAACGAAAAGACGGAAACAAAATACATGTTATTCTAAATGTCTCTGCTGTACGTGATGAAAATGGAAAGATCATTCATAGTCGATCATCCTGGCGGGATATTTCTGATATCAAAAAGGCGGAAGAAGATCTCAAAAAAATGGCAAATGAAAAAGAGGCGATCCTGAAAAATGCCACGGTGGGTCTGGAGTTTTTCAATCCAGACATGACTATTCGTTGGATCAATAAGGCCATGGCTTCCATGTTTGGATACGATCCTCCAGAAATGATTGGGAAAAGCTGGTATGACCTGGTGCCGCCCATGAAAGAGAGAAAACCCATTTATGACAAAGTATTGGCCGGGGAGTCACTTGATTTCCCCGAAGCGGAAGTTCCATTCCCCGATGGCAACCGTTATTTCAATGTTCACTACCGGCCTGTAATAGACAATGGGAATATTAATGGCATGCTCGCCATCGCCAGCGAAGTGACCGATCAGAAGAAAAGGAAAATGGAACTGAAGGATCGACTGAGAGAATTAGAGGATTTCCACCGGGTAACCGTGGGCCGGGAACTGAAAATGGTTGAATTAAAAAAAGAAATAAAGATGCTTAAAAAAAAGATCTATGAATTGGAAAAAAGTGACACAAAAAAAATCGATGTTGAGCATAATTAAAACAGGACTACCTTCGGAAGGTGCAGAAAGGTAAGAAACATATACTAGGACTTACTTATGAATAATCAAATTGATGCCAAAAGTTATGGCCCCGACAGCACCAAAGCTGAAATTAAAGCACTACAAAATCGTATTTGGCTCCATGAACCGGATGTTGTGTACCTGAAAGAAGTCCCGGTTCAGTCCGAATTTCAAATCGAAATTTTCTTTAACCAGATTCAAACGCTAGTGGATAAAAGGTATAACTTTTATATAATAATTGACCTCTGCGAGGCACGCCGTCCACCGGCGGTAATCCGCGCCTATTTACAGAAACGATTTCGAAGTTTTAAAGATCAAATTGGTTATACTGCCGTATTTACAGGAAAGAATTTTCTCCTCAATATTGCGGCCAAGTTTGTCCTGGGCCGCGTGTTTGATCCGGATAACTTCTCGGTTCACACCTCTCTTGAACAAGCGGAGAATGCCATTAAACAATTTCGAGAAAATGGCGCCTAATTCGTGAAAATACCTGAAGAAATTTCTGCTAAAATTATCAGGCACCTGGTGGATATCAGCGGTGGCGAATGTACCATCACCATCGAAATGATCCAGGAGGAAAAGGACCGTCATATCCAGGAGATTCTGTTAGGGCTGCTCCAACTTCATGAAGATTTGGCCTATAAAGAAAGAATTCAGAACCAGGCGACCCAGCGATTTGAGGCGATCTACAATTCTCTGATTGAATTATATTTTCGGATCGACAAAAATAATATCATCCTGGATGTCTCTCCCTCGGTGGCAGAGGTTACGGGTTATACTCCGGACGAGCTGATCGGTAATGTGGCCAATGATTTCTATTATTATCGGCAGTCAGACCGCAATACCCTTATGGCCGACTTGGAAAAATCAGGCGGCCGGGTGAGTGATTATGAAATGATCGGCCGCCACAAGGATGGCAGTAAAGTGTACGGCCTAGGTACCGTACAATATTGGACCGATGAAGAAGGCAATTTTAGTGGAATTGAGGGTATCATTAAAAATAATACCCATAGAAAAAAGATGGAAGAAAAGGTTAAGGAGAGCAGGGATAAATTAGATCAAAGGGTACAAGAGCGTACCCGGGAACTGGAAGAATCCCGCAAGGCGCTCATGAATATCCTCGATGATATAAAAAAAGCCCGCGACAAGGCCGTTATTTCGGAAGAAAAATACCTCACTTTGTACGCTGATTCCCCCGTCATGCACCACACGGTAGACTTAAAAGGAAATATAATAGAATGCAATCAGGCTATTTTATCCAAGTTGGGTTATACCAAGAAAGAATACCTTTCACTAAATCTGAAGGATGTGCTTTCTGGCCCATTTTCGGAACAGTTGGATACTATCATCCAAAAGATCCTCGATAGCGACGGTGTGAATGATAGCCCGAGTGAAATGGTCACAAAATCAGGTGAAATTATTCCCTGTGAATTATCAGTAAGCATATTGAGGAATAAAAAGGGAGAACCCCAATTTTTGCGCGGTACCCTTATTGATATCACCCATCGACAAGAAATTGACCGGTTGGCATCATTTCCGCTTAATAATCCAAACCCCATCATGGAACTGGGTGTCAAAGGTAACCTCCGATATATAAATAAGGCCGGGTTGATTCAGTTGAATGAACATGGATTAAAAAAGAAAGATTATAGGCAATTACTGCCGAAAAATTTCCGATCATCCGTGGCAGAAATTATAAAAACAAATTCAATCATGGTGCCTAAAGAAACGACGTTTAAGGATAAAACCTTTTTGTGGTTTGGTGTACCCTTAGTAGATATGGAACTGGTTCACTTTTATGGCACCGAAATTTCAAGGCAAAAAAATTTGGAGACTGATTTGAGAGAAGCCCGGGACAGGGCCCGGCTCTCGGACCAATTGAAAAATGTATTTATCAGCACCATGTCCCATGAAATGCGAACCCCCTTAAATGTGATTAAGGGTTATGCAGATCTTTTTAAGAATGCACCCATGACTAATTTTAAAGGGGAAGAAAGTGATTATATTGATAATATTGTTTCCGGGGCAAACCGGTTGGAAAAATTGGTGAACGATGTACTGGATATTTCCCAGATTGAAGCAGGCCGGGATATTTTGGCTTCTAAGCTCTATAACGGTGATGACCTTGTTTCACAAAGTGTAAGTGAGTATAAAATAAGCGCCCGGGAAAAATCATTAAAAATGGTGAAACGGCTGAACGGCAACGGGGTCTTAATCCACGTGGATAAAATGCGTTTTCTGCAAAGTTTGGGCAATATTATTCAAAATGCAGTCAAATTTACAGAAAAGGGCCAGATAACCATTTCTTCAAAAGTGAAGGATGGGGATTTTATTATTTCGGTTAAAGATACAGGGGTTGGTATCCGCAAAAAATTTCATCCGCATATTTACCAATTATTCAGCCAAGAAGAAGAAGGATATTCCAGACGATTTGAAGGGGCCGGTCTCGGTTTGGCCATTACACGGCGGTTAGTCTATGCGATGAATGGGACAGTGGCATTTGAAAGTCAATATGGGAAAGGCAGCCTTTTCTCTCTTACCTTCCCAATCGCAAGATCTATCTCTGAATCTCCTCCTCCAAAACGATTGTATAAAGAAGCGCATATTTCAAAGTCCAATAATGATATAAAGAAAATCATGATTCTTGAGGATAACAAAGCCAATTTGAGGTATGTGGAGTTTCTGGTGAAAAAACTCAATTTAAAATCAGTCAGTGTCACTTCCGGTGAACAGGCATTAAAAAAACTGAAATCAAATTCAGTAGATTGTATTTTGGTGGATATCAGTTTGGGGAGGGGGATGGATGGAATTCAATTCTTGGAGAGATTGAAGAAATTAAAATCATTAAACCATTTACCCACTGTTGCTGTTACGGCCCACTCTCTGGAAGGCGATCGAGAATTTTTGTTGGGGAAAGGGTTCGATACCTACCTGTCCAAGCCATTTTTGTTAAGGGACTTGGCAAATACCCTAAATGAATTGTAATGATATTCGGTCAACCCCGGTTGAATTCATCCGATTTTTCAGTTAATAATTTTTTAAATTTTTCAAATAAAGCAGTATAATTTTCACTGTCATTTGAATTGGCACAAGCCATCATCTTTAAACCCAGTTCAGTAAATTCATCAAAACCATAACCGCCCCCGGTTCCTTTTAGGTTGTGGGCAAATCGATATAAATCAGGAAAGTTTAAGCTTTTTATATTATCCTGAATATGGGGAATCTTTTGAGAAAGTTCTAAAAGGTATAATCGGATTAATTCTCTGAATTCCGGATCGTTGTGGAAATCACTGTTCATTTAATTGATATATATTCATAAACACTATTAAATAGTTTATCTAAGTTATTCTTGCGATCGACAAAAATGAAAGTAATAAAATTTTTGAGTAGAAGTTAAAATTGTCTCATTTTAATACACTGATTTATAGATAAATCTACCAGTTCTTCCTCTTATCATTCTTTATTTATCTGTTCGGCATGATTTTTGCTCCTTTTTAAGTAAACAAAAGGTGATTTTCATGAAAAGGACAGATGTTAGAATAAGAATGATAGGGCAAATTGAACAAGATGAACCTAAAGTCACCCATCAAATGGCCAAAGAATGGTATAAATCATGTATGGTGCACCTTATGCGGGATGATTATTTGAATGCTTATATGGCCTTGGAGACTTCTTTTATCCTTTCCCCTTTGGCATTTGATGAGACGGATCGCGAATTGCTGGTATTGCTGAGAAAAAACCTGGGCCACCACTTGGGCAAGAAAAAACATAATTTATTAAAAATTTCGCCTTCTCAGCTATCTGAAGCGCCAAATTAGAATCGAATAATAGCAAAAACTGGGATAATACAATCGTATGAATTTTTGGAAGTTTAAACTAACGAAAAAAGAGATTTACTATTTGATGATATTCCTCAAAGTATTATCCGGTGTAGTCTTATTTTTAATTATTGTAGAAAATGCAGAGATATTTGCACTGATCAAGTCACCTCTTCTTTATGTGTTATTCGTCATTCTAATTGGGATATTTTTATTAAAAATAAAATTGAAAGCGTAACATGTAGATTTGAAAAATTTACAAATGAATGATGAAAATCAGTGGGGAAAATGAAATTAACAAATCGAGTAAAACGACGTCTTAGGTTTTTACCTTACATTAAGGATTATGACCTGTATTTGGCCATCCGCGAAGCTGTTTTTCTAATCGTTGAACATAACTTTCCTATAAAAAATGCTATAAGCTCTGCCACCCATTATTATCCAACTAAAACCATTATAGAACGAAATGTAAGAAAATGTTTCCCCCCGAATTGGTTTATAAAACGGGCCCGAAAATTTTATTTATCCCGGATTTCCACAACGGAGCGGAATAAGATTATTTATGAGGTCAGGTTTCAAAATGAGCTTAACCGGGAATTCCACCGGATGGCCCAGGATATAGAGGTTAATCCTCAATTGGAATTATTTGACACTCGTTAGTTGATTTCACCGATGGTTTGTGATGGATTTAGATTTATGTTTTTTGATCATAGAGTAATTTTTCAATAAGGGACCAATGCTTCACAAAAACGGCAATGATGCCGATAAAGATCGCGTAAGGCAATGCTTCCGATTCAATGGCCCGAAACAAAGCCTTATTATCCGAGATCACTTGTGCAATCAGGAAAAATTCTATGGTCCAAAGAAAGAGAAATAATTGTCTCATAATTTTTTCCCAGCAGGGGTGTATTTTCTGCGGAAAACCGGTATTTGGCCCGGACCATCAGAAATGACCCAATCGCCTATGGGAACGGCTACCATTACTTTTTCATTCGAATATTTATCTTTTACCCACAGGTAAACGACTTCGCCATCAGTAATGCAGGTGCCTTCAGTCATATCCAATGAAAATGTTTGCAACTGATTCAAATTGTCATTCCACATAGTGGTATTCCAGGAATGATTCGTTGTGGCGCATCCTTGGATAAATAGGAATGCAATGACGAGTTCAGCCTTAAATGATTTCATGGCCAGCATTTTGAGATTTTCTCTTGAAAACCTCCAGTTTCTTTTCGTGCGTTTGTGGTTTGTATGTTTCATGACTTTTCTCCATTTCCATTTTAGTTCCACTTATATCGGTTCAAATACAGTGCCAAAAGGAAAACGATGTGAAATGGGTCACATATTCGAGGAATTTTATGAGAATAAGAGTAAAATTGACCGAAAAATTGTGCACTGGTTTTTGTTAAATACGAAATTGTATGCAATAATTATTGTAAAACTGATGCGAATCGTCCGTCTTTAATCAATTAATTCAAAGAATACTGTAACCAAAAATCAGTAATACACTTAAATTTGATGAGAATAAGCATAGAGAATATTATGGCATACAAAAATATATTGGTGGGACTTTGCGGGCGCGGGGATGAAGAACCGGTTATCCAAGCCGCGATTAAAATGGCAGAAAGTGGACAACTCACCTTTATTCATGTGAATGATCCCCATGCAGGCGAAATGTCTATGATGATGGATTCACCGGCCCCCAAATATGATGAAGCAGATGTATATAGTTGGGTGAGTGCAGTGGATGAATCCGTGGCAAAATCGTCTACAATTACGGTTGTAACGCACCAATCTATTCCAAAAGCAATCAGCAACGCTTCTGAAGGAATGGATTTGTTAATTCTCGGCCATCGGAAGCAAAGTTTCTTTAAAGAGAACTTCTTCGATTCCGTGGATGAGGGCATCGTAAATAAAGCCTCCTGCCCTGTGTTGGTTGTGCCAAAGTAATTTCACGAAATATTAACTAAATACATTTTATTTGATATAAATTCCCGCGCTTTTCTGTAAGCATAAATCATGATACCTCGGAAATTTCTTCATATTTTGATCCTCATGTCGACCGTCCTAATAGCGGATGATTCTGTCATTGATCTAAAATTATTCCCTCGGCCTACCATGCATACATCCCTATTGAAAGGGGATATTGTAATAGATGGCCATGTGGATGAACCGGCATGGATGGCGGCGGATTCCATTACTGACTTTTATCAATCTCAACCTTATCCAGGACATTTACCTACGGAGCGAACTGTCGTCCGTGTGCTTTATGACAAAGATTTCCTCTATGTGTCTGCCATCCTTTATGATTCAGAGCCGGACGAAATTATCATCGAAAGTCTAGAGCAGGATTTTGATTCCCAAAGTTCAGATTCCTTTGCCATCATGCTGGATACCTTTAATGACGACAAAAGTGGATATGCATTTTTATTCAATCCCGCCGGTGCCATTAAGGACATGTATATCAATAATGATGGTACAAGTGTGAACCGCGCCTGGGAGGGAATTGTACATCCGAAAACATCCATCCATAATTACGGTTGGGAAATTGAATTGGCATTCCCACTCACCAGTTTGCGATTTAATCCCAGCGATGGCGAACAAGAATGGGGAATCAACTTTTTACGCCGTGTCCGTCGTAAAAGAGAGGATGTATATTGGAGTCCCATTGAACCATTTGAAAAACTGATTTCAGTTTCTAAAGGTGGAACGCTCAAAGGATTGAGAGATATCCAGCCGGGGCGAAACCTTCAAGTAAAGCCCTTTGCCATAGGAAATCAAATTCGCACAGAAGAAAAGACCAATGACGGTGACGGTGGACTTGATATCAAATACAGTATTACACCCAGTCTCACTTTAGATGCCACTTACAATACAGATTTTTCACAAGTGGAGGCGGATGAAGAGCGAGTGAACCTGACGCGCTTCCCATTGTTTTTTCCTGAAAAAAGGGATTTCTTTTTAGAAAACGCCAGTTTATTCGAGTTCGGGGATATTTCTAATTATATATATCGGATGAGCCCCAGCAGATACCAGCGTTCATTCACATTATTTCATAGCCGTAGAATTGGATTGGAGGGTGGGGAGCAAATCCCTATTTCTAGTGGTGCCCGCCTCAGCGGCAAGATTGGTAATGTTGATGTGGGATATTTGAACATGACGGCAGAAGGGACAGAGAATGTGCCCCAAACCCAATTCAATGTATCCCGTATTCGTGGCAATTTTTTAAAGAAATCGAATTTTGGCGCCATTCTCATCGATCGAAATTCTAATGGGGCAGATCGCGATCATCAATCTATGGGTGTGGATCTCAATTTTAATATTAACAAACTCCTGATTTATTCCTACCTGGCTCAAACTGAAAATTCCGGTGACAATAAGGACAATACTGCTGGCCGAATGGTGGTAGCCTATCGGGATAGTAAATGGGATCTATCTGCATACTATAAAAAAGTAGGTAGCGGGTTTAATCCCCAAGTGGGATTTATCCAACGGACGAACGTGGCTGAAACATTTGTGACGGCAGGGATGCATAAACGGTATTCATCTGGACCGTTTTTAAGTGTGAACCCTTACATGTTTATTAATCAATTTGATAATTTGGATGGGTACATGGAAAGTCGTGCATTAAAGGCAGGGCTGGATATCCAGTTTATGAATGGTGCAATGTTATTTGCAGGAATTACTCAAACCCAAGAAGTAATTAAATCGCCATTCACCCTATATGAAGCAGAAGTTCCAGCAGATGATTATAAGTTTAATAATTTGAGTCTGTACTACAGAGGTGACCGAACCAAATTTATTACCATCAATGGGAATGCAAGTATTGGTGATTACTTTCACGGAAAACGGAATTCTATAGGCATTTCTGCATCCATTAAACGAGGGTATCGATTTTTAGTAGATTTTGGCGTGAATAAGAATTTGATCAAATTTCCGAACGCATCGTCGGTAAATGCGGATGTATATACCATGAAAATCAAGTACAACCATTCGGTGAAACTTTTGAATACGCTTTATTTTCAGTATAATGCAGCTGATGAAAAACTCGTGACTAATTTCCGGATGAATTTGATCCATGCCCCATTGAGCGATCTATTTTTGGTCTATTCTAATATCTCAGACCTAAAGGGGGATGATAAGGATAACGGCATGATTGCATTGAAATTCACGAAGCTTTTTTCACTATAATAAAATCCTTAAAATGGTTCTACGATGAGCCAATCAAAATATTCTATATGGCTGATGCCAAGTGACAGTGATAAAGCATATTTATCAAGTATGATCCAATCATTATCCGAAGCGTATGATGCGCCTCCATTTGAACCCCATTGTACTATATACAGTTCGGTAGATGATCTCGAATCGGCAAAAACAATCATAGATCAACTGAACTTCAAGCCATTTGAGGCCAAGGTAAATGGATTAAGCCAATCGGACTATATCTGGAAAACCATAATTTTCGAATTGGAAACTAATCCCCATTTACTCCTATTGCATTACTTGTTTAATCAGGCCATGCTGGATCCATATACATTTGAACCCCATGTAAGTTTGATATATAAAAAACTAAAAACAGAGGCTAGAAAAGAAATCATTCGTAACTTGCCGAATATTGAATCATTTTCGTTTGGAAGTATATCCATAGTTAAGACGACAGGTGACGTTAATAATTGGGGGAACATTTATGAAAAAAATTTCATTGATTAACAATCTGAAAATTAAATATTCTTTATTTCTGGTTTTGTCTATTGGATTGTCAATTGCAGAAGATAAACTTCCCTTTTCATTAAGTGTTTTGAGTGATTTTTCCTATTCATCTGAAGATTCTGCTTTTCGGTCCACTGGGCTTGAATGGGTGTCCATGGGAAAACTGGGTAAACAAACAATGGTGATGGCTTACCTGCATAGTCCAATAAACGGTACACCTATGGTTGAAGAAGTTTTTGTGGATTATAAGAGTTCCAAGCAAGTTAAGGTAGGATATTTTCGCCCGAATATCGGTTGGCTGAATAAAGCACATTTCCATACATATAATTTTATTTCATCACCGCAAGGATATCGTCTATTAATGGGTGAAAATCATTGGGCATCTCTTGGTACTTCAGCTGGAATATCTTTACCATTACCATGGAAAAGTGAAATATCAGCTCAATTATTGAATAATCACTTTGGAGAAGTGGAGATAGAGGATGGCCATAATCATGGGATTATCTTATCCGATTCATTGCGACAGGGCATGGTCAGTGGAATTTCTTCCGTCCATTCATTTACATCCATTTCACATGGGACCATAACTCTCAAAGCCAGTACACTATCTGGACGGTCAAAACAATTGCAAGGATTGGCAATTCAGTGGAAATATAAAAATGATCCTTACCGATCGTGGATCATCCAAGGGGAGTATCTAAAAGGTGATATATCTGATTCACATCATGGAATTTCTTTTCATCCTGATGAGGAACTAAATACGGCTTATATTCTTTTGGGTCGTCAGTTTAATAAAAAACTACATTTAGGTGTATTAGTGGACCAATGGGCATACCGTTTAAAATCAACTAGTGGTTATTCAGCAGCAATATATTTTGCATTTGCTCCTATAAATGACAGCTGGGTGATTAGAGGAAAAATTGTTAATGAACTTGATTCACAATTAAAAGGGGTCATTCAGTTCAATTGGGCGTTAGGGACCCATAAGCCACAGCGTTATTAAACATAGAATAAATTCGCCATTTATAGGTAAATTCCGACATGCTTAAACGCATTACATCAATCGGATTAGTTTTGATCATGGCCTTTGCCATGGCGGCACCTGTGCTGCATATTGACTGTGATATGCCTTGCTGCGAAGTCAAAAAAATGACCTGTTGTGATAAGGAAAAGAAAGCCGATTCAGCCTCTAAAGAATGCACCATGCGCAATGAGTCGTGTGAACATTCCAAATTTGTCCCCATTGTTTCCGGACCGAAATCAAAACAAAAATCCGCCAAAGTTGACATGGCAAAACCGACCTGCTCTTTAAAAGCAAGCGGCCCCAAATGTCAACTGAACCAAAAAACGGCTGTTCAAGGCCGATCGTCTGCTGCCCAGGCGAAATCAGCTATCCCCCTTCGCTTATAATATTATCCTGACTTAGGACCCTTGCGTCCATTTTTAGGGATCCGTACGTCACGGATCCGTTGATATTCATCAACAATCAGGATAATTATGACTCTTTTTTCAAAAACAATAAAACATTTCAGGCCATTGATCTTAACCATGATCAGTGCTTACCCACTCATGGGCTACCAGGGTGATTTGGATATTTATATCCAAAAAGCCCGGGAAAATAACCCGGCCTTGAAACGGGCATTCAACCAGTGGAAATCCGCTGATGCGGGCATAACCGCGGCCAGGGGATTGCCAAATCCATCTGTCAGCGTAGGATACTTTTTAGAAAGTGTAGAAACAGCGGCGGGCCCACAGGAATATAAGATTGGTCTTATGCAAAAAATTCCCTTCCCAGGGAAACGCGGTTTGCAAGGGAGGGCTCAAAAAGCCAAAGCAGATCGTTTTTACTTCCAATATTTGGATCGCCAATTAAAACTGGATCATGCTGTTCGTTCGGCTTGGTATGATTATTATTTTTTAAGGCGCTCCCATGAATTAACGGCTCAAAATTTTCAACTGATCCAAAATTGGGATGGGGTAATTCGATCTAAATATGTAACTGCCCGCACTGGTCATCCAGACCTGATTAAAACCCAAATTGAATTGATTCAGCTTGAGGATGAATTATCCACATTGGAGAATAAAAAGGCACCAATAATGGAACGATTCAGATCATTGTTGAATGATCCTGACATTGATGAAATTATTGTTCCGGATTCTATAGATATTGAATGGGTAGAGTTAAATGAAAAAACCCTGAGAAAAAGAATACAAGAAAACAATCCAAATGCCTTAAGCGCCCAAGCGATGATTGACATGGAAAGTGCAAAATTAAAGCGCACCCAATTAAATAGGCTTCCCGATTTTGGCCTGGGTGTTGAGTCGGTAACCACCGGTGAAAAAGAAGGCAGTCCCGTGAGTGGTAAAGATCCATTGGTGGCCAAAATATCGGTAAGCCTTCCCATTTGGTTGAACAAAACTAAATCGGATATCAATTCAGCCGCCTATTCCTTAAATAGCGCAGAAGCAGGTGAGGCGTCAATTCAAAATGAATTGATGGCCGAATTAGAAAAAGTACTTTTTGACTTAAAAGAGTCGAACCGTCAAATAAGGTTATACCAGGAGATTTTGATACCAAAAGGGAAAGAATCCCTGGGTGCGTCAGAAATCGCCTACCGGGGGGATAAAATTGATTTTATATCACTGGTGGATGCTCAGAGACGGTTACTCCAATTTGAAATGAAATATGAAAAAGCCAAAGTGGATTACTTAAAGGCAAAATCCAAACTGTCTGTATTGACAGGAGGAGAATAACAATGAACCTTAAAAAAATATTTAAAGACCATAAAATAACCGTTGGATTGGTACTCCTGGCATTTTTAATGGGGGCGTGGTTTAGCGGCGGTGATTCCGGCTCAACAAGCACGGGGCATACAACACACAGCAATTCATCCCAAGTCTGGACCTGTTCCATGCATCCCAGTGTGCAGCTTCCGGAAGCGGGCCAATGTCCTATCTGTTTCATGGATTTGATTCCCCTGGAGAAAGAAAGTGGTGGGGGAATAAACCCTGATCAGTTGACTTTATCAGAGGATGCGGTAAAATTAGCCGAAATTGAAACGGCTACAGTGGTTTATGGAAAGGCAGAAAACGAAATTCGTCTTTCCGGAAAGGTGGCCTATGATGAATCCCGAATTGGAAATATCACCGCATGGGTGCCGGGCCGGGTTGAACGGGTGTTTGTGGACTATACAGGCATAAGGGTCAATAAAGGGGATCATATGATTGAGTTGTATAGCCCCGATCTCTACGCTGCACAGGAAGAATTGCTTCAGGCGCGAAACTTAGTCCAAGGTGCGAAGTCACAACCGGCTTCATTTCAGCAATCTTTAAATGCCAATTTATTGGCCACCAGAGAAAAACTGCGCCTTATGGGTTTGGTGGATGCACAAATCAAAGCAATTGAAGCGGGGGAATCGCCTACAGATGTTGTCACCATATACAGCCCAATGTCCGGTGTGGTTATCCAAAAAAACGGTGTTGAAGGCGCTTATGTGAAAACAGGCACGAACATTTATACCATTGCTGATTTAGACCAGGTATGGGTCATCCTGGATGCCTATGAAACCGACTTGCCCTGGTTGGCATTTGGCCAGGATGTTACGTTCACTACTGAAGGAATCCCCGGGAAAACATTTTCCGGAAGAATCGCATTTATTGATCCTGTAGTAGATCATAAAACACGGACAGTGAAAGTGCGGATCAATGTATCCAATCCAGATGGACAGTTAAAACCGGGAATGTTTGTTCATGGTGCAATTCAGGCTTCTATCGGCCAGGAGGGCAAGGCGATCAATCCGGAATTGGCTGGTAAGTGGGTTTGTCCCATGCATCCGGAAGTCGTTGAGGATGGGGCTGGGTCCTGCCCGATTTGTGAGATGGACCTGGTGAAATCCGAATCTTTGGGTATTGTCCACAAAACGGGGAATCGTCATGGGCATTTACTGATTCCTGCCAGCGCTGTTCTAAAAACAGGAGATCGAGCCATTGTTTATATTAGAGTGCCCGGGGATGCACCCATATTTGAAGGACGGGAAATTGTGCTGGGCCCCCGTGTGAATGATCAATATGTCGTCATCTCCGGATTAATGGAAGGTGAATTGGTTGTGGTTAAGGGCAATTTTAAAATTGATAGTGCCATGCAGATTTCCGCCAAACCCAGTATGATGAATCCCAAGCCAGTTCAGGGTAAAACTCAACAAATGAAACACCAGCATTGAGAATCATATGTTAGATAAACTGATTCGTTTCTGTCTTAACAACCGCCTAGTTGTCGGTATCTTTTTATCGGCAATGGTTGTGTGGGGATTGATGGTCGCTCCATTTGATTGGAATTTGGGTGGAATGCCCAGAGACCCTGTTCCCGTCGATGCGATTCCTGATATTGGGGAAAACCAGCAAATTGTATTTACCAAGTGGAGCGGAAGAAGTCCCCAGGATATTGAAGACCAGGTCACCTATCCCTTAACAACGGCATTATTGGGGATTCCTGACGTTAAAACTGTTCGCTCTTTTTCCATGTTCGGGTTTTCAACCATTTATGTCATTTTTAATGAAGATGTGGAATTTTACTGGTCCCGTTCTCGAATTCTGGAAAAATTGAATTCACTCCCCACCGGTACGTTGCCTCAAGGTGTACAGCCCGCCTTAGGGCCCGATGCTACCGCTTTGGGGCAGGTGTTTTGGTATACCCTTGAAGGCAGGAATGAAAAAGGCAAACCAACAGGTGGTTGGGATTTGCAGGAATTGAGAAGCATTCAGGACTGGACAGTCAGGTATGCCCTTCAATCAGCGGATGGGGTGGCCGAAGTAGCTTCCATTGGTGGTTTCGTCAAGGAATACCAAATTGATGTGGATCCAATCGCCATGCGGGAGCACGGGATCCAGTTATCGGATGTATTCAATGCGGTACGTCAATCCAACCTGGATGTAGGGGCTCGGACGATTGAAGTCAACCGTGTGGAATATATGGTGCGAGGATTGGGCTTCATCAAATCATTGGAAGACATTGAATATACCGTCATCAAATCCCGTAACAATGTACCCATTTATATCAAAGATGTAGCTCATGTGGCATTGGGGCCAGCCTTAAGAAGGGGCGTTTTAGATAAAGATGGAGCGGAGGCCGTGGGCGGCGTTGTTGTGGCACGCTACGGAGAAAATCCTTTGGCCACCATTAAACATGTGAAAGCCAAGATTAAAGAAATTTCACCGGGCTTACCTGAAAAGATCCTTGCAGACGGAACCAAAAGCCAAGTGACCATCGTTCCATTCTACGACCGCACGGGATTGATTAATGAAACTTTGGGCACATTAAATCACGCCCTCAGGGATGAAATTCTGATTACCATTATTGTGATCATGGTTATGGTGATGCACTTTCGATCATCACTCCTAATTTCAAGCATGCTGCCATTAACAGTTCTAATGGTATTTATCGGTATGAAACTCTTCAAAGTGGATGCCAACATAGTGGCCCTCTCAGGAATCGCAATTGCCATTGGGACGATTGTGGATATGGGGATTGTGGTCACTGAAAACATCCTAAAACATCTTCAGTTGGCCAAAGAAAAGGGTAAGGATGTTATTTATAAAGCTGTGTCTGAGGTAAGCGGGGCCGTGGTGACAGCCGTATCTACAACAGTCATCAGTTTTCTTCCTGTATTTACCATGATCGGCGCAGAAGGAAAACTCTTTAAACCACTGGCCTACACCAAAACTTTCGCCTTGGTGGCCTCGGTCATCATTGCCTTAACGGTTCTGCCGGTTTTAGCCAATTGGCTCTTGCGCATGAAAAAGAAACCAGCCTTCTTTAAAACGCCGGAACTATTTCAGCGATTCTCATGGCTTGGCAATGGATTGATCATCGCCATTGGTGTCATTATTTTGTCGGTTACTTGGATGCCACTGGGCCTTCAAAAAGGCTATTTTCTGAATATTTTATTCGCCGTAGTGATCATTGCCTTGATTATGGGTGGTATCACGGCCTTTACGCGAGTTTATCCCAAAATACTTGCCTGGGCTCTGGACCATAAATTGAAAGCATTATCCCTGCCGGCATTTGTCACCATATTCGGATTGGTCGTTTGGCTGGGATTTGACGCTTTCACCGGTTGGATGCCCAAAATGATTCGCTCAACCCGTCCAATAACTGCTTTAAATCACGCATTCCCGGGATTGGGAAAAGAATTCATGCCCCCATTGGATGAAGGTTCCTTTCTGTATATGCCCACAACCATGCCTCATGCCGGGATGGAGGAATCCATCGATGTATTACAGACACTGGATAAAGCACTGTATTCCGTTCCTGAAGTGGAATCGGTGGTGGGGAAGATCGGCAGGGTGGATTCACCACTGGATCCCGCTCCTTTAAGTATGGTGGAATCCATTGTGACCTTTAAGCCTGAATATGGCGTCGATCGAAGAGGAAAAACAATTAGACTTTGGCGGGACCATATTAAAACATCGGATGATATTTGGGATGAATTGGTGAAAGTGGCCCAAATTCCAGGCACAACATCCGCACCCAAGCTTCAGCCCATTTCAGCCAGACTGGTCATGCTTCAAAGTGGGATGCGCGCGCCCATGGGCATTAAGGTCAAAGGCCCGGATTTAGCTTCAATTGAATCATTTGGCATGGCGTTGGAGAAGCATTTAAAAAATGCCCCAGGCGTTAAAGCAGATATGGTCTTTGCTGACCGGATTGTTGGTAAGCCTTACCTTGAAATTGAAATTAACCGGAAAGCCATTGCCCGATATGGGATTGCCCTGAAACAGGTACAGCACGCCATTGAGGTGGCGGTCGGCGGAATGCCCATTACCATGACTGTAGAGGGGCGTGAGCGGTATCCGGTTCGGGTGCGGTATATGCGGGAATTTCGTGATGAAATTGAATCATTGGATAGGATACTTATTCCCACGCCGGGAGGCGTCCAGATCCCCTTGGGCCAATTAGCCGATATTCATTATGTCCGTGGTCCCCAAGTGATCAAAAGTGAAGATACATTTAAAATGGGCTATGTCCTTTTTGACAAACAAAGCGGCTGGGCAGAAGTGGATGTGGTCGAATCAGCCCAAAGCCATTTAAACGCCCTAATAAAAGAAGGAGAATTGGACGTCCCCAATGGGGTGAGTTATGCATTTGCCGGAAGTTATGAAAATCAAATTCGTGCATCCAAAAAACTGGCGGTCGTTCTGCCCTTGGCTTTGGTGTTAATCTTCTTAATATTGTACTTTCAATTCCATAAAATAACTACAGCATTAATAGTATTTAGCGGAATATTTGTTGCATGGTCCGGTGGGTTTGTGATGCTATGGCTATACGGACAAGAATGGTTTTTAAATTTTGGTTTATTCGGAGAAAATCTCAGGGAATTATTCCAGATGCATCCGGTGAATTTGAGTGTGGCCGTTTGGGTAGGTTTTCTGGCATTATTCGGAATCGCCAGTGATAATGGTGTGATTATTAGTACTTATTTAGATCAAAGTTTTAGAGAGAGAAAACCTACGAACATTAAAGCGATTCGTCAGTCCGTTGTAATTGCCGGTGAAAGACGAATCCGTCCCGCCATGATGACCGCTGCCACAACCATATTGGCCTTGATACCGATATTGATGTCCACGGGTCGTGGCGCCGATGTGATGGTGCCTATGGCCATTCCATCTTTTGGGGGCATGTTATTTGCCATATTAACCACATTTGTAGTACCGATATTTTATTCAACGATTAAAGAAAAAGAAATCAATAAATAGGATACAATATGAAGCATTTTATTTTCATTACAATCCTGGCTTTGACTGGGTGCGCTCAGCCATCAGCCGACCATGATGCAAAATTGATAGAAAATATCATCGAGGATGTTCGCCTTGGATGGGAGAATGGTGATGGTGCAGCTTTTCGGAAACATTTCCTGGACTGGGACGGTGCAAGATATTTTGAAGGTGGTGGCCAAAATGAAGGCTTAGAAGATCTTATCGTAAACCATGTTGAGCCGGAAGCAGAACTTAATCTGAAATTGGGCTTTACCAATATCCAGACCCATTTTGAAGGGAGTTTTGC
>JAERSH010000007.1 GCA_016845785.1 Fidelibacterota bacterium
AAGCTGGCCTTTATCCTGTCTGCTGTTGTGATTTTATCCGGGATTGGATCTCTGGTAATTAATGGTGGTCCGAAACTCAGTATTGATTTCAAGGGCGGTACATTGGTCTCCGTTCAATATACTGAAGCCATGGATGTGGAATCGGTACGGTCTGCAATGGCCGATATCAATATCGACGGACAGGCCTTTGATTTCAGCCGTGAAGAAATTAAACATTTTGGCAGTGAAGAAGCGGTTTTGGTGCGCGTGCCTCACATTGAAGGTGCGCCGGAAAACTTTGCCCAAAAGATTGTTGACCATCTTTACGCGGCCTTCCCAAGCAGTGTACCGGAATCAAAAACAGATTTTATTTTGGGTAAAGGCACCGTCACGCCAAAGATCGGATCTGAACTGAGTGGAAAAGCCGTAATGGCCATTATATCATCTCTAGGATTGATCCTCCTTTATATCTCAGTTCGGTTTGAGTTTCGTTTTGCTTTAGGCGCCATTGCTGCATTGACGCATGATGTATTGATTACGCTCGGTCTATTTTCATTGTTGGGATATGAAATCAGTTTGCCTATCATTGCTGCATTCTTGACTATTGTGGGTTATTCGTTGAATGATACCATTGTGATTTTCGACCGGATTCGTGAAAATATTAAAGCATCCAAAAGGGAATCTTATGTGGATATTGTCAATCGCAGCATGAATGAATCTCTATCCCGAACCATTGTAACATCCTTAACCACATTTATGGTGGTGTTGGTTCTTTGGTTATTCGGCGGTGAAGTGATTCATAACTTTGCATTGGCCATGATCATTGGTGTTATTGTGGGAACCTATTCTTCCATCTATATTGCTAGCCCCATTGTGATTCAACTTCATGAGAATGCATCCAAATAAATTTTATATTTAATCGTTCAAAACAAAAAAGCCCCTGCAATTTGCAGGGGCTTTTTTTATATCTATGGATTTGAAATACTAATGCCTAAATATGGTACTTTCTTTATTGAAGGCTCGAACACACCACCATATGGATAAGGCTGCAAACCCAAACAATGAAATATATACCTCTGCCATATAAAGCGGATTCATGGCGCCGGCAATTATATCCTTGGAAGCCAATGATACATTGAGGATGGGAATCATGGCTGTGAACGTATTGAGTTCAACCCCGGGCAACGTACCCATAACCGCCGGAAAAATGATAGCGATATTCAATGGCGCAACAATACTCTGGGCTTCTTTAAATGACCGTGCATAAATGGATAAACCCAACAGCATGGCACTAAAAAATGCCGATACGGGCAGAACCAATGTCATAATCATGGCGATTGTTTTGAATGTGAACATTTCATTCACCACCGTGAGTACCTGGGGTGGAATTTCGGATATTTGCTGAATACCGATTACCAAGCCACCCAAGGCCAAAAAGGCCGTTAAGAATGCGGCTGACATAATGACTAAAAATTTCCCAATCACAATATCTAATCGACTTGCTGGGGAGGACAGAATCGTTTCTAAAGTACCTCTCTCTTTCTCTCCTGAACCCAAGTCCAATGCGGGGTACATGGCCCCCATAAAACCAAAAATGATAAAAATGTAAGGGAGCCACCCACCGGCCAATTTCCCTAATTTTTCCTGTTTCGATGCCACATCCTGGTACTGCACGTTGAAGGCAGTAACCACATCCGGTTTCAGATTCAATCGATCCATTCGTTTATTCACGATTTGATCTTCTGATACTTTAAGTACGGCTCTTATTCTATCTTTTGCGGTACCAAACGAGTCGGTGCCCTTGAATAAAATCTGGATACCTGCCTGCCCATTTTGATCAATCTTATGTTGGTAATCCCCTTGAACCACAATAGCTGCATCCAGATATTCCTCCTGAATATAGTTTTGAATACTATCTACAGGAATTTGATCCAGCATAATGACTTTATCCATATTGGCAAATGATTGATACAATTCCGGTGCATGCTCTTGGCCTACAAATTTCATTTTGAGCTGCCGTTCTGAGGCCTTCTCTGCTTGGGAAGAAACAATCTTCATCATAGTTCCCATCAACACCGGTACCATGAGTAATGGAATGGCCACCATCATGAGTAGGGTTCGTTTATCGCGCGTGATATCAATAATTTCTTTTTTAGCTATGATAAGTGATCGCATCTTAGGCCTCCCCTACACGGTAAATGAATTCTTCTTCAAACGTGGGTTGGGTCATTTCATTCTTAAACTGATCCAAAGTGTCGTTGAAGTATAATTTCCCTTTATAGATGATGCCAATATCATCGCAAACTTGATTGACCTCCCCCATGCGGTGGGTTGAAAAAATGACTGTTTTGCCTTCTTCTCGGCAGGATCGAATCAAATCCACAATGGCGCGAGATGTCATTACATCCAATCCGGAAGTGGGTTCATCAAATACCATCACTTGGGGATCATGAATAATCGTCCGTGCAATGGATGTTTTTTGTTTCATCCCTGTACTCAATCGGGCAATCCGCCGATCGGCAAATTCATGCATATCCAATACATCGAATATATGATTCTTCCTTTGTTCGAATGATGTCTTATCCATCCCATGGAGGTCCGCAATATATTTGACCATTTCTGTCGGTGTCAGGCGGTCGTAAAGGGCAGTTTGTCCGGTCATAAATCCAATTTCACTTCTGACCTGTTGCCCTGCCTTTACCGTATCGAAATCTGAAACGGATATGGTCCCGGATGTTGGTTTAAGCATGGTGGCAATCATGCGGAGGGTGGTTGTTTTTCCTGCACCGTTAGGACCGAGCAATCCGAATATTCTGCCCGGTTTGCACTCGAAGGATATGTCATCCACGGCACGAAGGATTTTCGTATTTTTAAACTCATCACCCATTTCTTTGCGCTGTTTTTTATTTAGCGTGAAATCTTTAATGAGGTTTTTCACTTGTATCATATGCTACCCGTTATAATCTGTTAAATGCATCAATTGGGATGCTTCATATTGGTAAGATTACAAATAATATTGAAATAGTTCACTATCCTTTTATTTATATTCACCGCTTATTTTACTATGAAAACGAAGACAATCATTTTATACATCATTATGAGTCTCTTTTGGGGGCTTACGTGGTTTTTCTTAAAATTCAGTTTGAAAGCAATGCCCCTTTATTGGGGGATTAGTATGCGTTTTCTCATTGCAGGGATGACGTTTTGGATCATTTATTTTGCCCGAAAAGATCGTGTCATATTTACGCCTGATCTGCGATCCGTATATATTCGTTTCACCTTGTTAAACTATACGCTGTGCTACTTATTAACCTATTGGAGCACTCAATTTATTTATTCCAATTTGGGTTCCATTCTATGGAGTTTATTTCCCATTTGCGTGGCAGGATTGGCACATATTTATTTACCCGATGATCGGTTAAGTATAAAAAAAGCATTAAGTATGTTGGTGGGATTTGTGGGTACAATTTTATTACTCTATAATGGAGAATCCTTGGGAGAAGGCAAAGTTTTTCTGGGGATATGTGCAATGTTGATTGCGATCATCGTTGCGGCATGGCCCAATGTATATTTGAAAATCAAAAAAGTTGAAATCAATTCATTCCATTTAAATGCAGTGGGGATGTCTATTTCCGGTATCATTATGCTTTGCGCTTCCCTTTTATTTGAGTCCGGACAAACCATGCCCATGGATGGGGCCAATATTTTTGCCATTCTCTATTTGGCCATCCCCGGTACAGTGGTGACTTGGGGTATTTATATTTGGATGCTGAATCACGTTCATGTGAGTCAACTTAGTTATGTGGCTTTTTTCCCGCCGGTCGTAGCCATTTTAATCGGTTGGATATTTTTAGGCGAATCCCTCTCACCCATTTCATTGGTTGGTGCAGGACTCGTTATTGCCGGTGGCTTTTTAATTAATTATCAATCCAGATCATCGTAGGAATCCGCGAATATAGAATTATCACCAATCCCTAAAGAATGAATTTAAAAATCGGTGTAAATTCTCCCATGATTCAATACACAATAATGGATTCTCCTATTGGGAAGTTGCTTTTAGCACAGTCAGAAAAAGGGCTGAATCACATTATTTTCGAATATCAAATCCATAAATTTGAATCGATAATCCACAAAAAATTTCCGAATCAACCGATCGTACGACATGACGAATCGCTTCAGCCTGTTGTGGATCAACTCAATGCCTATTTCGCCGGTAAACGGGATACCTTTGATCTTGATTTAGATTTGGTCATGCCTCCATTTCAAACGGATGCTTTGAATGTCGTGAAGCAAATTCCCTATGGTTCATACTTGACCTATAAAGAAGTGGCAGAAAAAGCAGGCAACCCAAAAGCCATTCGGGCAGCAGGGTCAGCCAATGCCAATAATCCACTTCCCATTGTGATCCCATGCCATCGTGTATTGGCAACTGGGGGCGGATTGGGTGGCTATGGCGGTGGACTGGATATGAAAAACTTTTTATTAAATTTAGAGGGCGCTTTATAAATCATGTGGCAATCTATTAAACGACGAATCCTTGCTGGTCTGTTGGCCATCGTACCCATTGCAGTTACGTTTTGGATTTTAAAATTTTTATTCACTTTTTTGGATGGGTTGGCTGCTCCAATTCTGAAACAAATCGGTGTTGAAATCCCAGGATTAGGCATCATCCTTACCCTCGGCTTTATATTTATTTTAGGTTTGGTCATTACCAATGTGTTGGGTCGAACCCTTTTTAACTGGGGTGAAGCGATTTTAACGAAATTGCCCGTAGTCAAAACGATTTATAATACGATTAAACAGATTACCAGCGCTTTTTCAGGCTCTACCATGAAATCGTTTCAGCAAGTGGTATTCATCCAATATCCCCGGGAGGGATTGTGGACCATGTGCTTTGTTACCAATCAATCTGAGAATGAAAATGGAGATGTATTTTATCACGTATTTGTCCCCACTACACCGAACCCTACTTCCGGTGTGTTTATTGTCATTCCGAAGGAAGATGCGGTGGATCCGGGCATTAGTGTTGAAGATGGTTTGAAATCTATAATTTCCGGTGGCATCCTTGATCCGGGATCATCATTAAGCGGGAAACTGCCTCCAGTAAAAGCTAAAGATTGATTCCAATCATGAATGAAATGGGCATCCTTGTTCTATTACTTTTTGTGAGTTACATCGTCGGTTCTTTCCCTACGAGTATCATCATAGGACGGCTGACCAAAGGTATCGATATCCGAGAGCATGGCAGCGGCAATGCAGGCGCCACCAATGCATTCCGAATTTTAGGATGGAAATCCGGCGCCGTTGTCATCACAGTTGATATATTAAAAGGGTGGTTACCACCGGCCTTTTTGACCCCGCTCTTATTTGAATCACAAATCATCCCGGACTTAGGTGTGTTGCAAATTTTGAGTGGATTTGCGGCTGTCCTCGGCCATACGTATACTATTTTTGGCGGATTTAAAGGCGGTAAAGGTGTGGCCACACTTGGTGGAATGCTCATTGCACTTTTCCCCACCGTATTTCCATTTTGTTTTGCGGTGGCCGCATTGACCATCATGTTAACGGGATATGTCTCATTGGCCTCAATGTTGGCCTCTGCATCTCTCCCCATCTTTTTATTTATTCTACCGCCATTTTTGGGTACAGATCCTGCCCCATTGTCTCTTATGGTCTTTAGTCTGTTGGTGCCATGGTTTATTACGTTCACCCACCGGAGCAATATTCAAAAGTTGAGAAGTGGTGAAGAAAATCGCTTTGATAAAGCGATGATTTTTAAGAAGAAATAATCTAAATCATATGGACGGCGGCTAAGTGAAAAGCCTTGTCCACTAACTTTCCATCATAAAACCCATAGCCATATTCCAGGCGTAAAATGGGTACAAATGGAATTTGAAGTTGAAGTGAAACACCGGTTCCGGTTACCGGTTTCATATCAATTAAATCGCTAAAACTGGTTTGATTGGTTACACCCCAATCAAAGAAAAACGCGCCGGTTAATCCAAATTCCCATAATTCTTTTAACGGGAATCGCGGCACTAGCACTTTACGCAATTCCACGGATGCAGTCATGTGATGAAACCCAAATCGATAAATCTGATCCGGATCATCATAATTGAGTTGGTTGGGATATGGCCATCCGCGGACTGACCCAGCCTGTCCCATGGTGCTCAAAAATTGCTGATCTTTATCCCCCAAGTTCATATGGGTTTTGAAACCCAACGCTAAAATCCATGGTTTTGGATGATCCAATTTGCTCAGTTGTTTATATATGCTGAATGATTGGTTCCAGATGAAATTATTATTGTTCTCACCCTTCATGTCTAATCGGCCTCGGAAGGATTGCTTAATCAAAATGCCTTTGGTGGGGTTGGCATATAAGTCTCGCGTATCGTAATGAAAAAATCCCTGAGGTGCCACATATTGATAATTCAATTTCACAGAATCGTTCACGAATGTCATATCTTCCATTTCAAATCCTATGGATACCTTTTTTGTATATCCAAAGAATCGACCCACATTTATTTCCATCGTGTTGATTTTTACTTCGTATGGTAAAAAAGGATGTTGATAATCCGCCCGAGCCACATCTCCTGCTAGAGACACATGATCACCTGTGATCCATGGATTGAGATAACTGATGCCGAATGTATTCCGGCCCCCCACCATTAATCCTCCGCCCAATTGTTCATTACGTCCACGAAAGTTTTTAAAGAATCCGCCACCGCCATAGGACCAACCGGTTTTTTCATCATAAGCCGGTGCGGGACCGCCAAAAAATCGGCCGCCAAAAAATTTATTATTTTCCAATATTTCAAATTCCAATCGGATGGTCATATCCTCAAGGGGAATGGCTCTCCATTTTACATCGGCAAATATGCCCAAATTGACCAATCGATTTTTATCTTCGATAGCCACAGTACTATCTAAGGGGACTTGGAGCGGATGTTGGATTTCACGCTGAATGATATAATCTTTGGTGAGGGTGTTTCCCCGATGGACAATCTCAGATACAATCAAGTTTTGACTCATCCCAATTATGGGAAGCAATAAAATAAATCCCCGCCAATTCATACCGAAGGTCCGATTAAAAATCGATAGCTCTTAAGAGGAGTTTTTTCTGGTATTCGATGCCTTCTTCAGAATACATATCATCGATGGCCATTCGCAATTTTTCATCCACGGCCACACTATTCATCTGGATTTGAACGTGGCTATTATCCATCTCTCTCACTTTGAGAACCGTTTCATGATTTTTGTATTGATGAAAGCCATCCGCAAATTCATTGGGTGTCCCATAGGTCATGAGAAATTTATACTTCACCACATCATCTGCTGTCAGTTGAGGAAATCCTGTGGGTTTCAATTCAATGCCCCGAACCACACCATTTAATATATAATGGGATGGCTCATGGTTGGTGTTGCTGTACACATGATCCACATTGATGAAGTGTAACTCTACCGTTTCAATTGTGAGACGAGTAATGATTTGAAATAACACTTTAGACCGTTTTAATGGTAGTTTATATCCCGTGGGCAAATCCACAACTTCTTCCCAATATTCTACGGATTGGGCTGAATCCAGCACATTGGACATGACCGTTGGCAAGCTCATGCCCCACTTGGCCACAGGATGGCGATCTACTGTCCATCCGCCAGGTAATGATTGCAATTGAAATCCGCGACTGTCTCTGGGCTCACGTGTGGGACGAAATTCTGCATCCTCATCATCCGGCCCTTCTTCTCCCTCAGTAACCGTTTCGGAGACAATAGGAATTTCGACCGGTTCAGGTTTTGAAAATAATCGACTGACGCACCCGGTCAATCCAATTGATATGATGAGAATGAGAAATAATTTTATGCGATTCATTTATTTTTTCTTCGGTGGATGATCGGGATGTTTGTTTCCGCGGTGACATACCCAACAAGAGATGTCATGGAAATTCAAATCTTTCATGGTCTTATTGGCATTCATGGTCATGACCATCATTTCACGGGCGACTTTTTTATGATCTTTTTCATCGCTTGCATAATCAGTCATATTGTGACAAAAACTGCATTTCACCCCCAATTCTTTCGCCACAACTGATTTCATGTATTTCACCACTTCCCGCTTTTCGGTGAAGGGTAAAACCTTTACATTTTTCAATTCAGATTTTTGGCCCAGCAACCCACTGAGCATGAAACCAATAATAATGATGTATTTTTTCATATTGAACCTCTTAAAACCAAACATGCAGCTGGGACAAATATTCTACACCAAGCGATGCCTTATTGCTCCATAATTGGGATGATCGGATTTGAAATTTAATATCCACAAAGGGAAAAGGTACATAATTCAATCCAAAAGTGGTACGGCGAATTGCATCTTTTGTATAGTCTGTATTTTCATCAAAAAAATCCAATCGCCCGGATACATTCCACCCTGGTTTTACTCCCCAGGTTAGCTCGCTATAACTGGCCACAGATCGACCCTCCACAAGATTGTCTGCCACCGTTATTTCTCCCAGCCATGATATGCTTCCCCGAGACAGTCCACCAAAGATATTCATCATTTTGAGACCATTCGGATCATGGTTCTCTTGTAAATATGAAAGACCAATCATCCGGTTAAATGATCCCAAAACACCATAATGCGCTCCCCTTGCAAAAAAAGATTCTGAGTCAGATGAGAAGTATCCTTGGGACCAACCTACAGATAAGTGGCCGTTTTCTATATATCTCCCGGCGGCAATAAATGGGGCATGATTTAACATGGGCGAAAATGGCATACCTTCTCGATGTTCGCCTTGAACCAATCGCATATTACCACCTCTGGTAAATACGGTATGATCGGCAAGGTTTAATCCAAATGATGGTTTGCCCATGCCGGCCTGGATATAATTACTGTTAACGTAGTATCCCAACTGAAATCCCATATCCTTTCGGAGTAAAGCAAATTCAGATTGAAATGAAAATTGATTCGATCGAAAGGCCATTTGCATATTGGCCTGCATGGGAAATATGGCTAGGTCGCCGGGGGTTTCACCTTTGCTTCTGGATACGGATTGTATACGAACATCCCCACCAAACTGGATATGGTTTAAAATAATCCCTGAATAAGATTCGAATTGTTGCGGGACTTTTGCCGATAAATCATCCATGCCATAAATAATGCCATAGTCATTTCGGAGTCCGCCCCCGCCGGGCTTCACATGGCAGAGATTACAAGAAGTGCCACTTTCTAATGCATATCGTGGAATCGCCCATAGATGGGTGGATAAAAATAATATATAAAAGATGAATCGATAAGCCGTGACTCGCATCAATTATTTTCTGCGCCGGCATCAATCCATTTCGCCACCAATTCTATTTTGGTGTCGGACCAAGGGTTTTGTGGTTTGGGCGGCATCCGCTGCCCCGAGGCTTCCCCTTTTAATTTTTTGATGAGTAAACTGCCGGCACTGTTTTTTGGAATGACAACCTGACCACTTTTGCCCCCTTTCATGGTTTTTGAATAAGTAGCCAAGGATAATTGACCTTGATTGCCATGGCAATTCACACAACCGCTATTCAATATGGGCTGAATATCATTTTGATAACTGACGATATCCGGCACCTCATCATCTTTTGGATTGGTTCCCATATCACTGCATGCGACACAGAAAAGAAGGGCAATCCATAATGTAATTTTTTTCATTTTGGGTATAAACAAAAAAGCCCCCGCAAATTGCGGAGGCTCATTTGTCGAGGATTTCAACGGTTATTTCCGTCCTCTGGCCATTGGGGATCTGGCAACATTGCCACCCTTATCAATGAAATACAGATAGCCTGATTCGCGTGAAACGCCTGCATCAGCTACTTTTTCTGCATTCCCGCCACCTTTACCGGCACGGGCCATTTTCGAACGCCATACATTACCATCTTTACCCAGGTAATATAGGTAACCGGATTCTTTCGATACTCCAGTCGTTTTTACAACTTCAGCCATAATAATGACCTCCTTTAGTATGTTGGTTTTACTAAATGTTAGTTCTCGACGGTAAGTGTACGAGTTCTCGTCGGTATGATGCAAGACTTTTCTCGAGGAGGCCTCGAGGAGAAAAATTGGCCTATTTTTGCCTTATTCTGTCTCATCTGAATCCCGTAACTTCACGCCGCTAATTTTTGCCCCCATAGCTCAATTGGATAGAGCAACAGCCTTCTAAGCTGTAGGTTATAGGTTCGAGTCCTATTGGGGGTACAGCCTAACAGGTTCCCAGCCCGCTCCCGACCAACGGGAGGGCTGGCGGGGAATCCTGTCCGGGGTACAAATTAAATTGATCCTGCCCGCCCGGCGAAGCAAAGTGTAGACGGGTTCGGGGTACAACAATTTTGCCTCAGCCATTGCTGAGGCTTTTTTGTATATTTCCGCCCCATTCTATTCATTAAGAGGTTCAAATGAGGAAATTATTTTGGGTGGTCATTCTCTCTCTGACCACCGTTTTCGCCGAAGGCTTGGACGCCGACCATTTTAAAAATTTAAAATTCCGTTTTATCGGTCCCGATGGGAATCGGGCCATTGCAGTGACGGGTGTCTCCTCAGATCATGACACCTATTATGTAGGCGCTGCCTCTGGTGGACTCTTTCGCACCAAAAACAATGGCATCTCTTGGCAACCTATTTTTGACGATCAGGATGTGTCCTCTGTTAGTGCCTTGGCTTTGTCGCAGAGAAATCCCAATATCGTCTGGGCCGGTACAGGCGAAACATTTGTCATCCGCCCGGCACACGCCATTGGAGACGGTATATATAAATCCACAGACGGAGGCGATAGTTGGACAAACATGGGCTTAGAAAAAACAGCCCGCATTGCCCGCATCCTCATCCATCCTGAAAATGATGATATTGTATACGTCGCTGCCTTGGGCCATACTTACGGCCCACAGAAAGAACGGGGCATTTACCGCACCACCAATGGCGGAAAGACGTGGGAGCAAATCCTCTTCATTGATGAAAATACAGGCGGTATCGACATCGCCTTGGATCGAAACAATCCTGATTTTCTCATCGCCTCCATGTGGGAAATCCACATCAACACATGGGGTTTAAATAGCGGTGGTGAATCCGGTGGTGTATTTATCTCTCGTGATGGGGGAGATAATTGGGAGCGACAAGACAAAAATGGCCTCCCAGGCGGTAAAGGGAAGCCTGTAGGCAAAGTGGCCGTAGCCATCGCTCAGAGTAATCCGAAAACCATGTATGTATTGGCGGAAGAAGCACATCCTGGATTATATCGAACCGATGACGGCGGTAAGTCCTGGCGATTGATTTCACGAAACCATACCTTGGCCGAGCGTGCCCCTTACTATATGCGCATGGCCGTGGCACCGGATAATCCTGAAAAAATTTATATTTTGAATGTGCAGTACAGTGTTTCAGATGACGGGGGGAAAACCTTTAAATCGGGATACAGTGCCGGTGGTGATAATCATGATATTTGGATAGATCCTGAAGATGGTGGCCGCATCATGGTGGCCCATGACGGTTGTGCATCCATCGCCCAAGATGGGAAAACATTTAAACGGATAGTCCTCCCCATCGCCCAGATGTACCACGCCCATGTGGATGATCAAATTCCATACAATGTATATGGCAATCGGCAGGATGGTTATTCTTATCGGGGGCCCAGCAATTCCTTAGGAGGCGGTATATCCATTGGCCATTGGCGCGCCTTCGGCGGATGTGAATCCGGTTTCGGCATCCCCGACCCCAATGATAATAATATTGTTTGGTCCGGGTGTTATGACGGCGGATTAGAAGTCTATGATGTGCAGACTGGCCATTCCCGAAATGTCCGTGTTTGGCCTGAGGCGGGCTATGGCGTACCACCGAAAGATATGAAATATCGCTGGCACTGGACCTTTCCTATCCATATTTCGGAACATAAAAAACATACAGTTTATGTAGGCAGTCAATACGTCCACCGATCAACCGATTTTGGCCAAAGTTGGGAAGTCATTTCTCCGGACCTCACCCTCAATCTGAAAAGTCACCAAGAAAATTCCGGCGGCATCGCCATAGACAACCTCATGACGTTTGATGGCTCCGTCCTTTTTGCCATTACAGAATCTCCCTTAAAGCAGGGTTTGATCTGGGCGGGCTCTAATGATGGGCAAATCCATCTGACACGGAATGGCGGCCGCACGTGGAAAAATCTCACAGATAATATTGATATGCCGCCATGGGGAACCATCTCCAACATTGAGGCGTCACGATTTCATAAAGGCACCGCTTATATCAGTGTAGATTTCCATCAAATGGGCGACTTCGACCCCTATATATATAAGACGGAGAATTACGGAAAATCTTGGAAACGCATTTCAAGTGACATTCCCAAATCATACTCCAGCTTCGTTCATGTGGTGAGAGAAGATCACATCACCCCCGGCGTACTTTATGCAGGCACAGACAATGGTGTTTATGTTTCCGTGGATGATGGCGCCCACTGGACACGCATCAAAAACAACCTCCCCCCGGCACCTGTCTATTGGATCAGCCTTCAAAAACGATTCGATGATATGGTCATCGGTACTTACGGACGAGGATTCTATATTTTGGATGATATCAGTCCATTCAGAGAAATGGCCAATGCAGAGAAAAATAAAGTACATTTACTCCCGGTTCAGGATGCATGGCGGTTCCAAAATAAGCAATCCGTCAAAAATGATGGTGCCAGTCTCATCCGTGGACGGAATCCATCATACGGCGCCAATCTGGATTTTTATTTACCAGACACCACAGCAAAGGATGTTTCAATTTCTATCCGGACTTTAGATGGAAATGAAATTCGAAAGATAAAACCATGGCGGACTTCTCAAGGCCTAAACCGCGTCATGTGGGACTTGCGATATGGCCGAACCAAAACACCGAAGCTGAGGGTCAATCCCCGTGGTGTAGATTGGGTCACATATAATAAAGATGGATGGCGCCCCTTACGCACGTGGGATATTGATGTGAATAGTGGCAAGTTGGGACCGAAAGCAGTTCCCGGAAAATACGAGGCCGTCCTGAATGTGGATGGATATGTGTATCGTCAAACATTCACCGTGTTGAAAGATCCCAATACATCGGGCACAATGAAAGATATCAAAGCGCAGTTTGATTTTCTCATGACCTTACGGGAGACGATTAATAAAAATGTGGAATTAATCAATCATATTGAAGATCTTCGATATTCCCTTCAGAATGATTATAACACGCCCGATGAGGAAAAGGCCGCTCGGGATATGGACGAAAAATTATATCAGATCGAAAGCCATTTATTTGATGTAAAACTGACGGGAGCGCGAGAAGATGCGTTTCGGAATCCCAATAAAATTTATGGCCGATTGGCCGCTCTGGGGAGTGACCTCACCCGTTATGGTGCAGATTTTAAGCCCACAAATCAGCAGATAGAAGTGTATGAGGTATTGGCTGCAAGATTACAGAAACAACGGGCCGCTTTTGAATTATTGATGCAAGATGATTTCTGGAAGGCGGAGAAGAAGTAAATACAAAAAATGGATCACTGAAGAAGTTATAAACTTCCACAATGTAGCGTAGAGACGTCCCGATAATCGGGACGTCTCTACGTATAAATTATTTTCGCCCGATTTTCACTGCTGTTCCATAAACCAGTAGTTCAGCCGTCCCTTGCAAAATCATGGATGTCTGAAACCGGACGCCCACCACAGCGTCTGCTCCCATTTCTTCTGCACGATCCTTCATTCGCATGAGGGCTTGTTCTCTGGATTCAGCCATCATACCCGTGTATTCTTTTACTTCACCCCCCACTACAGTGCGGAGTCCGGCCATGATGTCTTTACCAATATGACGGGCTCTAATTGTATTTCCGATCACCGTACCCAAATGTTCCGTAATGACATGGCCGGCAATATTTTCCGTCGTTGAAATGATCACTTGTCGATCCCCCGAAATGGTTCATTATCTTTATCATCTCGATTTTCTTTTACGAACTTTAATGCCAAAATAACCGCACCACCGATGAGAAGGATGGTTCCTAATCCAAGGAGAAAATCACTCATAATAAAACTAATAATGGCATTAATAAATTTTAAGACCAAAATCACACCTCCGGCTAGAATGAGGTAAATACCGATATTTTTTACTTCCATAAGGGCTCCAGTTTTGCTTTTTAATCTATTAGAATATAACGGAGTGATATTTGTTCTAAAAAGGGAATTAAATTCCACCCATCTATGGCCGAAACTGACTATTCCGTTCGATCCTTTAAAGGGGGTTATGATGATAACCTCACCTATTTGGTTTCCTGCATGCGTACAGGAAATCAATTCCTTGTGGATGCAGCCATACCACTCAAAGATATTAAACCCTTCATCAATCGGCGAGGACTCATCGCCCTCTTTATCACCCACACCCACGGCGACCATATCGCCTATATAGATGAATATGTAGATACATTTCCCAATCTCGTATCCATGGTATATAAATCATCAGAAGACAAAGTGAAGTGCCATTATATCAAACCGGTAAAACACGGCGATATCGTTACCGTAGGCCAACTCAGTCTCGAAGTTTACCATACACCCGGCCATTATCCTGACTCTGTCTGCTATTTGCTCGATGACATTTTATTTACGGGGGATACCCTTTTTGTGGGGCGTACGGGCCGCACCATCAGCAAAGGCAGCGACACACGCCAACTTTACAAATCTGTGTATGATACCATCATGGATTTACCTGAAACCACCACCATTTATCCCGGCCACGACTACGGCCCAAAAATGACCATTTCATTAAAAGACAATATTGCAATGAGTCCGTTGTTACAAGCATCGGACGAGGACGATTTCGTCCAGCGGATGGCTGATTACGAGGCCGACCGCACAATCGGATCTTAACCATGGAGGACAAGATGAAACGATATATCACCGGATTAATCACAGGTGTTTTACTCACAACCATGATATTTATATTCATGGGCGCCACCCAAGCGCAGGACGATAGTTTAAAGACCATCATGACTGAATTAGACACTTATGTACAAGATCAATTGGGCAAGGATAAAGCCGCCGGCCGGTTCCAGCTTCAATCATTTCAAATTGTACGGACCCATTGGCATTACATGTTAGATACAGCCACAGGAGAACTCTATCGCTTGGAACCAAGCCGTACCCCCGGCAATGCAAAATGGGTCTTGACTGCAGAATCCAATTTCGGAGAATAATTTGAAACGACTTTTATTCATATCATTGATTGCCTTTTTCACTTTATCCTGTGATAAAGATTCAAAGTGCAATAATTGCGGCGATGTTTTTGGCGGATTGGTTACCATGAAAGTTACCGAAAATGATTTAAGCCGATATGAAGGGTTGGCCCAAATAGAAGGTGTAACGGTGGGAACCTGTATTCAAGCCTATATTTATAATGAAGAACTTTCATTGAGATCAGTTACCATTTTGGACGCATGCTGCTGTGAGTTCTGAACTCATTACGCGGATTTACGCCACCAGCGATCATCCAAAAAAGGCCATTATTGGCCTCCATGGATGGACGGGGAATGAACATGTATTTGAGCCCGTGGCCAAAATGATGAAAATCGAGCATGCCAAATGGTATTTCCCCCGAGCGCCATATCGCTCAGATTTGGGCAAAGGATATACATGGTTCAGCGGCGACGATGAAAAAGGATGGGATTTGGAAAAGACTTGGATCGGACTCCATAAATTATTGGCTGATATCCAAAAAGAGGGATTTGCCCGAGAGAATATTTTTCTGATTGGATTTTCTCAAGGCGCCAGCCTGGCCATGGAGTTTGCCCTCCGCTTACCCTTTGCCATTGGGGGCATTATTCCCATTGCCGGATTTATCAAATTCATGGATGTGTTGGAAAAAGAAGGCACAGCACAAAGTGGGGATACACCTGTACTTCTCCTCCACGGAGATCACGATGATGTTATACCCCATCATGCCAGTGAAAAGGCCCATGCCTTTTTAGAAAAAAGAGGACATCAAGTCCATTTAGAAATATATAATGCACCCCATAAAATTTCATTCAAAACCACACCTTTGGTTCAAGAATTTATTTCGGACCCATTTAACTTTTTCTCCGTAATTTCGCCTGATTAAGCCCGCCATGGACAAAACCCAAATCAATCGACGCACTTTTTTGAAATTGGATCGAGATCCAAAAGAACGGATCTCCCATTTTGACCCGGAGTGGCCGAACCGTGAAATCGGTCGATTGCATCAACCCCATGTGGATGATGAACCATTTATTTTTTCACTCCCGAAACCGGACACGCCACCAGAGAAAAAGAACATTACCCCATCCTTAAAGGCATTATCCCCCCAATCTTGGGATATGGATAAGGCAGCCCATTTACTCAGGCGCACACTTCCCGGCGCTTCCTATCCTGAAATTAAACGGATGCATGAAAAAGGGTTGAATGGCGCCGTGGATGAATTATTACGACTCACCCATAAACCGTCGCCTCCGGGAGATTGGGTGACGGAATCGGTTCCCGATTATCGAACGCTCACCACTTCCCAAAAACAGGAATTAAGGGATACATACCGATCGAGGCGGATTCAATTAATCGAGTGGTGGCAAAATTCGTTTTTAAAAACGGACTTATCCATTGTAGAAAATATGACCCTTTTTTGGCATGAACATTTCGCCACCAATGCCCAAAAAGTTTATTATCCACAAGCCATCTACGAACAGAATGATGCCATTCGATCCTATTGTTTGGGCAATTTTAAAGATCTGCTGCGAAAAATTTCCTTTGGTCCCGCCATGATCATTTGGCTCGATACCTATCGCAGCAGAAAAGGGTCACCGAATGAAAACTTCCCTCGGGAATTATTAGAACTATTTACCATGGGTGTGGATACGTATTCTCAAGATGATGTGGTGGCCGCATCCAGAGCATTCACCGGCTATTCCACCGATGGCTATTTGACCAATTACCATTTTGATTCTAAAATGGCAGATGGTGATTATTGGTTAAAATATCATGATTTCAATCATAAGACATTTTTAGGCAAACACGGTTATTTTGATGGGGATGATATTATTGATATCATCATGGAGCAGGATGCAGTGGCCACCTTCATCTGCACCAAGATTTATAAATGGTTTGTCTATGAATTGCCTGATGAAAATTTTGTAAATGAAATGGCAAAAATCTTTCGAGAAAATAATTACGAAATTCTGCCGGTCATGAAATATCTCCTCACTTCTGAACATTTTTATGATATAAATATTAGAGGTGCCATGATTCCCAATCCGGCGGTTCAGGTGTTAGGATTAATCCGAAAGATGGGGCACGCAACACGGGCCTTCCCGAGTAAATATATCCTGCGATATATGGAAGTTATGGGCATGGTGCTTTTATATCCACCGGATGTGAATGGATGGACAGGTCATCGATCTTGGGTCAATTCCATCACATTGCCCATGCGAAAATTATTCGCATCCATTATTACCGATCCCAATATGGATAATCGGCTCAAGTTTAATACCAATTTGGTAAACCTCGCTTGGGATCTACCCAATCCGAACAATGCTCGACAATTGGTTCAAAATATGGCATTGGTCTTTTTTGGGTTGCCCCTTTCTGAAGTGCTCGAAGAAAAATTAGTTGAAATCCTACTGGATGGCGCCGCCGAATACGATTGGGAAGTAAATGCCGTTGGTGCAGATTTGCGATTAAAAGGACTCTATAATTATATGCTTCGATTACCGGAGGCACAGCTCATATGAAGCGTCGGGATTTCATTAAGTCCGCCACCGCCCTCACCATTGCGGGCACTCAAATGCCCCTCATGGCTATCGGCAAACCTCGATCCCAAAGAAAAATTACAGGCAATTGGGGCTCCGATCGGATTGTCGTTCTCATAAAACTAAATGGCGGTAATGACGGATTGAATACACTCATCCCCATTCAGGACAGTATTTATTATGCAAAGCGCCCCTTATTGGGATACAAAAAACAAGACACACTTCCCTTTCGATATGATACTGGACTTCACCCTGCCTTAAACCATTCACAACAATTATATCAGCAGGGGATGATGTCAGCCGTTCATGGTGTAGGCTACCCAACCGGCAATCTATCCCATTTTCGTTCGTCAGATATTTGGTCCACCGGATCCGGTGCCGATCGCGTTTGGCGCACCGGTTGGCTCGGTCGGATGTTTGCCAATGATTATCCTGATTATCCTGCCAATATTCCCGATCATCCTATCGGCATTCAAATGGCCAGCGCAAATTTGCTTGAGTTCCAAACCGGCGAGACCAATATGGGGATGGTACTGGGCAGCAACGATTCACTATATAAAATCATTGATCAAAATTATGTAACCGGCACAATGGATCCTGCGCCCAACTCCTATGGCGGCGAAGAATTAAAATATATTCGATCTGTAGATGAGAGTACTTATCAATATTCAAGTGTGATTCAAGATGCCAGTGATAAGGGCCGTACGACTCAAGAATATCCCGAATCTTTTATCGGACTTCAACTTGCCGTCGCAGCCAAATTAATTTCTGGCGGACTCACCACACCCGTCTACCGCACATTCCATACGGGGTTTGACACCCATGCCAACCAGTACAATGACCATTACAATCTGTTACAGCAATTGGATGAAGCCATCTATACCTTCATGAAAGATATGGGGCAACAAGGATTTTTAGATAAAGTATTGGTGGTCACCACATCCGAATTTGGACGGCGCGTAAAAGAAAATGGATCGGTGGGTACGGATCATGGAACCGCTGGCCCTGCATTATTTTATGGATCTGCACTTCGAGGTGATGTGGTGGGCAATCAACCGGATTTAAGTGATCTCAATCGATCCGGGAATATTGGTATTCAGCATGATTACCGTCAGATCTATGGTACAATTATGTCTGACTGGTTTGGTCTATCTCAGGAAACGGTGAAATCAGTTTTTGAAGAAGATTATGCGCCATTACCTGTGATTCACGAACCATTATCGGTTGAAGATTCCAATTCAGTTCCGGCGAAATTTAAATTGGGTTCAGCCTTCCCCAACCCATTCAATCCGTCTGCAGTCATTCCATTT
>JAERSH010000008.1 GCA_016845785.1 Fidelibacterota bacterium
TTATCGTCCATTTTCGCTAAACGACTGGTCGCTGTTTTACCTGCGTGCTTATCTCCTCGGGGTGGCTCAGCAGAAATTGCTGACACCAACACAAGGGCACCGGTAACCGCCCAGGTTAATGATTTTTTGAAGTTCATAAAAGTCTCCACTTTTTTAATTAGGTTCATCAGCCACCCTAGAAGGAGACCTGAATACCTGTTTTAATTTCACGAGGAATACCGAACATATCAAATCCATGGTCATTCAACCAGTGATTCCGGTTGGCCAGATTGATTTTCCGATACATTTCCACATATTCAGGACCACGACCTTCGATAATCAAAGAACTCAGTGCTGGATCGTTTAAGAATCCGTCATCATAAGCATCCCCGGTACGGTTGTACACGTTGATGATATGTTTTGTATTCAGCACGTTTTCAATGGTTACATATGCTTTAATATTGGTTGGACCTACTCTGAATGTTTTATCTACGGAAAGATCCAAGTTAAAGTATGAAGGCGTTACCGACGAGTTAATTGGCTCTACTGGTGCACGGTTACGTGGGTCATTATCAGACAGCAATGCACCTTCACCTGCGTCACGTTGCCCCATAGAGCCGTCTGACAAGGTGTAAGGGTGACCACTGTTGAATGAAGCCACAAGATTGGCGCCGAAATTGCTCGTCAACATGTTACCTGTTCTGCCTGTTCTGTAGTCCAAAACAGCACTAGCTTGATGACGTTGATCATAACGGGTAGGTGCAATCGTGGTGGGCTTACCCCAGCCAGACGTACCCAAGCCAGGATAAGAGTTCAGGCCTCTTGTGTCCTGGAATACGTAGTTCGCGAACAACTGAATGTTGTTCACCCGAGCCGTTTTAAAATCAACTTCGATTCCTGTAATATTTGAAAAGTCTGAGTTTACCCAAATACCATGGTTTCTCATCTGGAAGTAGTTCATGCCAGGAGAACTGTCAGGTGTATATTCATCTTCACCGATCTGATCCTGTGGATTCCGGGTAAATACGGTAACATCAAGCGATGCAACATCACCAATTAATGTACCATAACCAATTTCAAACTTGGTTTCTCTTACAGGTTTCAAACCCCAAGAGGAGCTGCCTGAACCGCGGCTGCGGTACAATTGGCTCATAGGTGCCATTTGAACATATTTACCATAGTTCAAGTGGAATGTTGAGCGATCAGAAATTGGAAATCCAAGACCGATACGGGGTAAGAGATAGCTCTGTGTGGGCATATCCTTGAATCCATAATCAGCATGGTCTGGTGCAACGATAGTTGCGTTTTTATCCAATGGTGGATTATTATAATCTTTCAGGTCTTTGTTTGCCTGATTGATGGCTTCGTAACGAAGACCAACATTTACAATAAGGTCACCGGCTTCAAATTTATCATTCACATAAAATGACATATTCCACGGTTCACGCGGTTTATCATATTCATTTTTCTGTGCAGCAGAAGCGTCCCAATCTCTACCCAGTGGATCATAGCCAATCCAGCTTGAAAGTCTTGCGGTTACAATTTCTGTCAAAATACGATCGGTCTCGCCATTGACAGCATCCGTCAAGGTTGAATCTTGACCGATTTTTGAGTTGAGTGAGTTAATACCTGTATAGCTATATCTTCTGTATTTGTATTTGGTATAGTCACCACCGATTTTTAGCTCATGTTCACCCATCTGGGTAACAAATTCAGCGTCAAAACCAATGTAGCCATCTTCACCTTTGCTATATCCGCCGCGACGAGCGCCGTCACGTGAGAATCTAAACCCATTAATATTATAGCTTGTGGGTTCGTTGTACTGATATCCAGCAGCCCAAGGGTCTTCGCCGGGTGTACCAAAATGGCCAGCCCAGTTTGAATCTACATTAGCCACTTCGTCGCGATTGCCCCATTTGAGCCAATCTTGAAGTTTGCTGTCGTGACCTGTTTTAAAAATTCCTTTTTCCTTAAAAGCCTTATCATAGCTTTCATACTTCCGGCCCATTGTCCGCACATTCGCACGGATATAGGTATTGGTGTTCAAGAAGTATGTGGCTTTTAAATTGATCAGGTGGCTTTGGCCGGCACTTTCATGGCGGCGTGTGTTGAACATACCTGCAATCGGTTTGCCCGCACCTGAGTTTGAATAAGAACTATATGTTCCTGCCAAACGCAAGATTAATGGATTCATGTCCCACTGAAGGGTTCCATTAAAGTTCAAGTCGTCAGAAAGATTATCAAAGGCATATCCTTTGTTGCTACCACGGAGGGGACCGTCACCTTCTAGGGTGTATGCCCCATCATGATCCACATCACGAAACACATAGTTACCACCGTTATGATCGAGGACCATCATATCGCCTGAAGGTGTTAATCCACCAATTTTGTCAGCAATCGGTGCGCCGCCGCCAATGGTAAATGGTGTAAACCATCTGCTTGTGGAGCTATAATTGTCTGTAGAAGTTTTTCTCAGTGCGCCAAAGAAACGGATATTGTTTCCAATGGGCCCCTGAAGTGTCATCGTCAAATCTTTATCGCCTGTGGCTGCCCAAGGGTCGCCGCCCTGCATACCTTCTGTTAAAAAACTACCCGAAAGTCTGCTGCCACCAGTCTTTAAAGACTGTTGGACCATACCGGCGTTGGCTTTACCAATACTGGCATCAAACCCACCGACTTGAACCGCAATCGCTTCTAGCGCTTCTGGGATGGCGTTTGAAACAACCTTTCCGCTGGCACCAGACATAGAAGCACCTTCAAGGGTATAGCCAATTTCTTCACCACGGCTACCGCGAATGTGCAGACCGTCATGCATTTTGACCACACCAGCTTGACTGGCAACCATGGATGTCACATTACGCACAGCGTAATTATCAATGGCTTCTGAGTCAATGGTTCTGGCGACGTTTGTTTGCGTTACCTCAATCAAAGGTTTTTCAGCAGTTACCTCTACTGTTTCACCTTCAACTGCAGCAACTTCCAATTCAAAGTCCTGTACAGTTGTCAAGCCGATGGTTACACGTACGTTTGATACAATCTGGGATTTATACCCGATGTAATTCACACGCAGCGTATAGATACCCGGCTGGACATCAAAAACATAATATGTCCCTGCTTCGTCTGTTGCCGCACCGCTTGAAGTTCCTTCAAGGATAACATTTGCACCAACCAATGGTTGGCCATCAGACGTAACAGTACCACTAATTTTACCGGTAAGATTCTGTGCGAACAGACCTGCGGTCATTAAAGCGGCTATGAACAAGATTGAGAGTTTTTTCATTACACTACTCCACTTATTGTTACTATTGATTTTTAAAAAATTTTCTATGGGGGGCGTCAATTATGCGCAGAATTCGTCAAGACGGACCTCTACCCCTCTTACCTCTGACCGGGAACATAGGGGACTTTAACTATCTATGACAAACATTTTTTTACTTTATTATATAAGTATGAGTAATAACCATATATATGGAGGACTCTCGTCGGAATGAGTCCGCTTACTTCCTTGCATTTTAAACATGCTCTCTAAAAGATGGTTTAATGAAATAAGATAAATTTACTTTAATCGCGCTTCCCGTTTATTATAAAACAAAATGAGGCTACCGAGGGGTGGGCGCTAAACAACTATTGTAAAGACCAATCGGCCAATCCCGGATATAAAACTTCAAACCCCAAATGATGAAAAAAGCATCCATCCGGCCATAATGAGCATAATGCTATTTTCAATAAATGTGGCCTTGGTCATGGGCAATTGTAATGCGGTTCCCAAACAGGCACATTGAATTTGGGACTTACTGAACAAAACACGAACCACCCCAACGGTGGTGGCGCCCAAAATAACTATGGTGGCAACCAGGGATGGAAACAATGCAACCCGCAAAAGGAATGCAAGCCCTAAACCTGTTTCGATAAATGGATAAACCCAGCCATAAGCACGCACTGATTTTGCAATAGGATCATACATGGCGAATGTGGCAGGAAAATTTTTGTAATCCAAAAATTTGAAAAAACTGAACACAATATAGAATAGCCCCATAAAATCATACATGAAACCGGCCACTGTGAATTCAGTTCGATTCATGAGTAGTGTGGCCATGGTGATATAAAAGAAAATGAGAAAAAGGGGGAATAATTGTTTTATGTCTGATGGGTTAGAATCGTCGGCTTGCTTCTCTAATGGTGGCGCTTCCACATGAGGCGTCGCTTCGTATCCGGTTTTTGAAACAGCATCGATTAGTGTTTTTATGGCGGCCTCCCCTTCCACCTCTGCTAATTCTTTTGAAAGGCTTACCTTTGCAGATGATACGCCGGGCACTTGAGTTAAAGCACGCTCAATGGTTGACACGCATCCTGCACAGTGCATCCCTTTTATGGAAAGTTTTACCATCCCTTATTGCAATAGGGTAACCCCATCTCCCGGCTTAATGGTGCCTGTTTTCAACACGCGGGCATACCAACCCCGGCGATTCATAAGCGTTTTGATGAATGCAGGCCCTCGCTCATCGCCTACATAGGGTAATGCATATAAATTGGAGCAAGGGTCACATATAAAGGATATTTCGAATGTAACTTCACCGGCTTGATATTGTTGCCCCGGTTCAATAGAAGCATAATCCATACCGGACAGGGTGAGGTTTTCACCCAAGTCCCCGGGCTGAACGGGCCATCCCTCTTTATTCAACTGGCTTAAAATATCTGTAGATATAACCATCACCGCCATATCCGGATCATTCTCCTTTTTCTTCTTTCGAAATCGGTTATAGTCACCATCCACACCGGATAATGTAACATTCGCCAATTCAATTGGCACTTTGGGCAGCCCCACCTCTCCCGGTGTCTCTGGTTTTATATTGATTTGCTGAACATGTGGTGTCATGATTTGCCTCTTTACCTATTCCAATTTAGGGGTATAACCCATGGCGCTCCAAATTATCCATGTTTGAATGGGGTGATCGTTTTAACTTTGCCCGCATTTTAGATCATCTTTCGAAAATAATTCATCTGAGGAGGGAATTCATGAAACGATTATTACTTTGCCTGTGCATATCTGTTGGCTTTGCAGAACAGATTATTGATTTACCCATGAAAATAAAGGGTGTTAGATACAATTCAGCCATTTCAAAACCAGAAGATATCATGGGTCACAAGGTGGGCACTCGCCATACCCGTACGGATCAAGTCGTGGACTACTTTGAAGCGTTGGCATCACAAAGCAACCGTATTGTGTTGAATGACCATGCTAAAACCCATGAAGGCCGCCGCCTAATTCACGCCATTGTTACCCATCCAGATAATCATAAAAAACTAGAAGCAATTCGTCAGGCGAACCTATCTCTGTCAGATCAGCCGAATAAAATAAAGGATCGTCAATTGAACGATATGCCAATGGTAGCCTATTTGGGATTTTCTATCCATGGGGATGAAGCCAGCGGTACAGAAGCCAGTCTGTTGTTGCTGTATCATCTTGCGGCCGGTATGGGAAGCCAAATTGATAATGTATTAAAAAATACTGTGCTCATTGTCGATCCCATGTTTAATCCTGATGGGCGGGATCGATTCGTAAATTGGGTCAATGGTAACCGTGGTGCCATCCCCACAGCAGACATACAGGATCGTGAGCACAACCAACCATGGCCCAGAGGAAGAACCAATCATTATTTATTTGACATGAACCGGGATTGGATGCCCGTAACCCAGCCTGAATCCAATGGGCGGATTAAACTATTTCATCATTGGCGCCCGCAGTTTTTATTGGATGCCCATGAAATGGGGAGCAACGCAACCTTCTTTTTTCAGCCGGGAATCCCTAGCCGAAACAACCCCAATACACCCCAAGGTACCATAGACCTTGCAAATAAACTGGCTCCTTATCATGCCAAACGTTTAGACAGCATTCAATCCATGTATTACTCTCAACAGTCTTATGATGATTTTTATTATGGAAAGGGATCTACATTTGGGGATATCCATGGATCCGTAGGCATTTTATTTGAACAGGCATCCTCAAGGTCTCTTGAAACTGAAACCAACCAAGGACGCATGACATATGCCTTTACGGTTCGAAATCAATTCATCACCACATTGGGCACCTTAGATGGCCTTGTGGCACTACGGACAGATTTTTTAAAGTACCACCGAGACTTTTATGCCACTGCGCCCGCCGCTGCAAAAAAGAATCCGGTAAAAGGATATTTAATCGGCTTAAAGCAAAATCGAACGCGTGCGCAAATGCTGATTCAAAACCTTCAGAAACATCGCATTGTTGCCCATAGTTTGAAAAAATCCATGACGGTAAATAAGGTTAAATATCAACCGGGAGAAGCGGTGATTATTCCATCTAATCAACCTCAAACCCGATTTCTGAAAGGGGTGATGGAGCGCGTCACTACATTTGAAGATTCCCTCTTTTATGATGTCTCGGCTTGGACGCTACCATTGGCTTATGGTGTAGAGTCACATGAACTAAAGCAAGCGCCTAAATCCTATATGGGTCCTGCCCTCCCCTATGTAGAATTGAATGGTGGACATGTCATTGGCGGAAAAGCAACAGCAGCTTATCTCATGACTTGGGATCGATATTATGCACCCAAAAGTTTATATCGGATTATGGATGCGGGGATTCGTCCTCGGCTCACCACAGCGCCATTTTCTGCCATCGTGGATGGTCAATCTATGCAATTTGATCGTGGAACCATTGTGATTCCCATGGTACAACGGGATGCAGATGCAACCATTTCACAAGATGAAATCCATACACTGGTGGAAGAATTGGCAAAATCAGATCATGTGCGAATTTTTGCTACACATACAGCCACCACACCTACGGGACCTGATCTTGGAGGCGCTTTTCAAGGGGTGCTCCAAAAGCCAAAAATTGCCATCCTTGCCGGAGATGGCACTTCATCCTATGGTGTGGGCGAAATCTGGCATTTGCTCAACTTTAGAATGCATATGCCCGCCTCGCTTCTGAATGCTGATAATTTTACAGCCAAAAAGCTGGCAAAATACAATACCATTATTGCCCCGGACGGCTCCTATTCAAAATTAGATTCAGCAGAGATTAAAACACTGAAAAAATGGATTTTTAATGGTGGAACTTTTATCGCCACACAAACCGGATCCAAATGGGCCGTATCTAAAAAGATTGTGGCTGAAAAAATGAAAAAAGCCAAAAAGGATACTTTAGATATCCCTTATGATCAAGTGTCCATGGTAACGGGCGCCCAACGAATTGGCGGTGCCATTTTTGAAGTTAAGATCGACAACACCCACCCCATCGCTTATGGATATAACCAAAAAACACCTATGTTTAGGCGGGGCGATGCCTTTATGGAATTATCGACAGCCACCGGAGCCAATGTGGGGCGATACACCAACTCTCCCCTGTTGAGTGGTTATATTTCAGAAGAAAAACTGGATGAAATTAAAAATACTGCTTCCATCATTGCCCGACGCCAAGGGCGTGGTCATGTGGTATTATTTGCAGATAATCCTGCCTTCCGGGCATTTTGGTATGGATCAAACGGATTGCTATTGAACGCCGTCTTGTTTGGCCAAGCCTTTTAAATTTCAAGCCACACTATAAATAAAAAAGCCCCCGAACCTTTGAAAGGTCGGGGGCTTTTTTATTGTGATATAATTCTGATTTAGAAAACGCGAATTTTATTATCGAATTCTGATTTCAATTCGGCAATAAACAACTTCACTTCACTTTTAATTTCTTTATTTACCGGAATATTGGCCCAGTCTTCACTACCTACATATTTGCCATAGGCATTCACAATTGCGCGAATGGTGTACATATTCCCCACACCGCCGCCTTTTACACGGGCTTCGAGCGTAATTCGGTACCGAATTTCTCTGATACCTTGTAACACTTCTTCATCTGTGGGAGTTTTATATACAAATTTTGCATCGATAAATTTTCCGGTGCCCACTTCTTCTTTTCGATCGACAAAATAACGATTTCGATTCAGAATTTTTTCGGATAATTCTTCAAAATCATGCATGGTCGTCGATCCAATAGTCGTCCGGTATTCTGTCATTTTAGTACCGCTGGCACCAGCACCACAACCATATACGCCCAAACAAAGGATGATGCCCAAGATTGTTTTTTTATTTAACACGATGTTATCTCTTTATTTTAAAGAAAAAAAGAGGGCCCACGCGGGGCCCTCTTTTTTATGGATTGTTGATCTTTAGGTTACTTCAGATCTGCTTTTGTCATCATCCGAGAGCGTTCTTGGAACTCAATGTAGAATCCACGATTATGGATTCCAGCCCCTTCTCTCATTTTATGACTGGCTGTACCTGGTTGACCAATATTCTCTTGGCCACCAAATGTATAGGTATCCATCAGCAATACTTCCAATTCTTTCCCAGGGATGGGATAATGAATCGGTGTACCTGGCAGTAAACCACCGCCATAGTCATTGCCAATTGGACCTGTCCAGCCGCGACGATCTGTGTAATTCAACCATGGATGGGTTTGGTTTCCTTCCATGAGTTTTTCATACTTATACTTCGCCCATAAGCTGGCAGCATCCAGCGCACTTGGCGCATCTGTAGCTGCGCCGATATCATCTGCGGCAGCGGCAGCAGTCATTTCACCAATGCCGACCCGAGATTTATTAATCTGGGTAGCTGCACTGGCGGCATCAATTGCACGAAGATCTGCTTCAGCAATTAAAAGATCCAGTTCTTGTTGAACCAAATCATTCATAGGTGCAGTTTCAATTGCTGCGTATTCTGCCGTTTTAGTAATCAGATAGTAAGAACGGTGGTATGTTCCACGGGAAGGAATCAAGAATGCATATCCAACATTCTCAATGTATTTGCCGGGTGTTTGTGCCAAGCTATCTTCAGCGGCACCGCCACCAACAATACGCTTATCATCGGTGACGATAAAAATTTCTGAACGACCTTGGACAGTCGCTGCAGAGTTATCACCCAACCATGTCTGGAAACGACCGGATTGATCTGAAGGTCCAATGAAGCGATAATCAGCACGGGTCCAGTATGGCTGGGCCCCCCCATAATAATGGGTGTATGACCACCAGTATTGTGTATCTCCTACAGGTGCAAAAGGAACCCCTTGACCTGCATGAGATTTTACACTGGCCCAATCAACGGCAGCCCGTTCTGTAGCATTACGAGCTACACCGGCTTTATACCGTGCAATCAGACCATGGGTGACCTTGGCCAAATCCGCCATGGTAAAGTTAGCAATATGGAGCCAATCTTCAGGGATGGATATGGATGAGTTTGCATTTGCATCTGCATCTGAGATTACACCTTCAAGCATGGTGATAGCTGCGGCCATCACCGCATTGTAGTCAGATAACTCAGGTGTGCCTGCACCAAAATCAGTTGCTTCCGTAATGATGAAACCTTGATCATGGTGAATTGCAATCATGGCATGAGAAATACCCATGACCCAATTTGCAAAGATCCGAGCACGGGTATTGGCATTGGGGTCTGCATCTGTATTTAGATCTACACCGCCACTCATGGCAGATAGACCGTCTTTCGCAGATGAGATTGCACCATAGAGCCTATACCAGAGATGCTCAGCTGAGCTGGCATATCCCCACGCGGGGCTATTATTGTGCGCAATTCGCGGTTCAGAAGACAGCTCGCGCATGCCCCAGTTACCCCAAGAGCAGGAGTTTCCATCCCCTTGGGTAGCGATAAACCAGCTATTCCCGGCCAAATGGGTACCCTGCCAGAAAACCAGGAAGGTAGAGCGAATCAGTGATTCAACATCTTCCGGTTTCGCCAGAGCCCGATCTTGGTCAGGGGCGTTTGTATTCGATACATCCAAATCAGCGCAGGCAAATAGAACCAGCCCGGCCAATAAGGTGATCGATAATTTGTTTCTTAATATATTCATTCTTTCCTCTCCCCTCTAGAAGTCCATGTCTAATGTGAAAGAAAACGTTCTGTAGTTCGGATAGCCGTAGGAGTCAACACGTGCATTCACAGCTGAACCCAACTGACCGCCACCACGACCAACTTCAGGATCGAAACCTCTGTAGTCAGTCCACGTGATCAAGTTACGGCCAACAATACCCAACTTCAGACCACTAATGCCAACACCTCTTAGGTCAACCAGATTGGCCAAATCATACTTTACAGCGAGTTCACGCAGTTTCAAGTATGTGCCATCTTCAACATACCATGAGTTTGGTGCATTGACATGATACATGTCTCTGTAATACACCGTTGGTTTTTTCGTGGCATCGGTTTTTCCATATTGATCCACATCGTCTGAACCGTCATCACGAGCGGCCCACTGTCTGGTGTGGTTATAGATGTTTCCACCGGATTGACCATCAAACATGGCAAATACGGACAGTCCTTTGAATCGGAAGTTTGCATTAAATGCATAGCCGAAATCAGGAACTGATGTACCCATTTGATGGAGTTTGTTACCCGTTTCATCTACGTACTGGATTGGACGGCCCCAATTATAGGTTCTGCCAGCGATTGTGGTGCTTGTGCCCCACAATACTTTGGAGATACCGTCTTTATAGGTGTTGCCTTCACCAACCCAAACCAGATATCCATCGTCATTGACTTGGAATTGGCTGGCACTCTCTTGAGCGCCTGAAGGTAATTGACTGGTTTCAGTGGCCCATACCGTACCCCAAAAAGAACCATACTGGGTATTGTTCTTCATGTAGAATACGTCTTGACCCAATGAAGTCAAGTAAGCGGGCATATTGAAATCGGTAATTGTCTGATCATAGGTGTCATAATTGAAACCTAATGATAGGGACATATCCCGTGTATTAATAATAGAAGCATTAATGCTCATTTCCAAAACGTCTGAAGTCAGCGTTCCTGCATTCTGCCACTGAGAGCTATAGCCAAAAAATCCGGCCAAAGGCACATTCAACAGCTGATCTTTAGCCACTGTTTTTGCGCTAGTAAGCTCTACAGATACACGATCCATGATTGAGAAATCAACACCCATTTCAGTTTCAGTTACTGATTCAGGTTTTAGTTTTTTATTCCCCAAAATACCTTTTGAGATATTCCCTGCAGATACGGACCAGGTTTCATACTGGTGAGAGAACGCAGGACGGTTACCGGAAGTACCATTACTATATCGAACTTTAAATTCGTTAAAGATACCTCTAATTGGATCCCAGAAGCCATGCTCACTCAAACGTACAGCACCACTAAAGCGACCGTAGTTATTGACTTGGTTTTCTGGACCAAAAAGTGATGATCTATCCTGACGCATGGTCACGTCTAAAATGTATCGATCCATGTAATCAATTTGAGCGCCAACTGAGAATGCATCTGCATTGGTGACCGTATTGCTGGAAGATACAGATTTTTCACTACCGGTACCCAACTGAGGCACATCACCTACAGCAAGCTTATACGCATTACCGCTATGGTATGCATATTCATATGCTTCATATGAATATGTTCCTTTAGCAATTAAATCCATATCGCCCATTTGAGTGGCATAGGTGAAACCAATGTTACCATTGATTGACTCATCATCAGATGAGCTTTTTGTTAAATTCCCATCATTCAAGGAAACACTTGGGTCAGCTGTTTTATATCCTTTAGGATAGTAGTTTCTCCAATCCCGGCTAGAACGGTCATAGCTCAATGCACCTGCCAATCTTAGTTGCGGGGTCATTGACCAGCTTAAAGTGGTTCCCAGCAAGGAACGGTTTCGTGTAGAATGACGATCGTTCGCATCAATCTGGTATACGGGGTTTGCTTCAGTTACATTTTTGGGGGATGGCCTGATAAAGTATTCACCATTTTCATCCTTTGCCAAAATGTCTACATCCCAAGGGAAGAAAGTAATATCAAAGAAAGCTGCGCTATTTACTTCCTGCTTTGTGGATTGAGACAGTAATGAGCTGAAGCCCAATTTAATGTCGTAAGGTAGATTCACGTCAGTGTTTAAACGGAATGTATTCCGTTTAAACCCATCAATGAAATTCCCGAAAACACCATCTTCGCTCATGTTAGACACGCCGACGTAAACATTGAAGTTTTCGCTGTTGCGCTGCATAGAGAAGTTGTTTCTGAGATAGCCACCATCTGCATAAAAGCGTTTGGTGTGGTCAAAACCAGGGCGATCGCCATTCATGGGCAATAGTTTAGGCTCGCCATCACCGGGAACCCCTGTTGCAACATATTTAAAAGGCTGATCAGAGAAGTAAACGCCAGAAGCGTATGAGCTATCTGCGTTATACGGATTTGGTGTTGGTGATTTTGTTCCATCCCTCGGATCATATTCTTCACCTGTAGCCAAATCAAGGAATTTTCCCGTTGGGCCAACTTTATATGCATGGGAACCGTTTGTTCCGATGGAGCCAGCTAATTGGTTGTAACCATATTCCGTTTTGAAATTAAAACGGGTTTGGCCTAATCCCACTTCTGAACCACGTTTGGTTTTAATAGCAATCACACCGTTCGCTGCACGTGCACCATATTCGGATGCACCTGAGGCGCCCTTAATGATTTCGATGCTTTCCACATCGTCCGGGTTGATATCGCCCATGGGGCTTCCGGAAATTGATGGGTCAATAATGATACCATCTACGATGTAAAGGGGTGATTGTGACCGACCGCTTGCATTGATACTGGTGGCGCCCCGCAACTGAACTGAGGCAGCATACCCCGGCTCACCGGAAGCTTTGACCACTTTAACACCTGCAGACTTACCGCGAACCATTGATTCAACGGTGGTAGCCGGTGCTTGTTCAAGCACTTCTGAGTCGATCTTGTCTATTGAAAAGGTTGTTTTGGTTTTGGTCAGTGCGCCTGCCACACCTGTTACCATCACAGCATCCATTTTCAAAACGTCTTCTTCTAATGCAAAGTCGTTTGTACCTGATGCAGTTACAGTAACTGTCGCTTGTCGATAACCGATATAGCGAGCGGTGATTTTGGCGGAGCTTAGACCAGCGGGAACTGTTAGTGAGTAGTTCCCATCTACATCTGTCGAAGTACCGGATTCGGTACCCTCAACGATTACGTTTGCCCCAACCAGCTTATCGCCAGTTCCGGCATCGGTAACACTCCCAGAGATCTGGAATTGTGCAAAAAGCATTCCAGGAATTAGCAGAATACCTATAATCATTGCAAATGATTTGCGCATATACATGCCCTCCAAGATGATTAATAATAGAAGAGCCTCTCTTTAGAAAGACCCTAATTAAGTCTTCGGATGGAGATTAAGACCTATATAATAGATTATCCAACTTTTTTTTAATTTTTCTTTTTTGACTCATTTTCTTGGATTTTGATCGATTTCACCTAAAATTAATTCATCATTTTTCCTACCCAAACTGGACAATCCTTGACGAAATAACCCAAAACGGCTTCATGAGAACTGCATTTGTTACCGGCGCTGCCGGCCATGTGGGCGGCAATCTTGTACGCCAACTCCTTTCTAAGGGATGGTCTGTTCGGTGTTTAATTCACCATGATACGCGTGCTTTAGAAGGAGTTTCGGTGGAGCGTATTGAAGGGAATCTCTCCGA
>JAERSH010000009.1 GCA_016845785.1 Fidelibacterota bacterium
ATCGAATTCACGATTCTGAAGGTTTGAATAGGCATACATACCGTCCGCTTTATAGGCCCGACTCAATTCAAACATACTCAAGTTTAATGCATGCCATCCGGCAAGGGTAATAAATTGGTATTTGTAACCCATTTTAAAGAGTTCTTCCCGGAATGTTTTAAGCTCTGCCTCACCTAAATTGGCTTTCCAATTAAAAGAAGGTGAACAATTGTAGCAAAGCAGCTTTCCTGGATATTTTTCATGGATGGCTTCTGCAAATCGTCGCGCTTCATCTAAATTAGGTTTGGCCGTTTCACACCAGAGGAGATCCGAATAAGGAGCGTAAGACAATCCCCGGTCAATGGCTTGATCCAACCCATTATTCACGTAATAAAATCCTTCAGAGGATCGCTCGCCCGTAACAAAGCGCTGATCACGGATGTCATTATCTGTGGTAATGAGGTTGGCGGCATTGGCGTCAGTTCGTGCAATGATGACGGATGGAACGCCCATCACATCTGCTGCCAATCGCGCAGCAACCAATTTATTGATGGCTTCTTGCGTGGAAACCAACACTTTGCCACCCATGTGGCCGCATTTTTTTGCGGATGAAAGTTGATCTTCCCAATGGACGGCGGCAGCACCAGCTTTGATCATGGCTTTCATGAGTTCAAAAGCATTCAGGTTTCCACCAAATCCCGCTTCTGCATCGGCTATTAGAGGCACAACCCAATCGGTGCTGTCATCCCCTTTCATCCAATGGATTTCGTCCGTGCGAATTAATGAATTATTAATTCTTTCTACCAATTTGGGAACGGAATCGACTGGATACAAACTTTGATCGGGATACATAGCCCCGGCAGAGTTGGCATCCCCCGCTACTTGCCAACCGGAACAATAAACAGCTTTCAACCCGGCTTGAACTTCTTGGATCGCTTGATTTCCTGTTAATGCGCCCAGAGCAGAAACCACTTCATCTCCTTTTAGGGCATTCCAAAATTTTTCTGCACCATTTTTTGCCAACGTATGTTCAATCTGGAGAGAGCCACGTAAGTTTACCACCTCATCAGCGGTATAAGGGCGGTTGATGCCTTCCCAACGATCGTTTTCTTTCCAGTCTTTTTCGATTTGATTAATTTGTTCTTGTCTGGTCATAATTACCTCACTTGTATATCTTGTTCAAAAATTTCGGATGTGCCCATTGACCGATTGATAACCGTTCTTTCCTGAGCTTTCATTGGGTTCAGCTTTGGGTTTGAGACCATTCTTCGATCCGTAATATCCTGTTCGAATACATGCGTTTTTTGTTGCTCTTTCATTGTGATTCTCCCGTTTAAATGGTTTGGTACGCTTTCAGCGTTAAGAATTCGTCGAATGATTCTGTTTTTATCATTTCAGTAAATAGATCTGTGGCTTGGTCAAATCGGCCTGAGAAATAATTATCCAGTCCAATTTCTGATTTGATTTGGTCTAATTCTTCAGTAATCCATTCGCCGATGGTTTTTAGAGTGATTTGAATCCCTGTGTCCGTTGTGGCTTCAAGATGCACACATTGCCACAATTGGGACCGGCATATTTCTGCTGTGGCCGCATCTTCCATCAAATGGTAAAGGGGCACGCATCCATTGCCTCTGAGCCACGCTTCTATATATTGAATGCCAACACGAATATTGTGCCTTATGCTGGCTTCTGTAATTTCACCCGACGGTACTTTTAATAAATCTGCTGCGGTAACTTGGACGTCTGCTCTTGGACGAGTTTCCACTTGGTTAGCAGATGTCATACCTGAGAATGCTTCCATGGCGATGGGTGCTAATCCCGGGTGTGCTACCCAAGTACCGTCATGACCTGCTTTCATTTCACGCTCTTTGTCTTGACGAACTTTTTCCATGGCTTCCTTATTGGCAACTTCATCACCTTTGATAGGTATTTGTGCAGCCATACCGCCCATGGCATGTGCACCTCGCTTGTGGCATGTTTGAATTAACAAGTCCACATAACTTTTAAGGAAATATCGCCCCATAGTCACATCACCTCGGTCGGGTAAAATAAAGTCCGCATTATTTTTGAATTTTTTAATGAAGCTGAAAATGTAATCCCAACGACCGCAATTCAATCCCGCGGAATGATCTTTTAATTCGTAAAGGATTTCATCCATTTCGAATGCGGCTAAAATGGTTTCAATCAGTACAGTTGCTTTGATGGTGCCCTCAGGAATATTCAGTGTTTCTTGAGCAAAGATAAATACATCATTCCAGAGTCGAGCTTCCAAATGACTCTCTAATTTAGGGAGATAGAAATAGGGACCTGTTTCTCGCTTCAATAATTCCTTAGCATTATGAAAAAAGTAGAGTCCAAAATCAAAAAGGGATGCGGAAATGGGTCTCCTATTCAATACTACATTTTTTTCTTCCAAATGCCATCCTCTTGGACGGACCATCAAGGTAGCCGTCTTGTGGTTTAATTGATAAAATTTTCCATTGCCCGGGTTTGTGTATGTAATTTTATTGCGGACTGCGTCTCGCAGATTCACTTGACCTTCAACCATATTATCCCATGTGGGAGAAGATGAATCTTCAAAATCGGCCATGAATACTTTCACGGGCGAATTGAGTGCATTGATAATCATCTTCCGCTCTACGGGACCCGTAATCTCCACGCGACGATCTTGTAAATCTTGAGGGACAGGCGCTACAGTCCAATTATCATCACGGATTGCTTGCGTTTCGGATAGAAAATCCGGCATGACCCCATTATCGATTTCTAATTGCCGGTCAACACGAGATGCCAGTAATTCTCGACGGCGATCACCGAACTTTTCTTCAAGTTCGGCAATAAATAACCGTGCTTCTTTCGTTAAAATTCTTGCACAAGATGATGTCCATTGCCCTTTAATCACCAATCCTTCCTTTTGGACTTTCAATTGGTTCATCTCAGGATTTAAAACTTGCTTTGGTTCAGTTGTTACTGTCTGTGTGTGTTGCATAAATTTTTGGTATGAATTAATATGGTTGCCAATTCGCGGTAGAAAAGTAATGTCCTATTTTTTACTTTCATTGTATAATTTTACAATATAATTTGACAATGTAAATTTTACTGAGATAAACCATGAAGCCAAACATATCCGCCAAAACCAACGCCCACTTTTTGGGTTCAAAATTGCGCTCTCTCAGAAAACAATCGGGAATGACTTTAGAAGATTTGGCAGCGCGCTGTGTTCAGATTGATGCTATCCATGCGCCATCCGTTTCCTATATCAGTTTAATTGAAAGAGGCCAGCGGACACCGGCACAAAACGTTTTGGAAATATTGGCCACCATTTTTCAACGGGAATCTTCGTGGCTTTTGGATGACGCTCAACAACCTGCAACACAGCAACAAGATGGAAGCCAAAGAAGTGCCGACCGGCTTCAATTGGAGCCCCAAGTATTGTTTTCCAATGATTTAATGGAAATATCCATCCCGGAATTATTAAACCAAGCCAGCATCACCGGGCGGCAATTTGCCCATATTCTCATTCGAGCATATCAAGAACATAATCGAAACCAATTCCCGGATTTGGAGCGGGCTGCAGATTCTGTCAGTCAAAAGCGGTTTCCACTCCGATCACGGCAGATTTTGGATATTTATAAACAACATGGTATCAAAGTAAAATGGTTCAAAAAACGCTCCTTCCACACCATTAGTGATGAAGAAAAAGAAGTGAAAACATTTTTCCGTTCCTTTTATGATTCACCCCACACGGTCTATCTCAATGAAGAATTGAAGCATAATGAATCTAGATTGAAATATGACTTGGCCTACCATTTGGGTCATAAAATCCTTCATGGCGGCGACGGACTCATTTCATCTCAATCTACGGGTGGTGAATTGGGTGGCTCTACACCACCATCTAAAGATCGCCTCACCACCATGAATCAACGGGATATCCTCACTGCATGGCGAGATTTTGAATGCAGTTTTTTCGCCGGTGCTTTTTTATGTCCCCGACAGCCTTTTCGTCAATATTTAAGTCGAAAGGCTTATGATATTTTCGCAGGAAAACAGATTGATTTAACACCGGCGGTGGTCATGAGACGAATGACGGTCGTATCACCCTACCGCCATTGGCATTATTTCGACATATATCCCCCAAATAAACTCCGGGCTGTATATCGTGGGAACGGAATTCCTCTCCCCTCAGGGACAATGACGGACTCACCGGATTTTTGTCGAAAGTGGGCCCTTTTCCAAATGGCAGACGATTTGGCATCAAAAGAAACATTAACTCAAATTTCTCTCATGCGAGAAGAAGATCGGGACCCAAGACTTTATGCCTGCATTGCAACCCAAACGAAAGATGGGGCTGGGAATCCCCATATCATTTCTGTGGGGGTTGATCTATTCCCATTATTAGAAACACATGGCACAAAGCCTGAAGATATAATTGAAGCGATGGAAATCGCTCCTCGGAATAATAAAAATGAAATTGTCATACCCGAAAAAATAAAGAGCGCCATCAGTTCTGCCGCTAAGATATTAAATTTGAGTTGGGTCGAATCAGGATTGAACTATCCCGTAAGTATTATTTGTCCGCGTCAATCTATGTGTCCTCGTCGTACCAAATGCGTAAAAACACCACCCACACCACGACGGATTTCATGGGTAGAAGAAATTAAAGATCAGATTTTAGAAGATTCAGACTAAACGATTATTAGACAAAAATCATTCCTAACCATTCTGCTTTCATGGCCGGCTTTTCAATTCCCTCAACTTCTATTTTGCAATTATATGTAAATACAAAACGGTTGTCTCCCTGTTTACGAAAATCCGTTAATACCACGTGGTTTCGGATGCGTTTTCCTATAGGAACTGGCGCCATCCACCGGACCTTATTTAAACCATAATTCACACCTGATTTGGTATCCTTTGGCCACAGTTTCATCTCATTATTAAAATAGGTTAATAAGGATAAAGTGAAAAAACCATGGGCAATGGTTGAATCGTAAATACCTTCTTTTTCCACCCGTTCAGGATCGGTGTGAATCCAATAATCATCATGGGTTACCTGGCCAAATTGATCAATATTTTCTTGGGTTACCAAGAACCAATCCGAAGCGCCAAGTGGTTCTCCAACCATATTTTTAAAATCATCTACTGTGTATTTTGATGTGGGTAAACTCAGAATTTCTCCTATACATTAATTTAAAAAAACCGGTCCCTTATTCTTTCCGGCGGTCTAATCCTGACCTTCTTTCTTTGTCTTGACGGCGATCCTGCCCCGATCTTTTATCTATGGATACCGGTTGATTTTGATTCCGACGGTCATTCCCATTCCTTCGTTCTCCTTGCCGCCGATCACCCCCGCGGTTATTCATTGAATTCATCATAATAATTTAATTCCATATCTTAATTATGGTAAAACATACATCATTCTTTTTAATTATTCAAAAACCAATTCTACACCACCTTTTCCACTATGTGGCTGGTAATAATAATTAAATGTAATAGGCAAAGGCAACTTTATATCAAAGAAACCACCGAGATCAAATGTAACGCCTGCGCCGACAGATAACATGGGGTCTTGAGCATCCACAGTTGCAACATGACCAAATATATTTCCCCGGATCCGTTTTAAATACGTCACCCCAAAAGGTGCTGACCAATCGGGATAAGCTAATGGCATTTTATATCTGACCCTCCCTTGCCAACCGGACGAAAATACGTGCCAATTGTATCCAGATGGAAAATGAAATTTAGACAAGAAAATATGATCGCCTTGATTGGACTCATATTGGAATCGAGTATCTATAAAATCATGTTTTCGGAATCCTTTTAATCCGTAGATCAATCGTAAGGATATTAGCTGACCTTTCCATATCCCGCCAAAAGGGGAGCCACCTCCATATCCATAAATTTGCCACCCTGGGTTACCCAAATCTCTTCTGGAAGATTCATCTAATTCAGAATAGGCACCCTCAAAATACACGGGCAATATTCCGCCGTTTCGATCATCCTTTGCTTCAGAATTGGTCACCTTTACATTGGGTGGAATATGTAAAAAATCAAAATGATACATGGTTTCTTTGCGCAATGTGTATTTGGAGCCCATTTTGACATAAGCAAATCGGTTTTTGATTCCCCTAATTTGATTAACCAAGGGTAAGGATGCAGATAAATTAATGACCGATTCTGACCACTTTTCGCTCACAAAAAATACCAGCGAATCATTCATACGTCCTTCATCGAATTTTTGCACGAATTTTCCATGATTTACCTGACGATCCATCCACCCAAGTTCCACATCAATAATAGGGTAAAACTTGCGAATGGTAGATCGGATTCGTTTTTCTCCTATCTCTTCATTTTGATTAAATACCCATTCTCCGGTTAATGATAATGTTCCTAATATATTGTCAGATTGCACCCCAAGTGTCGGATCAAAATCGTTATTAAAAATGTATCGGCTATGGAAATTAAAAAGGGTTCCTATTCCTTTATAATCTGCCACATCATAATCCCTTTTGGGTATATCCTGATCAAATATGGAGGCAGAATTATATGCGGTAAAATGACCCGTTCGAACTGTTCGATAACTTGGGTCGATTTCCCGCCAACTGGATGGATGAAGTGGCAGCATTGCTATGCCATCACCCATCCGGGTATAATCATTAAAAAGTAAATGTTCATCAGGCGTCACCGATGGATTGTACGCACCAAACGGTCTAGAAGTGACTTGAAATACGGCTTCAGTTTTCGTGTGTTTTGCCAATATTTGATCAATGCCATTTAGCTGAGATTCGTATAAGATGTAATCCTGATAAAAAATGGGATGGTTCACTTGTTGCCAGGTTTCAGGAATCACCACATCAAATTCTCTATCTTCAAGTCGATAAATATATAAAGCCCGACCATTGAATTTTTGGGCGGTAAACACAATTTTATTCCCCAATTTTGACCAAGATGGTTTCATTATTAAACCACCGTTGGGCGCTTCAACTTGGTCAATGATTTTTCCAGTATTTGCATCAAGAATAACCAATAATGCGTATCGATTTTCTGAGAATGAAACGGCTGCAATTTTTTCTCCGTCAGGAGAAATACTGGGTTGATATAATCGTTTTTTCTTCGAAATTGTTTTTGTCTCTCCCGTCGTAAAATCCATGACTTGAATATTGGCCCAACTTCTTTTATTCCACCGAACATCAGGATCATAGGCAGACCATACGGCTATTTGCCCATTGGAATGATATCCCAACCATTCGACTATACTTGGAATCCTTGCCAATACTCGTTCTTCCCCATCCTTGATTTTTACAATGGCCGTCACTTCTCCCATCCCTGATTTTAGTGCGATGACATTTCCCATAGCATCCATGGTTGGATATCGAAAATGGGTAGTTAAGGATCGGTCCGGCGTCAATGACGTCGCTTCCTTCGGTTTCAATCCGGTCTGCTGAATCTTCCAAGCCATTTCCAAATCATAAAAGGTATCATAATAAATTTGGGGTAAGGATGACCCGGTGGTGGCCTTCATGGCTCTAGAAAAGGGATAGATTGGATTAATTGTGAAGGGCCATCTCAATGATTTTTGAATTATCTTAGGCCATGCATCCTGACCATACTCTTTTTTCACGTGGCTCGTGAGATAGTATCCCAATTCATAATGGTTCGGGTACTCGTTCTTGTATGATCCATATAAAGCATGACGATAGGAAAAAGGATTCCCTGATAGAACATTGGCTCTGGCGGTTCGTGAGAAATAAGCAGACCGCCCCCTACCGGAATGGGTCAATGCTGTTTCAATATCCACTGCATCCCCTTCCCAATACCAATTTGGAATCATGAAGTGTGTATAAAATGATTGGGTATTTTGACCAAACAATTTCCGAAGGATACCACTCACACCTTGATCCATGGCATTGAACTGGGCAATATGCCGCCCCTCATGTATGGCAAGATTTCGATACCACTCAGTGTGGCCCATTTCACGATCTAAAATCGGCACATTATACCATTCAGACATCCACGGCGCTTGCATGACATATCCGTTAGGAATTGCACCGCGATTGGAAAGAACGATGGGGATTTTCTTATGGTGACTTTTGGCCAAAGAATCATAGAGGGCAGAATGGACGTGATCTATTGTATTGGCCACACGCTTGGCTTCTGAACTGAGTTCTGTCGGAAAAATGATCTGATAATGATCGGTTTGGATTTGTTTCCATTGGATGCCCGGTGGATCTTGCCCCATGAGCAAGGATAAGAAAAGAAGGGGCATCCAAAAGATATTGCGGGTGTGATTTTTCATGAAAATTGGCGGGTAATTTATTACAGCTACCGGATTGTAATATAAGTAAAAAGCCCCACACCAATTTCTTGGGACAGGGCTTAAAACAACCAAAGCACATCAAGGAGTAATCATTTGTGCTTTCCTCTTTGCAGAGTCCTTCCTCATAACCTCCTAAAAGAGGCAAGAGTTTAACATTCAATTAAATTTTTATCAAATGAAATATTCAATAATTATGTACTAATTAAAGTTTTATTGATTTTATACTTTTTCTAAAGCTTGTGCCAAGTCTGCTATAATATCATCCACATGTTCAATACCCACGGAGATCCGTACCAATCCATCTGTCAATCCCCTTGATTCACGATCTTCCCGGGGAACTTCTGCATGGGTCATGGTGGCAGGATGGGTAATCATGGTTTCCACTGCACCGAGACTTTCTGCCAGTTTTGCCAATTTCACAGAATTCATCACTGTTTTTCCTGCAGGAATACCTCCCGTCAATTCGAAGGATATCATGCCACTGAAACCGGACATTTGTGTTTTCGCCACATCATAGGATGGATGAGATGGTAGTCCCGGATAGGTGACCGATGCCACTTTCGGATGGGCTTCTAAATATTCCGCCACAGTTTGGGCATTTTCTGCATGTTTTTTCATGCGGAGGTCCAATGTTTTAACACCCATGATAGTCAACCAACAATCGAATGGCCCCGGCACAGCACCGATGGTTTTTTGGACAAACTTAAGTTGATCAAATAAATCCTCACGGTTGGTGATCACGGCGCCGCCAATTAACTGATTATGGCCACTCAAATATTTGGTGGTAGAGTGCATCACTAAGTCTGCCCCATATTCTAATGGACGTAAAAACACAGGGGTGGCAAAGGTGGAATCCACACCAAACAAGATATCATGTTTTTTTGCAATGTTGCCCACTGCTTCTAAATCAGTCACTTTAAGAAGTGGATTGGTGGGTGTTTCAATCCATATCAATTTGGTGTTGGATTGAATCGCATTTTCAATATTGGCTGCATTAGATGAATCCACATAAGTGAAGTGTAGATCATAATTGACCAATATTTGATTAAAATGACGGGACACTCCGCCATAGACATCATCTGAACACACCACATGATCTCCCGCTTTCAACAGCTTTAAACAACTATCTACGGTAGCCATGCCACTGGCGAAAGCTACACCATACTTTCCACCTTCTATTGCAGCCAATTGCTCTTCCAATACCTGACGCGTCGGATTGGATGAACGGGTATAATCAAAGCCTTTATCCTTTCCGACCTCTTCCAGTACATAGGTAGCTGTTTGATATAAAGGCGGTAAAATCGCCCCTGTGGTTGGGTCAGGTGTCATACCTGCTTGGACTACTTTGGTTTCAAACTTCATCTTAACTCCATTTAATTCTTTAGTTGATATATCCTTTGTGGGTTAACAATTCACCCATGAGAATGGCCCCGCCGGCAGCACCGCGGACTGTATTATGGGAAAGGGCCACATACCGGATATCAAAAAATTTATCCTCGGCTAATCGTCCAACGGATACAGCCATCCCCTTCTCCCTATCCAAATCCAATTTGGGTTGAGGCCGATCTTCTTCATCAAAATAAACAATGGGATTCACCGGTGCCAAAGGAAACTTTTCATTTTGGGGCAATGCCTTAAAACCTCTCCATACTGATCTGATTCTCTCTAAGGAAGGAATATCTTCTTTAAAATTCAACCGCACGACCGCCGTATGACCATCAATAACAGAAACACGAGTGCAGACTGCACTGATATCTAATTGATCGGAATTGATAATTCCATTTCCCGACACTGTTCCTAAAATCTTAAGCGGCTCTTTTTCTGTTTTTTCCTCTTCTCCGCCAATGAATGGAATTACATTATCTTTCAATTCTTCCGATTGAATACCTGCTTGCCCCGCACCTGAAACGGCTTGAAGGGAAGTCACTTGCACCTGACTCACCGGAAACCCGGCATTTTCTAATGCTTTCAGGGTGACCAAATAAGATTGAATGGAGCAGTTGGGTTTCACCGCCACAAATCCGGTTTTTGGCAGATTACGATTGGCTTGCTGAATGGGGATAACATTTGCATGATCTGAATTGATTTCAGGAATAATCATGGGTACATCGTCTGTCCCGCGATTGGCTGAACTGGTGCTTACAATCGGATAGCCTGCTTTGGCATAGACAAATTCCAAATCCCGTGTGTCGGATTTATTGGGCAGATCCATAGCTGAAAAAACACAGGTAACTTCCGCCGGTATGGCCTCAATATCCTGGGAATCACGGACGATCAAATTTTTAATATCGTCCGGAATTTCGCTGGGCATTAGCCACTTTTCACCCACTGCTTCTAAGTAGGGCTTCCCCGCAGAACGGGGTGATGCAGCCACGTCCACCACATTATAGTAAGGATGATTTTGAAGGAGCCGAATGAAATGTTGACCCACCATCCCGGTGGCGCCTAGAATACTCACATTTATTTTTCCGCTCATCCTATCGATTCCCCAAACATTGATAAATATCTCCTAAGACCCCAGCTGCGGTAACGGCTGCTCCGGCCCCGGCACCTTTAATAACCAATGGTTGATCCGAATATCGCTTAGTTCGGAATGCAATAATATTATCGCTCCCCTGCAATTCGTAAAATGGATGATCACTGCTCACAGATTGAAGGGAAACCGAGGCCTCCCCATTTTCATATTTTCCTATATATCTTAATTTTTCCTCACATCCATCTGCCGCCTCAACCTGTGCCTTCATTTCACCATCAAATTGGGATAAATGATCTAAAAAATCGTTCACGGAATCAAAGGCATCACTACCTTCGGGTAAAAGACTTTCAATTTTAATATCACTAATTTCCATTTCAGCACCCGTCTCTCTGGCCAAAATTAACAGTTTCCGGGCTACATCCATCCCATTTAAATCTTGCCGTGGATCCGGCTCAGTAAATCCTTGGGATTTGGCATCTCTTACCAATTTTGAAAATGCTATTTCAGATGTAAGTGTATTGAATAAATAACTCAATGTCCCGGAGAAAATTCCCTCAATGCTTATTATTTCATCACCGGAAGAAAGTAAATTTTTGAGTGTAGAAATGACCGGCAATCCTGCCCCCACATTGGCTTCATAATAGAAAGGAACACCCCTCTCCGCAGCTGTCTCACGGAGGGATTTATAGAACTGATAATCTAAAGTATTGGCAATTTTGTTGGCGGTAACGATAGAAAATCCCTTATCCATCATTTGACCATACTGTTTCGAAAAAGAATCGCTGGCAGTGCAATCGACGATTACTTTTTTGCCACTTTCAGTTGAAACTGATTGGAAAAAGGCATCCAGATCAAAAGACACTTCTGAAGCATGTAATCGATCATTTATACGGTTGAGACCAAATCCATTATCATTCAAAATCAATTTTTTACTGTTGGCCACTCCCTTGACGCATATTTGATCCTCATCTATATCTTGCAAAATGGATATCAACTCTTGGCCAACAGTCCCCACACCAAATAAATATAAATTCAAACGACATGACACCGGATTAAAAAATTCGTTATGAAGCGTTCGAATAGCATGATCTACTTCTTCATCTGAAACAATGAATGAAATATTTCGCATAGAAGATCCTTGGGCTATTGCAATTATATTAATTTGCTCATCCCCCAACCGACCAAAAACCTGTCCGGAGATGCCCGGTGTACTTCGCATCCCTTCCCCCACAACGGCGACCATTGATAAATTTTCTTCAATTCGAATCGGATCGATATAATGATGTTTCATTTCTACCGCAAATTCAGCCTCTAATGCAGCTATTGCTTTATTGACTAACTTCGGATCAACAGCAAAACATGTAGCGTGCTCGCTGAATGCTTGGGAGACCAATAATACGCTAATTTTCTCTTTGGCCAATGCAGAAAAAATCCGACTATTCACACCATGGACACCCACCATACCTGCCCCCTGAAACCGAAGCAAACTAATGCCGGAAAGCGATGATATACCCACAGCTTTTTCTCCATTGATCTTTCGAGAATGCGTCACAAGAGAACCAACGTGGGAAGGGTCCTGTGTATTTTTTATTCGAATAGGAATTTTTTTGTATTTCGCCGGAATCATCGTTGGTGGAAAAATGACTTTGGCGCCGGCATGGGCCAATTCCATGGCTTCTTCATAGGTCAAATGAGAAATTGTTTTTGCATCGTTAACAATGGTGGGGTCTGCGGTTAAAATGCCATTCACATCGGTCCAAATTTCAATTTCTTCTACATTAAGGGCTGCGCCAAAAATTGATGCAGAATAATCGGAACCACTTCGGCCAATGGTTGTGGTTTCTCCAAATTCGTTTGCCCCTAAAAATCCTGTAATAATTTGAATGGCATCACGATGTTTACAAAAAGATCGAATTCGATCATAGGTCCGTTGGTAGTGGACATAAGCATGGCCAAAATGGTCATCGGTTAAAACCACTTGTCTTGCATCTAAGGATTCGGCATGAATGCCATTTTGATTCAAATAATCAGCAATAATTGTGGTGGAAGCCAATTCGCCATAGGAAAGTATTTTATCAAGATTTTTAGGGGTGTTGGCCCGGGAATGGGCAATTTGTGAGAGGTCAGAATGGAGGTCAGAAAATAAATTGTGGATACAACATCGTGTATCTTCACAACAATTAAGATCCGCCAACAATTTGGTATGTCTATCTATTAATGATGCGAATAATTCGTCATTCAATTCTCCATCACCAGCTTTGGCGGCCAAATCATTTAATTGATCTGTTACACCGCCAATAGCCGAAACTACGATGGCCAACTCATGGTCAGTCACTTGTGCTTTTATAATTTCAGACACATGTTTAATCTGTGTAGCTGTAGCAATGGATGATCCACCAAATTTTAATAGCTTTTTGGCCATGGATTTATTGCGCTACAGGCGCATGGACCTCATGATGTACAAATCCATTTAATTCTACATTGATTGGGTCCAGATCAATTTTGCTCAATGCTTGATTTAAATCATGAATAATATCTTCTGGCGCTTCAAGCCCAACTGATAGTCGTAACAAACCATCATTAATGCCGGCTTTAATACGGGCTGATTCTTCCATGGATGCATGACTGTGAAATGCAGGTATTTCGATCAAAGTGGATACACCACCCAGTGACTCCGCCAACGTACACACCTCGGTACTTTCGGCAACGGTCTTGGCACCATGCGTTCCCTTTTCCACTTCAAAAGAAATGACCGCACCAAACCCCTGTTGCTGACGCTTCGCCAACTCATGATCCGGATGGCTAGTTAATCCCGGATAAATAACCCGTTTTACTTTCGACTGATTTGAGAGCCACTCCGCCACCTTTTGGGCCGTTTTTTGTTGATGGTGGTAACGGACCTTCAAAGTTTTAATACCCCGAAGAATTAACCACGAATCGAAGGCGGGCAAACCGATTCCCAATGCATTGGTCAAAAAGTGAATTTGTTCACCGATTTTTTTATCGCTTGTAATGACAGCACCGCCTAATACATCCGAATGGCCATTCACATATTTTGACAATGAGTGCACCACAATATGAGCACCTAAATCCAATGGCTTTTGAAGGATGGGGGAACAAAATGTATTGTCCAGCACCAGCAAGGCCTCGGCTGAATTTGCTATGGTTGACAAAGCGTTAATATCCACAAGCCGTAACAAGGGATTGGTTGGCGACTCTGCCCATATACATTTTGTATTGGGTTGGATGGCCGCTTCAACTGTGTCTAAATCCTTCAAATTGATGAACGATACTTCCACACCAAAATTTCGGATAACATCATTGAAAAGACGAAATACGCCTCCATAACAATCTTCAGTAATAATCACGTGGTCGCCCTGTTTAAACAGATGTGCCACCGCAGTAGCCGCCGCCATACCTGTACTTTGCGTCGAACAATAAAGGCCATTTTCTAATTGAGCCAATTGTTCTTCTAGTACGGTTCGGGTCGGATTGGCCGTACGACTATATTCGTATCCGCCATCATCTTCGACCGAGTTCCATTTAAAGGATGTACTCAGATGCAGGGGTGCATTCAGGCCACCATGTAATGGATCGGCATTTTGACTGCCATGGACAATTCGCGTGGATTCATTCCAAAAAGCGTGGGGGTGGACCTTATGGTTGTTGTTATTCGCCATAGGATTCTCCTTTCTATTCCTTTAGTGGAATAGGGTTCGGGTACACTTTTCCGGTAAATACGGCACCGTTTGTACGCAAAAACGTACAGGTCCGTAGATTGATTATTGGATAATATTCAGTGGAAAGCTTGACAAGTCAGCGTCACAGCTCTCATCTGTCCTCATTTCATTGAGGCAGGAATTAGCACCTTTATTCACATTGCGCAAATGAGGTTGCTAAGGTTTCTCAGGGCCTGATCCCTCCACCTTTCTGGATAAAATCCGTTGCTGAATTGTCAAATAACAGCGATTGCTTGGCGCGAGATTATTAATATAATGCTGTATTTACCAAACTTTTTTTAAATAAAATTAATCAATTCTAGATCTGTGATCGGATCAGATTTTGGATTGGATTTAATTTGATCCGTTATGGATTCTACCATTGGTTCTGTGGATGGAATATTTAATTGGGATAATCGATCCGCCACTGCTTCTTTACCCGTGTATTTATCGATAATGATTTTTCGCTCTTGATTTACAATGTCAGGCGGAATGACTTCATATGATTTGGGATCTTTCAATACGGCTCGCGTATGTAATCCAGATTTATGCGTAAATGCATGTGGCCCGACAATCGGTTGATTCAACCGATTGGAAATACCGGACTTCTCTTCCATCATTCTTGAAAGTTGTATTAATAAAGATAAATTCCAATCATTCGCCACATTGTATTGAGTCTTTAATATGACAGAAACTTCAGCCAGAGAAGCAATACCACATCGTTCACCAATGCCATTGATAGAAACATCAACGACTTCTGCACCTGCGTTGGCAGCGGCAATTGCATTTGCTGTGGCCAGCCCTAAATCATTATGACCATGAAAATGTATGGGTATTGAAATTTCATTTTTCATCTTTGAAATCAGGTTGGTAGTCTTTTCCGGAATAAGTGCCCCAACTGTGTCTGCAACACTGAATCGATCTGCGCCACTCCGCTCTGCTATTTGTGCTACATCAACTAAAAATGCCATATCAGTTCTAGATGCATCTTCTGCTGTAAATCGAATGTTGACTCCTAAAGATTTTGCATAAGTGATCGCATCTGCAATACGCAATAATGCGCTTTGTTTATCAATACCAAATTTGTGTTCAAGACTGAGGTCAGAAGTCCCAAAAAATATCCCTATCCAAGGGACACCGAAGGAAATTGCATCTTCAATATCTGAACGGGTAGCCCGGCTATGAATGAGTTTTTCTGACCGTGTTTCCATCGCAGCAATTTGGCCAACCGCATCCCGAATATCCGGTGAAACTGCGGGATGCCCCAACTCAATAAAGTCCACGCCGAAATCATCCAATGCTTTGACGATTTTTATTTTTTCGTTCACAGTGAAAGATACGCCAGGCGTTTGCTCTCCCTCTCTTAATGTGGTATCTAATAGTTTAATTTGCATCATGAATTCCTTTAGAATATTGATTCAATACGATATAAAAAATAAAAAAGGTCCAACTTTCATTGAACCTTTTTGTTTTTTGCTCCGGAGGAGGGACTCGAACCCCCGACCTGGTGGTTAACAGCCACTCGCTCTACCAACTGAGCTACTCCGGAATCAGGTCTTTTGTCTGGAGTAGTTGCTTATGACATTTATGCCACTCGCTTTCCGACAAATGTCGGGTCTACTCCGGATCGAGATTTAATTTTTTAGATTTTGAATCAATTTTGATTCAAAAAGCGCGGCGAATTTATAATAATTAATTCGCCCACACCAATCATTTACATTTCTTTTTCTGCTTTTAATTCCAATCCATCTACGAATTGCCCGTGATCCAAATGGGTGGAATTAATATACACAACACCATCCTCATCATGAGGCGCTCCATAAACAGAATGGGCGGACTTCAATCCGCCGAGCCACCAGCGTCCATCCTGGATATAGACGAGGTCACCAGGGTTGGCTTTCATCCGATTCATATCTGATGTAGAAAAGCGCATGACATTTTCATCCGTATTATCCATGACCCAATTCACGATGACATCTTCTCCCTTTTCTTCATTCACGGCAGACCCTTTAAATATGGCCTTCAATTTGTGGACGTCAAAAACAGTCAGACCTTCAAGATTCTTTTCTGAATTGGGTTTAGTAAACAATGCAACGATTACCCCCACGCCGGCACAAACAACTATATTATACAAAGCACCAATGTAAGAATAGCCGCGGTCCGGGCGCAGTTCTATGCCATGTGAAAATGGACTAATCAACTCTGGATTAAACTGGCCTAAGATCATTAAAAATGCACCGCCGATGAATGTGGCAATCACCGCTTGGGATGTAAATCGTTTCCAGAAAATGCCCAAGAATACACCCACCACCAATGGCGGTGTAAATGTGGAATGGAACCATCCGTGGGCTTCGTAGATGGAATCAAATGAATTGAAAAATGGGACCAGAATTACTGCAATCACTTTTACACCGACTGATGTCCACCGTGCAAAATCCAACTGCTGTTTTTCTGTTTTTTCTTTTTTGCTCATGGGCCGATAAATATCATTCACAATAATAGCGGACGATGCATTCACCAATGTATCTGCCGTGGACATGAGAGCCGCACATAGGGCTGCAATGATGAATCCAAACACACCGGGTGAGGATACAATATTCGTTACAGCAACAAACACATCATTGGCCGCAAGTCCATCAGGCAAGACACCGGGAACGGCATTGAAAATAGCCCGACCGATCCAGCCTGCATTGGATACAACAATGGCTGAAATGGGCAATATCAACAGTGTATTAAATGCAGCGGCCTTCCGTCCTTCATTCACACTTTTGGCCGCCATGAATCGCATAATTAACCCTTGGTTCAAAAATAAGAAACCGATTGATCCTGCGATACCATCCTGCCAAAAAATACCTACAAAATTAAAATCCGGTGGATCATTAAAATGTGCCAAAGGCAACTTCTGTTCCGGCGATAAATTCATCCAAAAAGCTTTCAATCCGGAGAAAGCAGTATGATCACCTAAATATTGAATACCGAGGAAGAACAACAACATCCCTGCAAAAATGAGAATAAATCCTTGGAGCAAGTCAGTGAATATGACTGAAGTCTGTCCGCCAAAATGCATATAGATGGTGGTGGCAATGGCAATGAGGACTACCGTCAGCATGAGGGGAATACCATAAATCCGATAGAGTGCCGTGGCCAACGTCAAAAATTGGATGGCAATATAACCGATCATGTAGAGCAAGGTCATCATGGTGGCCAAATAACGGGCCGTTCGGTTGAAGCGCCGTTCAAAATATTCCGGGATAGATTTTACTTTTGTGTAATAAATGATGGGCAGCCAACCAAACATGAATAGGGGCATAAAAAACCAATCATTCATGTAAGTCATAGTGGATGACAAGCCATATTGGTATGCTTTGGTGGAATATTTTACAAAGCTATGAGATCCAACTCCAGTGGCCACAATAGATATGGTAATGAGCCACCAGGCAAATCGGCGACCGCCGAAGAAATAATCCGTGGTGTTCTTACTGTATTTACCAAAGTAAGCACCAAACCCCATGACCAATGCAAAATAGGCCAGGATGACAACGCGATCTAAGGATGTACCAACTGCAATGTCCATCATTGACTCCCGATGGCCAAATAAATGAAGAGGGCATGAATCCCTGCATAAAATAGGAATCCGTACAAGAGGACGAATACCCATTTTTTATGACGATCGTATGTGGTGCGAAGTGCTTTTGATTTTAGGATGAGAATCATCCCCAATATGAAAGCGATGCCGCCTACACCATATAAATATAAAAAAGGCAGCCAGGTTCGTGCAAAATCCATGGGTCTATTTCAGTTTATTAAATTCGGTCTTGAGTTTGTCGTATGTGTCTAAAAGGCCGTCAACCATCACTTTTGTCTGGCCAACAACGGGCATGAAGTTAGTATCCCCAACCCATCTTGGCACTATATGAAAATGAATATGATCTGCAATCCCTGCACCACCGGCAATGCCAATATTGGCGCCAAAGTTAAAGCCTTGCGCATTCATTGTTTTTCGAAAGATTTCCATGGATGCATCGGCCAAACCCATGATTTCTGCCATACAATCTTTGGACAACGTTTCGGTGGATTCTACATGTTCATAAGGACAAACCATAATATGACCATTGTTGTAAGGATAAAGATTCATGAGGACAAAAGCAGATTCTCCGCGGTGGAGCACCAAGTTATCTCGGTCATTATCTTCATCCGATTTTATGCAGAAAACACAGCCGTCTCCCTTATCCTTTTTGGCGCGGATGTATTCCATCCGCCACGGGGCCCAGAGTTTATCCATGGGGCATGGAAGATGGGTGAGGGATGATGGAAAATGGGAGATGGTGGGCGAGGGTCATGGATCGAATTTAGGACGAATAATTATTATGCGACAGATTGAAACTCACCCCCAATTAGTAGATAAATTATAAGGCTTACTTACTCGCCCCCTCTCTTGCAAGAGAGGGGGAATGGTACATCCATTTGAAGTTTTTTCTAGAAAATAAATTGGGGGTGAGTGAAAATATTTCTTCCTTTTACCTTACCTTCACTCTTCTTCTTGGGCTGCTTTCGCCTCTGCGGTTACCTTCGCTTCCATATCTCGTGGCACTTCTTCGTAATGACTAATTTCTTCAGAATGAATCCCGCGCCCACCCGTTAATGATCTTAATGTGGTAGAATAATGATACATCTCGGACTGAGGCACTTGCGCTTTAATTTTCTGAAAGGCACCTTCCGCATCCATGCCCATAATCTTACCGCGACGGCTCGAAATATCACCCATCACATCACCCATGTAATCTTCCGGCACTTTGATATCCACAACCAAAACCGGCTCAAGCAAACAGGGCTGTGCCGCCATAAACGCCTCTCTGAAGGCTTGCTTCCCTGCCATTTGAAATGCAATGTCTTTTGAATCCACAGGATGTTGTTTGCCATCGTAAAAATCCACTTTGAGATCCACCACGCGATAGCCTGCAAGCACACCATCTACACAGGCGGCGTTTACCCCTTTTTCGACAGACGGGACAAACACACGGTCCACATTCTGCCCCACTAAGGATTGGGTAAATTCTACTCCTTCACCTCGCTGCTTTGGCTCAATTCGCATCCATACTTCTGCAAATTGCCCTGCACCGCCACTCTGTTTTTTATGACGATATTTTGAGGCCCCATTCCCACGGATGGTTTCACGATAAGGAATCCGCGGTTTAAATGTTTCAACATCTACGTTGAATTTTCGTTTGAGACGATCAATGGATACCTGTAAATGAAGCTCGCCCTGCCCGGATAAAACAGTCTGGCGCAGTTCTGAATCTACGTTGTAAACAAAGGTGGAATCCTCCTCATGGAGGGTGGCCAATCCCGTGGCTATTTTTTCTTCATCACCTTTGGATTTTGATCGAATCCCCAAATGAATATTGGAATTAGGCAATTTCACTTCCGGCAGTTTGACCTTATTGCTGGTCCCCGTTAAAGTATTGCCTGTATGGGTATCTTTTAGTTTCACAACGGAACCGATATCGCCTGCGTTTAAATTGGTCACACTGGTGCGATCTTTGCCATTCATGAGAAACATTTGACCAAACCGTTCTGAATTGCCTCTGGCCGTATTGTAAAGATCTGCACCGGTATTCACCGAACCGGAATAGACTCTAAAAAAAGAAAGCTCACCTACGTGAGCTTCACTAATTGTTTTAAATATATGCACAACGGGATTGCTGCCATCCAGTGCCACTTCAACCGCATCGCCAGAATTGGCATCCTTCGCTTGAATGGTGGCGCGATCCACAGGAGATGAACCATATTTGGATATGAAATCCATTAAACGTGCTGCCCCAATATTCTTGATGGCTGCGGTGCAAAACATAGGAATCAATACTTGATTTTGGATTGCTTGATGGAGCCCATCTCTCATTTCTTCTTCACTTAAATTGCCCTGATCAAAGAATTTTTCTAAGAGTGAATCATCCGATTCAGCCACATATTCGATTAATTCCTGATGAAGGGCTTTTACCTTTTCTTCCCATTCTTCCGGCAGTGGTTCTTCTTTGAATTGGCCTGAGCCATCGGTGCTGTATGTAATGAGTTCACTGCGAAGTACATCCACAATTTGGTTAAATCCAGGGCCAGCATTCACTGGCAATTGCATGGGAAATACATTCGAGCCGAAATGGTCTTTTGCCTGCTGAAGTATGGCATCAAACTTGGAATGCTCCCGATCCAAACCATTGACGACCAACACTTTTGGCAATCCGTAATTGGTAGCATAATTCCAGACTTGCTCTGTGCCCACTTCAACACCATTCACCGCATGGATGACAATGACTGCCGAATCCACAACGGCAAGAGATGAAATGGTTTCGCCGATGAAATCCAAATATCCCGGTGTATCGATTAAATTAAATTTTGTACCCTTCCATCCCAAATGGAGCGGTGAAGAATGGATGGAAATCTGGCGATCGTGTTCATCGTGATGATAATCGGAAACGGTGGTTCCCGCTTCGATGGATCCAATGCGATTTACTTCACCCGATCGGGAGAGCATGGCTTCAGATAAAATGGTTTTTCCGGATGCACCATGCCCCACCAGGGCAAAATTACGGATGTCTTTGGCTGCGTAGTCTTTCATACTAACCTCTTAATTTTGGGTCAAATAGTCGATGTTTTCCCACCTCGGATAAAGGATGGCAGGCCCAAGTGTAAAGATGGTGAAGGCTTTATTTCAAGGAAATAAAACAGCCAAATCAATTAGAATATATTTTGCTGAATATCCTCTATATAGGCTCGCAAGGCCGGCGGGACGAATACATTACTTAAATTTAATTTTGAAAATTCACGGCCCAAAATGCCTAACCGTTGATCAATGGGTTTTATTTTATTCACCACAATATAGGATTCATCATTCACCGAACACATGCCCCCTTGAAAGTCGCCTTTCCCCTGTACAATGTGGATATCCATTTTTTCTGCTAACTCTTCAAATAAATCGAAAAGTTTTTCCGGTTTGATTTTGCCCATGGATTATAAAAGATCGTTTCGTTTATGTTTTTCTAAATAGGCTACCAATGATTTTACATCTTCCACTTTATCTTTCGGGACGATCAAAGTGGCGTCCGGTGTATTCACCACCACCAAATTACTGGCACCGACCACAGCAGTAAAATGTCCATTGGATTGAATAAAATTATTTTTTCCATCCATAATGACACCATCGCCACGGACTACATTTTGTCCTTTGGATTTGGGTGATACATCAAAAACGGAATCCCATGAGCCCAAGTCATTCCAATTGAATTCAGCTTTTACCACATAAATCTGATCCGATTTTTCTAAGAGGCCATAATCAATGGATTCCGATTCTATATTATTCCACAGTCTCGGCCAGCTTTGTTTATTATCGATTCGCTTTTTGATTTTACCCAACTGGTCGTTTAAATCAGGCATGTGGGTTTGGAGCTGATTAAAAAATGCATCTACTCGCCAAACAAACATGCCGCCATTCCACAAAAAATCACCACTGTCTAAAAATCGTTCCGCCAACTCCTTATGGGGCTTTTCTGCAAATGTTTTGACCTTAAACCCATTTAAATGATCTACGGGACTATTGGGGTCATACTGGATATAGCCATACCCCGTAGCCGGATAGGTAGGTTCGATACCGATGGTGACTAAAGATTCATTCTTATTGGCCAATTGAATAGCAGATCGAACAGTTTTGGCAAATTTCTGAGCACCGACAATCAAGTGATCTGCAGGAAATACACCCATGACTGCATCTTCTCTTAATTCGCGAATACGGAGTGCCGCCAACCCAATGGCCGGTGCTGTATTCTTTCCACTGGGCTCAACAATAATATTTTTCGGCTTTACGCCTTTAATCATTTTTTTGATTTTCGGCGCTAAATCTTCTCCCGTAACGATAAACACATCGTCCATATTTTTCATTTTCTGCAAACGATCTACCGTCATTTGCAGCATGGTTTCGTTGCCGACAATATTGAGAAGTTGTTTGGGGTTTTCTTTTCGGCTGGATGGCCAAAAACGGGTACCACGCCCCCCGGCCATGATTACACCATACATAATGCTACCGCTCTCCTACCTGAATCGATCCGATGTCAATATCCCAATTGGCACGCACTTCAAATGTATCTGGATGCACGTAAAACCATTCGCTGGGCATAAAGGGATTCGCCTGACCATAGCTGTATGCACCGCTTTGATCCACATCATCGATAATCATTAATCGATAGGGTCCTTCAGGTATGTTTTGAAACTGGAATTGATGGTCTGAATTTACAGCAGAATGAAAAATTTCGGGCTCTTTTTCCATGGATGCCAACTGAATAACAGGGGCAATCTCCGGCCAGTCGATTTGACCGGTTAATCCGCCATACCCCATTTTTTTCTCTGATTTGATGGTGACCCATGTGATGGAATCTTTCAGGGATTTCCCTTCTATAGGTGTCAATCCTTCAGAGAAAATTTTTAATTTATATTGTGTTTTTTCTACCCATCCACTGGGCGGTATAAAATGAGTAGTGACGGGGTTGACCCAATCTAAACTCACCACAACCGTATCCGAATCCGCCACCATAATGAATGCACTGTCAGAAATGGCCATGATGGGTTTTGAAAAATGGATGGGAATCACCGGGCCCCCATCCGATTGCAATCGAATGGATTCAGACCCTTCCGGGCTGACTTTTTTGGTATGAGACGTATCCCGTTTTGTCGATACGCGAAAGCTGACTTTTCCGTCCGTTAATGTTTGATCTCCGGACTTTACTTCGCCTAAGGACAGGGCGGCTTTCCCCGCAGCCAAGGTGTCATCAGCAATCATTAGAAATCGTTTTCTATCGCTCATATCATGATGGAAAATGGGACGAATCGATTTTTCATCTGCATCAATGATAATCAGATCTTTGACCGTTGCTGAATCCAATTCTTGATTAAAATGCATCCAGCCCCATTTTTGTCCTACCGATTCACCGTGGGTTAATTTTAATGGCGGTGTTTCCCTTCGGGTTCGGAATGGAATACCGGATATCGCTTCGTTCACACCAATTGAGTAGTAAGCTTTTGGACTGACACCATATGCCATTCGTTCCGGGACTAATTTTGCGCCGGAAGCACTCCGCTCCACCGCCAGCATGACATAATCACCGGGAGCCAAATATTTAAATTCAAAATCACCCGTATCATTTGCTTCTGAAACATATTGAGGATCCGTAAAAAATATGGAATCAGAAAATGTATCGGATTTTTTCCATAGATGAACTGCATAACTTTCTTCGCCATGAACACGGCCGGAGATCATCCCCTCATCAATAACATCCCCTGTGCTAAATGCCACTTGAATGGATTGCTCCAAAGGTACGCGGCGCTCATCTTTTAAGTTTCGATTGATGGTGATAACATAAGTTTGATGCGGCAATAATGATTTAGGAAATTCCAGGAGAATTGCATCATCATCATAAATCACGCCTACAGGCGGATCAATTTTTGGCGAAACAGTTATGGCCTTTACCAAAGATTTTTCATCAATATATTCCGAAAAATTGAGTGTGACCAATCCACCTTCAAAATGGAGGGATCCTGCTTCGGGTATAGATGATGTGAGTTCAGGCGGTGTTTTATCTTCAGGACCCCCATCCGGAGCCGATACAGATGCGCATGCATATATGATAAAAGGGAATGCGGCTCCAACCAGAAGCTTCAGTCGATGTTTAAGGAAATGTAACAGATTCAAAAGTGGATTATCTATTATTCAATAGGCTCCAAATTTACGGGTATTTCTTTTCCAAATCTCATTTCAGTTTCACTCACTTGGGTGGTAATGCACCATACCCTAACACCCGCCTTTTTTGCCCCCAATAATGCTTTTGCAAATTGAGGATCTCTATCCCACATGGGTGAAAATCGAATTGCATCGGGACGTTGACATACAAAAAGAATGCCTGCTCCTTCTCCTGATTTTACAATATCTGTCAGTGCTTTTGCGTGGCGAGCGCCTCTCTCTGTTACTGCATCAGGAAATTTAGCCAATCCATTTTCTACATAGGTTACTGATTTCACTTCTAAATAAAATGGAGTTTCATTTGGATCTTTCAACAGAAAATCGAATCGATGGTTCCCATGTGTAACCTCCGGACGTATCAGCGAAAATTGTTTAAACATAGGTAATATGCCATCTATAAGTGATTCATAAACAAATCGATTGGGCAACGCCGATACCAATGAAATGAGTTGGCCTTCATGGCGAACCATTACGGTTGAGTATTTTGTTTTTCGTTCGGACCCTTTTGGCGCTGGCCGAAGGAGCAGTTCAGCTTCTGGAAGTAGTATTTCTTTCAAACGCCCTGGATCAGGAAGGTGAGATCGGACAATTTCCCCATTCACTTCTGCCATCACAATGAAGCGGTTGGGTCTCGCAACGAATTTTCCCTGAATGAGAGGACCTTCAATTTTCATTTATTTTTCCGCAAATCATGCGACAGAACTTAGGCCATATAAAACAATCTCCGAATTCATATTCACAATACAGAATATTATTTTGTTTTCATATGTCTAAACTATATATTCTTCCCTTATTTTGAGTTGTTTTCGAATAATCTTATGCAATTAGACCAAACTGACAAAGGAATATTGGACGAACTTCAAGTCAATGCCCGTATCACCAATGCGGAATTGGCCAAGCGTGTGCGTCTGTCCCCTTCCAGCACATTAGAGCGGGTGAAGAAACTGGAAGCAAGTGGACTTATCGACCGTTATGTTACAATGTTGAATCCACGGAAAGCCGGCTATACATGTATTACATTTGTGGAAGTCACTTTGGCTCGCCATGGCGAAACCCCCGTGGAAAATTTCTTTACATCCATTGCCGATATGGAAGAAGTGCTGGAATGTCATCACATTACCGGCGAAGGAGATTTTCTTTTGAAAATCGCCACAAGAGATATTCCTCATTATGATGAACTAATCCTTCATGGTCTTTCGGCATTGTCAAATGTTCAGCATTTAAAAACGTCAGTCGTCCTTTCTACATTTAAACACCAAACCAAACTTCCCGTATAGTATGGCCCTTGTTCCATCCTATATCCAAAACCTAGCTAACTATGTTCCAGGTAAACCCATTGAAGAAGTCCAGCGTGATCTGGGGCTCGAACATGTGGATAAATTAGCTTCCAATGAAAATTCCCTGGGCCCTTCGCCCAAAGCACTCGAGGCCATGGCGAAATCTCTCTCGGGCCTTCATCGATATCCTGACGTGTCCGGTTTTGATCTCAAAACTAAATTGGCAAACCGCTTCAATATAAAAACAAATAATGTCATCCTTGGCGGGGGCAGTGAAGGTATCATGTCCACCATTATGCGGACATTTTTATTGAGCGATGATGAATTGGTTTCTGCTGCAAATTCCTTTATCGGTTTTCGCGTCCTGGCCAACGCATCGGGACGAACAGTCCATTGGGTGCCCATGAAAAATTATCGGTATGATTTGGAAGCCATGGCGGACTTGGTCAATGATTATACCAAAATTATTTATATCGCCAATCCTGACAATCCCATGGGAACCTATATTACTCGAGAAGAGTTTGACGAATTTTATGCCCATGTACCGGAGCGAGTCCTCATTATTTTAGATGAGGCTTATTATGAGTTTGCCCAAGCCAAGACGGACTACCCTGACTCCATGACATACCGTTATGATAATGTAATCACACTGCGGACATTCTCAAAAGCGTACGGACTTGCAGGCGTTCGCATCGGATATGGATTCGCCCATGATGAACTCATCCGCAATTTGAATAAAGTAAAAGAACCTTTCTCTCCATCACTTATTGCGCTCACTGCCGGTTCCGCCGCAATGGATGATGATGAATTTTTGAATAAAACGTTAGCGATCAATACAGAAGGGTATGCTTTTTTAAGAGAATCGTTGGCATCTTTGGGTATTGAAACCGTGCCGTCTGTGGCCAATTTTATTACCACGGTTTGGTCATCCGAGGAAAGGGCCGCCGAAGTCTCCCAATCCCTGTTGAACAAAGGTGTTATCGTAAGAAATCTAAACGCATTTGGATGGCCCAATTGCATCCGAATTTCTATTGGGGTACCTGAAGAAAACGGACGCTGCATTGACGCATTAAAGTCCATCCTGTAAATCGGAGATAAAATGAATAATTATAAAATTAATGCTTTTGACCACTGCGAACTTTATGTGAGTAATGCCAAACAAGCAGTTCACTATTACCGAAGTTGTCTTGGATTCCAACCCATTGGCTATCAAGGATTGGAAACCGGGAATCGAGAAAAAGTCAGCTATGTGATGAAGCAAAACCAAGTGCGATTTGTCTTGAGTTCTCCATTAGTCCCCGGCACTGAAATGGGTGCCCATATCGACAAACATGGGGATGGTGTTAAGGATGTGTCATTCTCAGTGGATAATGCAGAAAATGCCTGGAAGGAGACCACAGCACGAGGGGCAGAAAGTGTGGCTGAGCCGAAATTAATTGAAGATGAAAAAGGTGAAGCCATCGTAGCCACCATCAAAACCTATGGTGATACCACCCATACTTTTGTGGAGCGAAATAATTATAATGGTGTATTTCTCCCCGGTTATCACGTTATGGATGTGGATATGGTGGCTGACCCTGTAGGCATTGTTCATATTGATCACGTGGTGGGGAATCAACCTGATCAAGCCATGCAGCCCGTTTGTGATTTTTATGAAAAGGTATTCGGCTGGCATCGGTTCTGGTCCGTGGATGATAAGGATGTCTCTACCGAATACACCTCCCTTCGGTCTATCGTCATGGCTAATGATAATGAAAAAATCAAAATGCCCATTAATGAACCAGCGGATGGATTAAAAAAATCCCAGATTCAAGAATTTGTGGAGTTTTATGAAGGGGCCGGTGTCCAGCATATCGCCATGTCCACACGAGATATTATTGAAACAGTGACCAAACTCCGTGCCAATGGCATTGAATTCTTACCCACACCTCAATCATACTACGACACTTTAAAAGCGCGGGTTGGGGATTTCGAGGAAGACATCAACATTTTAGCAGAATTAGGCATCCTTGTTGATGCAGATGAAAATGGTTATATGCTTCAGATTTTCACCAAACCCATTCAAGACCGCCCTACCCTTTTTTATGAAATCATCCAGCGGAAAGGGTCCAATAGTTTCGGTAAAGGAAATTTCAGAGCGCTTTTTGAATCCATTGAACGGGAACAAGCACTCCGCGGCAACCTCTAATGAAATTCATCACATATCAAACACCAAGCCAAGCCACACCTCAATTTGGGTTTTTGAAACATGATCGCGTTATCAATATCGCCCAAGCTGCCCAATGGATTAAGGATGAACATCATGATGACCAATTTTTAAATCTCCCAAGCTCCCTTAAAGCATCCCTCGAAAATTGGAATCATCACTTTGAATTGATTCAAAAGTTAGATGAATTGATTTCAGATGAGGACATGGATGCGTACTCAATTTCGGAGTCAGAAATTACCTATCTGCCGCCGATTCCTGACCCGCCGGCCTTTCGCGACTTTTATGCATTCGAACAACACGTAAAATCTGCCCGGGCTTTGCGTGGATTAGATATGGATCCCAACTGGTATCGGTTACCTATATTTTATTTTTCAAATCCCAATGCTTGTTTTGGTCACGGGGCTGACATACCATATCCGAATAATTCTTCTCAATTGGATTTTGAGCTGGAGTTTGCCGTTATCATTGGGAATGGTGGTGCCAATATCAAATCTGAAGGTGCTGACCAAGTCATCTCCGGATATACGATTTTGAATGATTGGTCTGCGCGAGACCTTCAAATGGAGGAGATGCAATTGAATCTTGGTCCAGCCAAAGGTAAGGATTTCGCCTCAAGTTTTGGTCCCTATATGGTGACCCCTGACGAATTGGAAGATGCGTGGGGCGATGACGACAGACTTCACCTCAATATGACCTGCAAAGTGAATGGAAAGGAAATTTCTAAAGGAAATACCAATGATCTTTACCATTCATTTGGAGATATGATCGAACGGGCCAGCATGAATACCAAACTGCTCCCCGGCGAATATATTGGTTCCGGCACTGTGGGCACAGGTTGCATTTTAGAACTTCGCCCGGAAAATACCGGCGGTTGGATTAAAAAAGGTGATGTGGTTACATTAGAAGTAGATCGTCTGGGAATTTTGGAAAACACTATTGTTTAACCCCACCACAGATAAACACCGATGAACACCGATATCAATAAATTGACCCATGAAGTCATTAATTGCGCAATGGAGGTGTCTAACATCATCGGTTCAGGGTTTACTGAAAATATATACGACAAAGCCATGCAAGTTGAATTAGGTCTAAGAAATATTCCCTTTTCTTCTCAAGAAGCATTTGATGTTTTTTACAAAGAACATGAAGTGGGGCATTTCGTCCCGGATCTATTTGTAGATAACCGATTGATTGTAGAATTAAAAGCGGTGGAAAGCATTCATAATAAGCATTTAGCACAGGTTTTGAATTATTTAAATGCCACTGATAAACATCTTGGATTAATTCTTAACTTTGGAAATCCTAAACTTGAAATAAAACGAGTGATATCATGATTAATAAAACCGGTGTTTATCCGTATCCATCTGAGGGTATTTAAATGCCATTCTATCAATCACGCGGAAAACTACCAAACAAACGTCACATCCAATTCAAGGATGATGATGGCAATCTCTATTGGGAAGAACTCATTAGCCGAGAGGGATTCAGCCATATTTACACCAACGTATATCATATCCATCCCCCCACCGCTGTAAAAAAAGTGGGCGACCTTTCACCGATTCGATTAGACGCCTGGGACCAGGAACACCGTCACCACCATATCAATTCCCGAAATCTCAATCATTCCGGCGATGCTATTTCTTCCCGCATACCCTTATTTTTCAATGCTGATGTGGTCATCTCTAAAGCCTATGTTGCCGATTCCATGGATTATCTCTATCGCAATGGCAACTACGATGAATGTTTGTTTGTTCATGGGGGCAAGGGAACATTGAAAACAAATTTTGGCGCTCTAGATCTGAGTTATGGTGATTATGCCATCATCCCACGCGGTGTGATTTGGCAGCTTGATGTGGATGAGCCGATGGAATTATTTATCACCGAAACCGCAGGTCCCATTGAGACACCGAACCGATACCGAAATCGACTCGGTCAACTGTTGGAGCATTCCCCTTATAGTGAACGAGATATTAAGACGCCTGTGTTTGAGACCCCTCAATCCAAAGGACCAATTGAAGTTAAAGTTCGTTTGGCGCAGGGACTTCAATCCTACGAATATCAAAACCATCCATTCGATATTGTTGGGTGGGATGGGTATTATTATCCATGGGTGTTTAACGTAAATGATTTTATGCCCATCACAGGGAAAGTCCACCAGCCGCCACCCGTTCATCAAGCATTTCAAGCGCCCGGATTGGTGATATGCAATTTCGTACCGCGCCTATTTGACTACCATCCTGAAGCCGTGCCTGCGCCCTATGCCCATAGCAATGTGGATTCGGATGAAGTCCTCTATTATGTGGCAGGAGATTTCATGAGTCGCAAAGGGGTTGAAGAAGGCTCGATCACCTATCATCCCATGGGATTGCCCCACGGCCCACAACCGGGGAAAATTGAGGCATCGTTGGGGGCAAAATCTGCAGATGAAATTGCCGTCATGGTGGATACATTTAAACCATTACAAATGACAACTGCGGCAGCTGAAATTGATGATCCAAACTACCCCCTTTCATGGATGGATGAATCATGATTATTGATCCAAAAGCACAGGCATTTAACGACAATTATAAACTCCTCATCGGTTCTATCGTACCCCGTCCCATCGGTTTTGTATCTACGCAATCAACAGATGGCGTGAATAATTTGGCCCCATTTTCTTTTTTTAATGGGGTGTGCTCCAATCCGCCATCCGTTATGTTTGCCCCCGGACGGCGTGGGTATGACGGCAAAGAAAAAGACACGCTTATCAATATTCGAAATACGAACGAATTTGTTGTCAATATTGTTTCAGAAGACATTGTGGAACCCATGGTGGCCTGCGCTACCGATTTTGACATCGATGTGGATGAATTTGAAGTTTCGGGACTCACAGCGGTTGATAGTGTTAAAGTGACGCCGCCCTTGGTGAAAGAATCCAAAGTAAGTTTAGAATGTAAATTACATACGATTGTTGAAGTGGGCGGCGAGAATCCCGGTGCAGGGTTCGTGGTTATTGGTGAAGTGGTCATGTTCCATGTGGACGATGATATTTACAGCAATGGTCGGATTGAACTCGAAGCGTTGAAACCGGTAGGCCGATTAGCCGGGAATAATTATTCGCGTATTAATGATGTATTTACGGTGGTAAGAAAAATAAAACCGGATTGATTAATCGTCATTGCGAATCCCGATTTATCGGGATGAAGCAATCCCTTCAGATGTTATCGAATGAGATTGCTTCGCTGTGCTCGCAATGACAAAATTTTTAGTATGTCAGACCTGAAACAACGAATTTACCAAGCCCAATGCATCGGCAATGTGGAGCCCATAGAACATATGGTTCCCTACCCCAATCTTAGAGCATTGGTGGATGGCCAAAATGTAAAATATGGCGAAAAAATGGTGTACGCCGACCTTAGCCTCACTTCAGATAAAGTATATCGCTTGGCGCAGCAAACGGCCAATTGGCTCGTCTCCGAAGGCGTTCAGCCCAAAGATAGAGTATTGATAGACCAACTGCCCTTCCCCCAATGTGAAATTCTGGCATTCGGCATTTGGACCTTAGGCGCATCCATGATCCTCACAGGTGATGGTGATTTGGAAGGTGCCACATCAGCCACATCTCCAACTCTTATTGTTGGAGGGAAATCCAATTTTTTCGAAAAAATTAAATCCTTCTCTGAAGATCATAATCCCACGTTTAAACCATTATTGGCCGATGAAGCCATGGTGTTTTGGGAAAATGAGAATGGCATTCAGCTCAGTCATTATAACTTATTGGTGAATGCCAATGGTATCCAGCATGCCATTGATTTGTATGAAGACCAAACCTATTTTACCCGCCTTGAACCCAATTCTATGGCTTGGGTCATCCTCCAAACCATGCTGCCATTATATACAGGAGCGCCTCTTACATCAGATCATCCTGATATGAAGTTGGGAACAGATACTGATGATTTTCAAATTCAATGGCATTGGGATGCTTTGGAAGAGACATCACCTCCTTCCCTTTACATTTGTAATGAGAATACGGCATTCTTAGCGATGAATAAAATACCTATCCACTTGACGGCAATGGATGACGACACCCATCCCAAGGCCATTACCGGTCATTCAGTCATGATGGGGTATTTAAATGATAAGCGCAATGAAGACGTCTTTATTGATGGACAATTGAAAATCTAAGGCAGATTTTTTTCGATATAATTCAGCATTTTCGTCTGCTGACTGAGCCACCCCAGGCGCGTTTCTATATTCACATATCTCACCCCATGTCGCATGGCTGCCCAGGATATGGATCCGTCATCCTTTTTAGGCGGGGATTCTTGAAGCACCACATTGAATGGAGATTTGGCTAAAATATCAAAATCGGATCGGTTTGTACAGATGAAAAAATCTCGTGGATTTTGATCCTTCTTAATGGATACGGCATCACTTTTATGCACTTCTTTTTTTACATTGTACCCTTTAAAGTTGTTATGGAGTGCCACGAGCAATCCCCCATTTTTGGGGAGAACTTCTTTTAAAAAGGGATCACGGTCTTTGTTGATGATTTCAAGGGTCTCTTTCTTTTTCGCCCGGGACCATTTGCGATTATATTTCTGAATATTGGCTTTTGCCCCCTCCGATGAAAAAATACGGTTGGGGTCGATTATGCCTCCGAAAAATTCTGATTCTCTCACAATGCCGGTGACCAAAAATGCCTTTCCTGCATTCGATTTCATGTGCCGTTCTAAAGCCATCCGTGCGGTTTGTTCATCTCCGTGGAGCCAAATGTAGCGACGATCCGATTCACCATTTTGAAGTACTTTAAACTTGATGCCCGCCAAGTGGATGGTATTGGAATCGTCGAACGAAATATTGAAAAAACTGAAAAGGAGAAAAAACCGAATCAAAAGAAAATCAAAATCTATTTATTATTGAACGATGGTCCAGTTGCCATCACCAATCACATATTCAACAACGTCTTTTTGAGCCATATTGCCACGAATAAATCCAATTAAGGCGCCACCGGGTATAGTATAAATCCCAGCAACAATACTGAAAAACCCCATCGCTAAAAAGGTCTCAGATTCTATGGGCGCACCAAAAATCAATGGTAAACCTACGCCAAATGCAGCTGCGGCTATTCCACCTGTTTTTATCCCGGCCAACACATAATCTTTGGTGCTTTTTATTTGGCCAAGCCTAATACTGCCAATTTCATCAAATGGCAATTCTCGTTCCCATGATTCTCCCTTTTCCTGAACACGAACCGCATCAATAGTCATCCCCATATACACACCACTCACGCGATTGTTGCGGTCATAAGCACTGGCCACTACTATCCATTCTTCTATGGGAATTATTACCTGCTCACCATCATTTTCAAGTATGAGATCCGTCAACATTTCTTGCCCATTAGTGGATAGAGATGGTGCCTTTATTTCGCCAGCTTCAACTAAGGACATACTAAAGGCCATTATAACCAAACGATAAAAAAGAAATGTGCGCGACTTATTCAATTTAATTCTCATCGATTATAATATATGTTCACTCCAATTGTCATAATATTGATGGCTTCATCCTCTGTGGGGCTCATTTTAAAATATCGGCCAAATTCGACGACAGGGTGAAACATATCTGTTAATGCAAATTCAGCGCCAACCGTCAATTGCTTCCTTATTTCCTCTGAAAATTCATCACCATCGCCTGGCTCTGCCCATAGCCACTTGGGTACCAACATAATATCTTTACTTGTGGATTCCATTCGAAAGGTAGCAAATGGATTGAGTCGCCCATATTTTCGACTGCCGGTTACGTATATATGATTCAACCACATTTCATTTGTGACATCATCCTCATCATCCTCATCGTCACCAAAATCCAAATCGGGTAAATCCGGTTTTCCAAATCCATATCCGATTGCTAATGATAGCTTATCATCAAATTTATCTTTATTCAAGATTTGATATTTCAGGTCAAACCAATGGGTATTCGATTCAAGATTCACATTGGCTTCTCCATCGCCACCCAGATCTGTTAAATCTTTTGCGTAAGTATAGCCCACATCCAATCCGCGAAAAACGCCAACCCGTCCTTCAATCCCGAGATACTCGACAGCATCTATACCATCCGATCCTTGATCCTCCTCATTACTGGGTTTTACATTAATATAATTCCCCGAAACCGAGAACTCCCCTGGGGAAAGCACATCGGCGCTGCGATGGGCCGTCATGTAACATCCGCTGGCCATCATGGAAAACATGACTATTAAACTGATTTGAGTGAAAGGATGATTCATTTTGCCTCCTTTGGTTTATAAAATATGAATTGAGACCGTTATCTTTTTTGGTTAAAACTTATAATAGAATGCGACGTGTGGTCTTTGAAAATGAATGCCTAGCTGGAGACTTTCGTTATATGCATAAATAAATCCAAAATCGAAATCGAATTCCGATATTTCTTTGTTTTCTGCAAACTCTAGGTTCGAGGCCCAATAGGGATCATAAAATGCTTGAAATATGAGCTTTAGGTTTCGGCGGGCATCCGCATGAACCGCATAATATGCCCGGGGCATGGGATCGTACCCAGGATAAGTAGTCAAGGTGGCCCCAATGGTATGGTTGACTCTGCCTTGGCCGGATTTTTTCAAATTAGAAATAGTATAGGCTACGAAATATTCCATCCACATTTCATCACCACTATTTTCATCCTCCCCATCCACATATGCTGATTCACCCACACGATACCATCTTTCATCGCTATCATTAGGATTGTTTTCAGAAAAAAGATATTTTTCTTTTTTTAATTCATATTTCACGGGCAGGCCACGCATATGAAAATGGGTACCAATAGCCAAGGCATGTTCTGATTGTAAATTGCCTCTTTTTAATAAAGTATATTTTGGCCGAAAGTTTAGATCTCCCCAAAAATAGCCGCCCCATTTGGAGGTAATTTGAAATCGATCCGAAAGACCATAGCCCCATGAAAGGGCGCTCAAGTATAATACATTATCGCCGACCGTGTATCCCGTTGGATCAAAATAAATATCGATTAAGCGCTCCTTGCCATAGTACCAACGCCCTTCTTCAGTTTGTCCCGGCCGCTGAAATCCCCGGACGACGGCACCCATACTTTTAAAGTCAATCCGTTCAATCTTTTCTTTTGGAATGTGCACTTCACCAAATTGCGCTTGTACTCTAATTCCTTCCTCAGTTTCTGATAAAATGGCGCCCTTTAGTTTATCCCCCGTTTTCAAATAGATAATGGCTTCTTCCGGCTTAATATCATTTTTATTAATGGTTACGGTACCAAAGGATGTCTCTACAGTAAATGTTGAATCTGATTCAGCAGTGAGGGTGCCTGAGACCTTGTCCCCGGATTTAAGGTAAAATGTTTTTTCTTGTGCGATCAACCCTCCAAAAATCAATATAGCACCAAGTAATAGTGATTGAATTCTCATCGTTTTTCCTTCGGGAATAAACTCATTTCCCCTTGATAAAATATTTTGTTATTCATAATACTTGAATAATATTACTGTATTTGTTAATTTTATTCAAGTATTATTTAGTATTATGAATTCAGTACAAGAAATAATTTCAAAAGTGATGACGGACAAAGGCTTTCGCCATAAGTATGAAGTGGCGGAATATTTTGGTGTTACCCCCCAAGCATTGAGCACATGGCTCACCAATGGTAAAATCCCCTCCAAACATATTTTAAAAGTCCGGTCAGAAATTCAACCGGCTCATATCCCCACCCATATTGATCCAACCGTAGAAGACAAAAAAACGGTTATCGATTATTTGATCAATGAAAATGTGTACTTAAAAAATGAAATTGCACAACTTAAAGGCAAAATCCATCAGATTCAATCTGACCAACATAAAGATGATCTTATCGAGCGAATAAATGCACGTTCCCTTTTTATAGCGGGGCGACTTTCGGATGGAATGATAACCGAAGTGAGCGGAAACTGGTTGGGTGCCATGGGTTATGAAACCACTGATTTGGTGGGACACCGGTATGATGAAGATTTTATCCATCCCGATGAATATAAACGGACCAAGCGACATCAAGAGAATATCCAAAAATCCACCGCGGTAAAAGAATCACGATTTAGCACCATCCAGCGGTGGCGGAATGGCGAAACTGGCGACTATGTCATGCTGAGCATGGTTTGGCACATTGATGTAGAGAACGATCGGGTTGATATTATTGCAAAGCCAATCGATACCTTCTTCGATGGTAATACAGGTTCGATGAATTAAATCATTTTTTATGACAACCATTTGATACAGATCACATCAAAGACTTAATCCGGAACAAATTATTATTGTAGATGATTAAAGACAAAAAAGGAGCATCATGATGAAAAAACAAATTAGTATTTTAACCACACTTCTGCTCTTGGCAGGATGCACAACGCCACCCCAAGATTCAAACAAACTTACCCTTGGGATGGTTCAATCCACTGTTGTTAAAGGCGCCAACCAATCAGAGATTACCAAAGTATTGGGCGCCCCCAATATTATTTCTAAAGATAAAAATGGAAATGAAACCTGGACTTATGACCGTATTTCCAGAGAATCTCAAGCGAAGTCCGCATCGTTCTTTTCCATTTTGAATCCCATCAGTTGGTTCACTGGCGCCGGCACGGCCAGTCGGTCTTCTTCAAGCACATCCTCAAAATCACTCACAGTGGTGATTACATTTGATGAAAATAAAAATGTCCTTGAATATGCCCACCAAAGCTTAGCTTATTAGATGTTAAGACATCTTATTCGCCCACAGGCGGCCCATGGCCGATTCTTCTATTATTCACTCATAACCTACTTGGTTGTGGGAATCTCCGGATGTGCAAATCCACCGCGGAGTGAAAAACCGCCCACTTCTGTGGCGCGCGCCATGGAGACCCGTGCCTTTCCCGGTGATCTGAAATCTGTACTAAAAGCATCGATTAATTCGCTACAAGACATGGATTATACCATTGCGGTGCTGAATTCTGATATCGGACTCATTACGGCCAACCGCACGACTGAGCATCGCAAAGCTGCCCTTGCCGATGAAAAGCCGGAAGGTGAATTAACCGATGGCCAAAAAGCCTGTATCGCACTGGGCGCTGTTGCAGTGATTGCGATTATTGCTGCGGCTATTTTTGGCGATGATGGTGACGATGATGATCGAGGAAGACGGGGACGATCTCGCCCCTTATTTGGTGGTGGCCATAGTAATGATGATGGCCCCGACGGCCCGCGGATTTATCGGTATAAAGTGACCATTAATCTAACCGAATTATCAGATGGTGAAACCAATGTGCGCGTGAGTGCCAGCGGTGAAGTAGAGCAGGATGGAAAAATTCTTTCCACAGGCGGTGTGCATGAACCGGAATTCTTCCAAAAGTTTTTCGCCGGTATGAATCAAGGATTATTCCTTGACCAAAACCTACCTGTAAATAATTAATATGAAGAGACGCGATTATTCGCGTCTCTACTTTACAATTTTATAATACAGCTAAAATATCCTGAGCATGTGTTTTTACACTGACTTTTTTATAGAATTGTTCAACGATACCATTTTCATCAATCACGTATGTATTCCTAAAAATGCCCTCATATTCTCGCCCATATAATTTTTTCTTTCCCCATACACCGTATGCTTTTAAGATATCTTTGCTTTCATCACCTAACATTGGATATTCAAATCCCTGCTTGTCACAGAATTTTTTCTGCTTCTTCGGCGAATCGGCACTCATACCAATGATTACTGCATTCTTATCTTCAAAACTTTTGAGTTCATCCCGGAACCCTTGACCTTCAACCGTTCATCCGGGCGTACTGGCTTTGGGAAAAAACCAGAGGACGACCTTTTTCCCTGCTAAATCACTAAGGGAAACATCATTTCCATCCTGATCCGGGAGTGTGAAGTCAGGCGCTTTTGATCCAATTTCTAACATTATTTCTCCTCATTAATATTTAATATAGAGACGTCCCGACAAGTCAGGGCGTCTCTACAATTCTATTGTTGACCATTTCATTCGATCATCATTGCTGGCGACCATTTCATAAACGGTTTGAATTCCTTTTTTCTGTCCATTCCAAACGAGTGTATTTAATGCTTCATCTATGGATGCCCATTTGAAATCAATGTGCTCATCAGACAGAATAACTTCGTCCGAATCTACCTCGATCCCAAAAACCGGCACCAGGTTGATTCGATCCCCATGGGCCTCATAAAACCGACTCACGTGATCGGCTACAAATATATTTTTGGGGTTGAGGCCTGTCTCTTCTTTCAATTCACGAATAGCTGCTTCCGGTGCAGTTTCACCTGCTTCAATTTTGCCTGCCACACCCTGCCATAAGTGTTCATAAATTTTATTTAAATTTCGTTTCATTAATAAGAATCGGACACCCTCATCCGTATGCCGAAACACATAACAATCCACTACTCTAACTTTTACATCTGTCATTTTAGAAGAACCATTTTTTGGGTGAGGGTTGTTGAAGCAGTGGTTAGCCTTGCAAAATAAACGCCCGCCGGCATGGATTGACCTTTGTCATTCCGGCCATTCCATATCATTTTATTTGAATGAGGCACACCGTTAATTAAGGTGGTCACCAATCGACCATTGATATCCAATATTTGTAAAGATACATGGCCATGTGTCTTTACATTATTTTCTACATCAAATTCAATGGTTGTGGATGGGTTAAATGGGTTTGGATAATTGGTGAGCAACTCAAACCGATCCGGTAATTCATCTCCAATGGACGTGACTGGTGCATTGAAATCATCACTATTTCGCGGCATCAATTTGTATTCACCGTATGAGTAATGGAGTACACCGGTAATACTTACAAAATGTGTCCCAAACGCTGGTGTGATCCAATCACCGTCAAATAGATATCCATCAATCATGGCAGTGCCGCTCCAATCCGAGACATACCATTGGCCATCCGGATTGGCTGATTGGGACACAGATACATTGGTCAACTGGACCAACATACCTTCATATTTCTCTACCCAAATACGACAATCTCCTGAAATGCTAGCAGCCGCAACATTCACCGGATTTACACTATTGTTCGATGATAAAATTTCTGTCGCATCTAAGTTCTTCATTTCGGTCATACCATAATATTCAGCCACGTCCCCTTTGAGTTTCACCTCATCGCCAACGGCGGGGGCAGTATAATCTTTATTCACATAGACAAACATGCCTGCCCAGTCTTTTTTGGTTGGATCCTGAAAGAAAAAATTGGGGTAAGTCTGGTCCGGGCGAACTGCCGTAACAATACCGGTTACTTCTACATTTTGTCCTTCAAAATCAGAAGGATAGCAATCTTCTCCCGTTCCTTTATTTTCTGTGAATTGAATATCATAAGGTGTATATCCTCCAACAATAGGAACCATTACATTTACAAAATCGGTGGCCCCTTCTCCATCATTGTCCGAGACGGTTAATTTAAATGTGAACGTGGTTGTGAGATTGACCTCAGGAACCACAAAATTGGCTTGGACTGATCCCCCCATATTCAATGTGATTTCCGGGCCGGATGTTTGATCCCACACATAATAAATAATGGTCCCGTTGGGGTCATAACTCTGACTCCCATCCAAGGTAACCGTATCGCCAATGGCAGCAGTAATATCCCCACCTGCATGGGCGATAGGACTGGTAGATGATTTGGATGTATATGCAATTTTAGCCACCACAGGATAATGGTCAGAAGCATAATAAATGGCTTCGGCAATACTGTCCGGAACAGCACTGTTCGATCCATCAATGATCGACTTGTTAAAATGATTTTCATCATTCCCAATGACTTTATATGACCCCTCAACATATTTCATATCCGGATCTTTTTTGGTGAAATGATCTGAGAATAGTATAAAATCGAACCGATCATCCAGCCCGCCTGAGGCGCCTCCATCACTCAATTGTGAATCTCTTGTGGATTGGGTGAATTTGTGCACGTGTGATCCGTCATTCCGATTCCAATCGCCAATAGGGTCTTCAAGATCTACCGTCATACTATCGGTCAATAATTTATATGCCGGTTCGCTGGGATCGTACATATTGAAATCCCCCGCCATAATATAATGGAAATTGCTATCCTGTTTGGCCACATAATCATAGAGGATTTTTGCTTCTTGCCACCGCTGATCTTCTTCGCCTTGACTGGCTTTTAAATGGGCACCAAACACGGTGAACGGTGCAACATTTGTATGGGCATTTTTAATTGAAAGTGTATATCCTGGAATGTCGCGCAACACTGTAGAGAGTGACACATTGGATGTGAGGTCAAATGCCGACGTCCGATAAATAATACCACTTTTCATATACTGATTGCTGGGAAGTGGACCGGCAGCAAATACGGTGCTATCTACATTAAATACATTATTCAATAGCAGATCAATACCGCTTTGGTGTTCAATTTCCTGCAATACCACTATGTCAGGTTTCACATAATCAATGGTCTTTTTAATATAGGCTGCACGAACAGTTGTATTGCCATCAAACCGCAGTACATTATAACTCATTACCGTCAGTGTGTCCTGCCCTTGTAAGGTGAAAATGAACCATAAAAGATGAATCCGTTTTTTTAGCTTCTGCAGCATTTAATCTACCACCTTGGATGCAAATTCAAATTGGAATCCCTCATCCAACAGTATTGGAATTCTTTCTTTTAACACTTGCAGCGTATTGGGTTTGGCATGACCAATACCCACAGCCATACCTCGCTTTTTTGCTAACCGCACCAATGTATTGAGTTGGGTGTTAATTTTCTCTACTTCAGAATCATTATCCAAAAAAACATGCCGTCGTGCAGTAGGCACACCCAATTGGCGCATGGTTGCTTCTCCAACTGTATTGGATGCAGTTCGGCTATCCAAAAAATATTTACCATGTTCTTTTAATACGGATCCCACAACGCCCATGACCTTGCCATCTGTAGTGGCTTTGGATCCTTGATGATTATTCATACCGATGGCTTCTGGAATTTCTTTTATCACTTCATTCATTCGCCATTCGATTTCTTCGCTGGTCATTCCCGTTTTCAATTTATACTCATCTTCACCCGGTGTATTTAATTTGGATTCCATGGGCATATGGATAATGACTTCCTGTCCGGCAGCAATGGCTTTTTTCGCAAAATGACTACTTTGGCTATGCCCCGGAATGATGGCACAAGTGATGGGGACATTTAAGGCCAAAAATCCATCAGATACTGCATCATTTCGGTAGCCAAAATCATCGATTACTAAAATGATTTTACCAATAATTGCTTTAGGAGCCGTTTCTTTTTCAATGGGCTCAGCTGCTTCAATTGCCGGTTTGGGTATGGGAGCCGGCGACCGTGAGGCCATATCCAATTTTCTTAATGTGGCCACATTACTGATCAATAAAAAGAGGACTGCAATCGACAATCCAATTATGATTTTTTTTGAATGGGCAGAATTCATGGCAACCGAATGGAAATGTCAATCATTTGCGGCATGCCCAAGTGTTGATCCCCCCATTGGATGCCATAGGCCACTGTATAAATCCCAAATTGGACCCCCACACCACCGGATATGCTTTTCATGCCATTCGTATGCATATAGGTACCGCCAAAAACCAGATTATTATATTTGCCCTGCCCACCCGCATATAGAATGGGGTTTTGAACCAGACTGTTAGATTCAATACCTAGGAATGCATTGTAGGGTTCTTGTTCATAGATTACAGAACTCATGATGCGTTGGGGTAATTGAGGTTTCAATGAACTAAGTGCATTCATTTTACCAATATTTAATGCGGATAATGTGAATTTCAAATCCTGGCGAAATGACCATCCCCACCCGAAATCCAAGGCCATACCCGATGCACTTTCCTGGTAGATCTGCATATTCACAAATTGGACGCCTACCCCAAATTGATGTGTTCCTCTCTCCCATCCCATCATACTCCGAACAGATAAACCATAAGCAGCATAGTGGCCCAATGGTTGCGACGTGGGTTTGTTGGGACGCAATTCAATATCATCCATCCCCACGTATCGGACATCCAATCCACCGTTGGCTTGGCGAAATTGACCGCGCCATTTCACACTGGCCATTTGGGTGCCTGCTAGCCAATTGCCATAAGCAAATCCCAATTCAGGTGCGCCATGGAGTTGATTTAAAGCCGCAGGATTGCGCCACGGGGAGTGAAAATTAATTAAATCATAGGCGGATGAAGGAATGGATAAAAACTGGGTACCGGTTGCCAATACCTGAGAAATACATCCTGCAAAAAGAAGGGATTTAAAATGAGAATGCATAGGTAAATATGTGGGCCGCACCTGCAGGATTTTCAAATACAAATGCGTAATCCAACCGGCCGTCTTTATCTTTTAACAATGACCAATCTAACCCCACACCTACTGACATACGGCCATTGCCCAATCCACCCCGGATATAATAATGATCTAAATATGGATATTCGCCACCGATACGAAATGTATATCCCAATAATTCATTCCCATTCATGACCACGCCCGCATCACCGGTCAAATACACATTTTTATAGGTGTAGTTAGAACCGAGACGATATAGAGTTGGGAATTGCTCAACATACACCTTTCCACGTTCAAATATTTTTTCTGTTTTCCACTGATATCGAGAGCTGAGATCCTGCACCATGAAAGCAAGGTTTGGCCCATTCTCAGGATGAATGAAAATCCCGAAATCCATTCCCATGCCTTTTCCGGCCAAATCCATTGTATTCATGGGCAGTTGATGGTTCAATATTTTAAGATTCAGTCCCGCAGAAAACCATGGCAAGATTTTTTGGGCAAATGAAATGACAAATGCATCTTCTGATGTGGAGAGATATTGGGTATGCTCCCCGGCAGAATTCCGTCCATCAATATTATCAACTCCCGCACTAATCCAAGCCAGCCCCACGCTGGCAGAAGGCGGAATTGGAAAGGATACATTTGCAGCCATAAACCGTCGATCTAATGGCAGAAAATGATGGCTGAACCCAAGTTGCCTTTTGGTTAAATACACCATGGATGCGGGGTTATGATAGGCAGCAAAACCAGGATCGATTTCGGCCGTAAATCCACTACCCATTGCCATGGCCCGGGCAGAAGCGCCCATGCGTAAAAATCCACCGGCGAATGATGCATAATTCCGTGCGCTCAATAATGTAACTCCGGCCAAAATGATAACGATATATGGTCTAATCTTTTGCATCATTTAATCACGATTAGTTTGATCCATTTCACTTTTTGGTCAAATTCTAAACGAATAAAATATGAACCATTATCCACCAGTCGTCCATTCTTGTCCTTCCCATTCCATTTCAAACTGCCTGTTGAGGATATCCGTCGATCAAATTGTTTTTGGATTACGGGCTCCATGGCAAAATTGAATATATCCATTTTGACCACAAATGATGTTTTTACCTTGGCATGGATATGGACATAGCCGTCGCCACCCAATTGATTATGTTCGTAGGGTGAAAAGGGGTTGGGATAGGCATATACTTTATCTGCATCATATTCTGTTCGATAAACCTTCCAGTTGGATCCATGGGGATTTAATGCCCGGGCCAATCCATCCCAAGAACCAATCCACACAGTCGCCGATGAACTATAAAAGGGGCGTTTATCATAGGCCACACCAATCACTTCATCGCTCAATATTTCATCCATGGCGTAGGTGCCTGTGGAGCCAATCAGTAAGGCTTGCTTTGCCGGTTTATATTTTGCCCACGGTTTCGCCACATCCATTGGATTTTCTGTGACTGTTTTCCACAGTCCCGATTTACTGGCCACCAGTACAGTAGAATCAGATGCCGTAATATTATATGCACGTTCGCCAATTAATGTGGTATGCCACGTATCACCATCATCCATAGAAAAGCTGACACCACTCTTTTCCCCGGCCCCTGCAGTAATCGTGGCTGCCCAGATTACACTTTGACCTTGAGTTACCTGTCGAGACAATCCCACAACAAAACCACCGGATAAACCATCATTTACCGGCGTATAATGCACCCAATTCACACAACCATTGTCACCAATTAATCCACGGTTAATGCCATTGGCTGTCCCCACCCACACCGTATCACCGTAAGCAATAACCGAGAAGGCTTTGTGGTTATGATTCCCATAAGTCTTGGAATCTTCTGATTTGGTGGATGTCCCATCCCAAGGGTCTCTGGGATTTAAATAGAAATTTTTTAACACGTATCCGCTTGGTGTGTTTTCATAACTAGCTGATTCGCACGTATTCAACACTTGATCACCATCCATGGGTAAAGGCACACGTTCCCACACTTTTTGTAAAATATTGTAACGGCGCAATCCACCGGCCCAACTGGTTATCCATATATAATTGCCGGAAATGGCCGCGTCATAAGTCACATTGGCCTCTTTCACTGTAATAGGTAATCCCTTAAAAAATCGATTTGCAAAGGGAGCCAATGAATCTGCTTCTGTGTCCACCGGTTGTTCAAAATAGGTATAATCGATTGAATTCCCGGTGGCATCTGTACTGTAAATCAATCCATTGCCGACGGTAATATCTTCACCGCTCTTGGCAAATGCAGCAAATAAAGTTTTCTTATGGACGGCAAGGGCCACCACACCGCCGGTTGGTGTCATATTGGTTAATTGACCGGCAGATGCATCGGCTTTTGAAGTGATGGTATACATATTGCTGGTATCCCTTAATACAGCCAGACCCGACCCCGTTCCCAACCACACCAGTGTATCTGCTTGGGGTACAATATCACTAATCATATTGCTTTTCAGCCCTTTAAAAGCGGTAGTATCAAAGTTGCTCGAATTCATCTTGAATACGCCCGGGACCAATCCCTGAGCCAAGATTAAATTAAATAGCGTAACAAAGAGGATTATCTTTCTCATTGGACTACCAACACTTTCTTAATGGTGTCGCTATAGGCATTAGAAAGATCCTGCGCTTCGAATGTCCAATGGTATGTGCCGGTTGTGGCATTTTCTGTCATAGAAATTATTCGCGTAAATGTGCCGTCTCCTTTTTGAAGATCGCCAGATCCATCGGCGCCAGTCCCATCATCATATAGTAAAATCGGATTGCCCCCATACATCATTGAATCCAACCCCACGTGATAAGAACGAAATAGCACCCGTTTAATATCATCCAATCCATTGGGATCAGAGACCACAGCAGTCACTGAAAATTTGACTGTATTTGTAATATTGGGATCAGGATTGGCCGTGGGCCGTGTGACCGTATCCGGTACAAATACTGATCCAAGTTTCGGGCGAATATTCCCCAATAAAAATGACGAAGATTCGGTGAGTTTTTTTCCACTATAAATCGCCATAATACTGAGGAAAACCGAATCCTTTGCTGACGGTGGAATTACATTCTTAATGGTCGCACTGTTATTGATAATTTTTCGGCTATAAATCTCATCTTTTGAAATCATATCGCCAGAAGATCCATCATCTAAAAGCCGAATGGTATCCGCTGTGTTGGATGCACTAATCCCTTGCCATAAGACCATAACTGAATCAAGGGTGCCCCCTTGATATCCTTTGGCTGCTTCTACGGACACATAGAGTTTATTGGATGCCTGAAGAAAAACAAAATCCACCGATGTAATGGGATAAGTATCATCCGCTTGAGATGCCTTTTCACAACTGAATATCATCAGAATGATTGCAAAGGTGAATATGATGGGAAATCGTTTCTTCATTTCTGATTGTAAATATGGTTTACCATTAATGTGCCCACCTGCCACAGACTATGTGGTGAGCAGTTTGCCACCACATCGTTTTGGGTATGATGATAATTAATTTGGTCATTCGGATAATCAAAATCAATAATATCCACCGCAGGGATGCCCGCAATTTCGTAAAGGGGCACATGGTCATCAAAGATCATATATTTAGCCTGTTTTTTAAAAGCGGGCAATTTTAAGGATGCGGCTAAATCCCAAAGTTCTAATACCAGTGCTGCATTTTGCTGATATGAATATCGCTCAATATACAATTCTAAATTCTTATCTCCCACCATATCTAAATTAATGGCATAGACCGGATATGGGATAGGTACATTTTTTGCGAAATACTGCGAGCCGATACAATAGGTCCATGAATCACCTGTCGTTCCATAATCCTCTGCATCAAAAAGGACAAGACTGATGCCAACCGCTGGTGGATGCTCATGAAAAATGCGTGCCAATTCCAATATGACAGCCACACCGCTGGCCCCATCGTTTGCCCCCATGATTGGTTGATTCTTCCCCATGATACTGGCACCCCGATCTCCCCATGGGCGGGTATCCCAATGGGCAGAAATCATAATCTGTTTTTTTGTGGCAGGATTAAACTGAGCGATTACATTATGCATTTGTACCTTTTTGCCGGTTCTGGGCATGGTATCCTCAAAGGGTTGGGTAAAAACTGTATCCGCCAATGGGGAAAGTACATCTATAAAATATGCCAATGCTTTTTTATGACCATCGGAACCGGGGTTACGGGGGCCAAAATTGCATTGGGCAACCAAATGTGAAAATGCTTTATCCCCATCAAACTTAGGTACTTGTGCTTGGCACCCAACCAGTGTGAAAATACAGATACTAATTATATGAATGATTTTTTTCATTATCCTCTTATCGCCAAGTTTACATCAAAACCAAAATCTCTATCGATTTTCTTTCCGGTATGTTTAGAATCACTTTCACGATATTCCCAAATCATACTCCCACTCACGGACTTCGAAAATGTGTACGTTAAGCGAATTCCTGTTTTCCAACTGGACGTAAATGCCGTTTCAGCAAACTTGGTGGCTTCTTGTGCTTTCTGTAGTGTTCGATTTTTATTCATGTCAAAATTAAAGGTGAAGTTAACCTGATTATTCACCTTATAATTATCGAAAAATGGAATGGGGATATTAAACCCGCCACGATGGGTATAATTGGCTGTGAGCAGATAAGAATGATCATTAAAGACCTTCTGCCCTCCATTGGCTGTTGTCTCTCTCGATAATGTTCTATTGTGACGCATGGTAACGGCAATCCCCTTCTTCAAGGATAGGGTGGCACCAATTAATGGTGCAAAATTCATATTGACCCTAGAGGTTCGCTCTTTATCTCCATAGTCTGCAATAAAATCATCAATTCCAAAAAATGACATATTGGGACCACCAAACTGATCAAACTGCCATGCCCGGGTTTCTTTTCCGTTGGTCACATGATCCAGACTTAATGTACGGACAAATTTCCCAATAAATTTGTTTCGCTCTAATCCTGTGAGTCGAATGGACCAACCAACAAATGGAAATCCATCTTCAAGGTGACTGCCATAAGACAAATAATCTCTGGACATGGTTCGCTGCTCTAAGCCCGATCCTCTGAGATTGCTCGACACATTTTGTGCATAATTAAATGAAATCGTTAATGCGCGAGTTAAGTTTAATCCAGATCGTACGGAGAAGTCACGTTTATGGTCAAAATTTCCTGTATTACTCCCCACCTGTTCTGAATGATCAAGTCCGTGTTCTTTCTGGATTCCCAATCGATATTGCCACGGCACGGCACCCATAACGCCCATACCGGTTTTGTTTATGTTTTCTGTGTATGTCAAATTGATGGGATTGATTTTTTTGGTCATGCCATGGACCTTTTTCAAAATTTTACTTTCCCGTTTTGGATCTTCCTTTTTTTCTTTTTCTGCTTGGGCTACGGCGGCACGGTTCACTGATTCCTGCCCGGATATTTCTTCTTCTTCACCAAATGGCGTACCTCTTTTTCGAGTCCGGCTTCGAGGCGGTGGACGGGTAGTAGTCCGTTTTGGCGGTGCCGCCCTGCCTGTGGATGGCTTATAAACCAATTCAATTAATTTGGTTGGCGATAAGCTAATCCCGGATGAATAGCGGAGTTGATTCCCGATATTTGCACCTTCTACATTTCCATCTCTGGCTTTATTCCATCGGTAATTAGCAGAATAGGTAAACGTGGGCTTTAGCCAATCCATGAGTACGGGAGAAAAGGAAGAGGTAAAACTTTCTGTAATATCAGTCACCACACCTGCATCCATATTTTTCAGTGCGGTTGCCATATATCCCCGATAATCATTCATATTACTTTTAATGGCACGGCTAAATTTTGTATTGATCGATTCCGTCATTTTATAGTCCAATGCATAGGATTGATTCAAACCAAAATTATAATCATCAGGCGATTTATTCCCGCGACGAGGTGTTTTTTGTGTCAGCCGTTCACTGAAATTCATGGATGCATTAATCGAAGCCGGTGTGTAATAAAGATGGGTCTTTCCCAATTTTTCTCCTACCCAGGGAAGGACCGATAGCCATTTAAATGGCATGACATAATTATTTCTGCCGAATGGAAGGATGTAAGTCACATTTCCCGTATAGGATTCATTCAAGATTTCTTTTTGAATTTAATTGGATAAAGATCGTCTATTCATTGAAAATCGTGTATTCATTCGATCGATTGTATATTTCAGCAATTTGTTATCTGATTTGCCCGTTTTCGATGCAGCAATGGTTAACGTTACTGCATTGGATTGCGCCAATATGGAATCAGGCGCATTGGATTGATCCACAAGGATATCCTGCCCGGGGAAATATTTCGGTCGGCTAATCGTATTGGCGAGCGTGGCTGAAATGGGGATTTTCATCCCCCAATCTTTTGGTAAAAATTTGTCCACATTGAATGATGAATTCACATTGAAACTTTCGTTGGATTTGTTCGATCCTAATCGTCGCTGTAACATATGAAAGTCCGCATCTTGCCGTCGGTACGCAAAAGACGTATTCATGACATCTGCAAGTTTAACACGGCTTTGAACCCGCATAGAAATCCCCTTATCTCGGTTCACACCACTGAGTCTCAACTCGTCAATCCACACTTCACCACTGATGGGGATTTCTGCATTGTTTCGAATACCGACAATAAAAAACTGGATACGGTTTAGTGCAGGCTGACCTTTAATGCGAATCACTTTCCCCGTTTCTACTCCCATTTCATCCGTAAATCGATATTCCTTAAAATTCACCGAATCCATAAAGACATCAGTCTCACTGAACTTCTTCACTGAACTGGAATCCTGAAGTTTTAGGCCGGTGAGCCATTCCAAATCCAGTTCAATTGAATTTCGGCCCAACCCTTCATCCCACCCATCATATACCGGTTGGGTGACTTCATAATAATTTTCGCCAAACCCGAATCGCAAGAAAAAATCCACATTCGAATTTTCATGGGTAATCCACGGACTTAAACCATGAACATACATTTTCATTTTATCATAGGATAAATAGCTCTGGGCCCGTTCGCCACTTAAAGCAATCAAAGATTTCATGGCTGCACCGCTGGCTCTTCCGGGCAACTCGGTAAATTTCATCACCAAAGATTGTTCTTTCGACCTAATTTGGTTTATTCGATCATATTCACCTTGAACACCTTCCGGCGGTTTATAGTTTGCATTATCATCCGTATTTATCACTGAAATGGCAAAAACAGAATCGGCATTTTCTTTAGAGTAGATTTCAGATGAATCGGCTGCAATCCCTAATTCCTGCCATTCATTCCCAACCAATTCAATCTTGGCCACTTGGATATATGTTTTTTTATCCACATCGCTCACACCAATCCGTAGGTGGTGAATATTATTCCATTCTCGATCTTGACCCGGATTACTTTTTTCAAAATCAACGAGGGGAATTCGGAATAACCTCCATCCGGTTAGTACGCCATTTTTTTTGGTCTCTCCCGCAAGATAAGTGGTGTCTGTTAATGAAAATGATTTGGTGAAATAATCATTCGATCGATCTAAAAATCCCGTTCGATCCAAATCTTCTGTGTCTGGATATCGACCCGCATCTAGTGCATTTTTCTCTGTCCCGTTAATTCTGGAATAGTCATTGCTGCCTTCCGAATATTCCCAATTATCGCCGTTAGGGTCTTCCGGATCTACATCACTATATGTGTTGATTAATTTTGTTTCCCCTGCGCCCACATAATCTATATAAGATGGTCCTTCTGGATCTAAACAGGATCCCCAGCCATCTTCAAATCCATCTGTACATCCATCCAAACCCACATCTTCAGCATCGTCCAAAATGCCATCACCAATGAGTCCGCCCACTGGGATATCTTCTGTATTTAAAATGCCGTTCCCATCTCTGTCTTCACTGATTTGACCCAGATCGACGGTGATTTTACCCCGATCCCCTTTCATCCAAATTTCAAAAAATTTGGTTTGGGTCTGGTCATAATCACCGGAATAAAATGGTGTAATGATACCACCCCACACGGAATCATCACGTACCGTTTCTTGATAGGCTCGCTTATCAAATTCAAGAATCATAATATCCGTGGTTTCATTTTGTGCACGAAGTGAAGTGGACAGATTCGGCCAAATATCTTTGGTTCGGGTTTGGACGAATGGATTAAACCATTTCAGTCTCCCTCTTTTTCGCTGGTCAAGGGATTCACCGGTTAACATATCAACAGGGGCGGATGACTCCCGCCAGAATCGACGAAGAATAGGAATGGAAGTGGTGCGTTTTGATCCTTCAAAATCGTCAATAAAGGCCACACCATTTGGATCACCGGTGGCCCGATTGTTTATGGGGTTGGGGTTGGGTAAAATCTGAGCGAATTCACCTTCAATCGAAAAGGAAGATGGTTGATCCGTTTCAATGGCCGGCATTTTATCTAAAGCGCGGGTAACCATGGGCATATCCTGTTGAAATCGACCATTCAATCCCCAAATAAAATTTCGCATGGGCTCATATCCTACTTCTACTTTTTCATTCACTACAGATTGGTTGTAGTATAGAGCCGTACCACCAATAAAGGAATTTTTGCCAAAATCCATTTGAGACCGAATACCCAAAATTGTTTTTTTATCAAAGGTGACCAACTGGTGTTTATCATAAATCACTTTAATGTCTGCGTTCGGATCCACATCATCGGCCAAAACAATAGTGCCGCTAAAATAATCTACTTGGTAATCAATGCCCCGTTTCAGAGAAACACCACCTTTATAGACTTGCTCACTCCCTTCTACAATCATAAATCCTAAGTTAATTGTGGCACTCTGGTTGGCATAATCCACTTCGATTGTGAATCGACTATCATTTGTGATTTGGGTTCGTTGGGTACTGAAATACATTTTACCCGTCCCCAAGGATCCCGATAGTCCGGGTGCTTGATTCCCGTCCGGTAATGTATCCGCAGCAAAGGGATGATAGGTCGGGAAGAATAATACGCCATCAGCTAAACTCACAATATTGCCATTGGCCAAATCAATTTTTTGGTCGGCAGATCGCACACCACTCTCATTCAAACTATCCAATCCAAATTGAGTAATATAGGGGTTCCCTTGAGGGTCAAGGTGGCTGGGAACAGGGAGACGGTCATTCACTATGCGTAAATCAAATCCTTCACGGTTGATATTGGTGGTCCCCAAGTAATATACATTTTTGAACATGAGGGGCCACACAGGATGGCTCGGTGTTAAATTTTTGGGCTTCAGCATTTTCATTTTCAAATGATCATTGCCCGTAGATATGCCTTCGCCCACAACCATGAGTGTATCGCCCGTAGTTCGGTCTGCGATGACATAGGTACAGCCCAACACTTCATCGCTGGCTTTTTGCCGCAATCGGATATAACCCAAATCTTCGCTTAGCACATAATCTTGACCTTGTTCCAATCGTTTGAAATTACCGGTTTGATCATGGCTCTCTTGGGGTAATCCCAAATCTGCATAGGCTGTTCCGGGATTGGTTTCAGAATTGGTGGATTGATCCAACTGGTATAATTCAAAATTACGGACCACCACATTTCCGATTTGGTGGAGCCCTTCTTTTAGTGGATAAAATGATGGAATGACGATAGGGCGACCTTGGTTGGATGTGACGACACCATTTCGATACCACTCATGAATATAGAAATATTGATTTTTGATAAAATTATAATCTTTAATCTGAAACGTCTGGGCTTCGCTTTTACCTTTATACTCTTGCGATTTCTTCTCGGTGTTTACCACGGATGCAATGGCGGTTACATTCATGGGGCCTAGTTTCGATACCGTTTTGACGCCAAAGAGTCCTTGATGGCTGGCGGACCCCATGAGAGATTGAGAGCCCGGGAGGGTCAGTGATACATTCCCTGCATCTACAGTCTGAATGATATCGTCTTCTTCCCCTTTATAATTGATTCGAATATTGTTCTCCCAACTAAAATCCCGCTCTGAATCGTGATCCACATTCACCGATACGCGCTCACCTATTTTCCCCTCCACACTAATGCGTTGGGTTTGATCAAATTCTAAATGTGTATTCTGGGTTTCATTCACTTTCGATCGGATTAATTCTTGATCCTGAAATACGAGATTACCTTTCACGGTAACATTCCCTCGAGCGGTTAATGAAACGCGGCCCAGTTTGGCCACATCCACACCAATCACTTCGATACCTCGCCCACGATTATCCTGAAGAATTTGAGATTGAGGCTTTCTCAAGGTGGTGGTATCGTGGATGGCCTTATGCATGGCCATTTGCCGATTGACTTTTATTTGGCGGTTTACATACCAATCCACGGGCGCCACAAATGGTATATTCATTGATTGTCCAAAGTATGCACCGGTGAAGGTGATGGTGGACCAATCTTTTGCTACATCAATTTTTCTGACAATAACGAAGGGTAACCGAATCAGATTCCGTGATTCATAAGTGGTGGAATCGTAGGGCATGGCCAGTGAATATAGATACTGTTTATCCGGATTGTAAAGGAATGGAGAGTCGGGATGCCAGTTTTCTGGGAGGTCATGGATGGACGAACCCCCTTGGCCGTATGCGGGAAACAATACGGTCATCCATAAGCATATGCTGACAAAACGGATTCGTTTTGACACGAAATCCACCTCCATTATTTAAGTTAACAAGGCCCTTTCGGGCGCATTGATACCGACGAGCGGTTAGATTAATCCGTTAACGTTGAGGCGATAGTCAGCTCCTTATGTTTGACGTCCATTGTTTTTTATCCATTTTTCGAGGATGACCGAGAAATTACGTAAAGCTTTCCCACGATGTGAAACACTATTCTTTTCCGCTTTTTCAAGGGATGCGAAGGTCTTTTTAAATGGGGGATAGTAAAAAATAGGATCGAATCCAAATCCACCATTACCTTCTTTATGATCTAATATTTCCCCTTCTACCATTCCTTCTGTCCATTCATTTTTATGGGCCGTCACGAAGGCAATGACGGTGCGAAACCGAGCCGTCCGTTTTGCCATGGGGACGCCATCCAATTCGGAAAGCATCTTATTGCAGTTATCCTCAGAGGTGGCATATTCACCTGCATATCGGGCAGAATAAACACCGGGGGCACCATCGAGCGCATCCACTTCCAGCCCCGTATCGTCCGCCAGGGCGGGCAATCCTGTTATGTTATGGACAGTTTCGGCCTTGATGAATGCATTCTCTTTTAAGGTGACACCGGTCTCAGGGATATCTCCAATTTGTGGAAATGCATCCAAAGTGAGGAGTTCAATGGGCAGATGAGCCAAAATGTCGGCCATTTCTTCCATTTTACCGCGATTATGTGTGGCGAGTACTATTTGCAAATTATTCCTCGGAAAAAGGCTCGGAAAACTACCGGTTTTTCAGAAGAGACCCAATGGGATTTCGGGCCGTATCAATATTTTATTTACATTCCCCTTTTGTCCATGAAAGCACACCTGAACTCCCCGCAGTACAGGCATTGCCATAGGTTTTTTCATCACATCCGCATACCGGATCCCAAACGGTTGGGCATGGATCATTGGTGATCTTACTTTCATCGATACAGCCATCATTCCTGTCTTCTTCACAGGCAGTAAAAATTAAAGTAAGGGTGAGGAAAATTCGCTTCATAACAGTGAATTTATAGCATCATACAAATAAGAATCAAATATGCTAATCGCACTCCCCTTTTTTCCAATTATCTAATCCTGCATTTTCAGCTACACATGAATTGGAATAGGTTTGATTATCGCAACCACAAACAGGATCCCAAATACGAGGACAAGAATCATTTTTTATTTTACTCTCGTCTATACAGTTATCTCTTGTTTCTTCGCATCCAAAAAACGTGACTGCGACCAAACCCATGAGAAAGGATCTCATTGATCTTTCTTTGGCGTAATATCATGCCAATGACCGTGCTCAGTAGACCATTCCTTACCTTCGGGAACGGGGCCATCAGGCTGGGGAATATTTAATGGCTGCTGTTGAGCCGGTGAAACAGGTGCGGGTGCAGCTGCAGGGGTTGCGTCGTGCCAATGACCATGTTCCGGTGACCAGACTTTTCCTTCCGGTACAGGACCTTCAGGCTGGGGTGCATTCAAATTTCGATCTACACCCACTGGTTTGGGTGGAACAGGAGGAAGGTTTGTATTGATATCATGGTAATGGCCATGTTCTTCAGACCACACTTTCCCCGGTGGTGCTGAGTGTGCATTATCATTACTGGCGGATGAAAATATATCCTTCAAAAACCAGATGGCCACCAATCCGATTGCGCCATATTTGGCCATTTTCTTCCATGGTGTTTCTTCCGATTTCAATCCATGGCATGCTTTATATTTTTTACCGCTACCGCAATGGCAGGGGTCATTTCGATTTATTTTCATGATGTTTCCTTTTGGTGGTCCTGATGGAGATTCGCCAGTCCCACATATTTTTTTGCCCATTTTACATTTTGGTCATAAGTGGATGGGGGCAATGTTTTAATAACTTTACCCGGAACACCAACCACCAATCCATAATCCGGGACATTCATCCCTTCTTTGACCAATGCGCCGGCGCCAACCACGGCACCTTTCCCGATGGTGGCACCATTCATAATGATTGCGCCCATCCCGATGAGGGCACCATCTTTTATCGTACATCCATGGATGATTGCATTATGCCCCACGGTGACATGATCACCCACAATGACGCCTTGATCATTTTCAAGATGAATAACACTATTATCCTGAATATTGGATCTTTCGCCAATTACAATTTGATTGATGTCGCCCCGGCAAACCGTATTATACCAAATAGAACTGTTTGCTTTGAGGATGACATCTCCAATGATTCTTGCCCCATCGGCCACGAATGCTGTTTCATGAATTTGGGGTGTCTTGATAGAGACATTTTCTCTTAAATCTGTTTTTTCCATTATTTATCTTGTTAAATCTTTATTCAATATAATCCCAAAATGTATTCGGATGGCATAGTCGAATGTTATGATAAGATTTTAGGTCTAACAAATCTTTATCACCTGTAAAAATAACAGGAGCATTGACTTCAATTGCTAATGATAAAATATTATCATCATCAGAATCTCTACATACGGGTGGTTCTAAAGTATCATGTTCTACGGATTGGAATGTATTTAAAAATTGGTCGATATCATTTAAGAATGATTTATCTGCATTGAATTTTTCTTTCATTACTGTTAAAACTTCATTCTTGATAAATGGGGAAACCACCATGATATCTGCTTCAGAACAATATGAAAGAATTCGGTGGCAGATCCCTTCACTGATGATACCAGCAATGATAACATTGCTATCTAAAATAATTTTCACGAAACGAGATTAAATACGTCTTCGTCTGTGTATACATTCATGCTGCGAGCCAACGGAATACCTTGCTGGCGTAGGGCTTCTAACTGCTGAGTACGGATATATCCTTTGATGGCTTTTCGAACCAATCGACTGCGGGTTACACCTTCTTTCGCCGCTGTTTTATCTATTGATTCAAGCTCTTCTGGTGATGCGCTAATGCTAATGACTTCTCTCATAATTCTTTCTTTTTATTACATTGTAATACAATTTATTGTTTTACTCAATTATAATTCAAGTTATTATTAACCCATCATGATAATTGTTTATACCGATACCGCAAAAAGAAAGTCTGACATAATCCGGCCGCCACAAATACATTAATCGCCCAATAAATTCCCGGCATGGTGGCCCAATTCGATCCCAGCCATAGACCAAAAAGTGCAAGCCCCACATAAATCATCACCGCTTCACTGATGCCTTTTGTTTCATGGTAGTGCACCAATAATCCCCCATACCAAGATTGATATACTTGATACCCAGGCATGAGTATGGCAAACATAATGGTCACCGATGCCAGTTGGGTTAATTCAGGTGAAATGCCAGTAACATACTTAAACCAGAATCCGCCCAATGGTGTAAAAGCAATCAAGGCCAAAAGCCCCATGGTAGATAGGGCCAAAATTCTGGCGAATCGATTCAGCTGAATCTTTCCTTCCGGCTCTCCTGCCAAACTTACCACCACCTCATTGTAAGCAAAACCCATCCCGCGTGTGAGAAAAACCAATCCATAGACTACGGGCCAAGCGGCCAATGAAGGTAGTGCTTCTGGCATACGACTCATCCCGGCTGCACCGGCGGGGTGAATCAACAGTGTCATGAGAGGTGTCATGGCGAGCGGTAAATAAAATCGTGTAAAAGATTGGCGCGTGATGGGTGATGCTTCACTGGTTTCCGGTAATCGATTGTGGAGTATAGGCTGTACCGCCATATGGGCGTAAAGGGCTTCCATGGTAACTGAAATCGCCACGGCACATGCACCAACAACCACACCGGAGAAATCTGTAAATCCATATCCAATGGTCAAAATTGATATGAGTGAAATCAATCGAATGGCCGTCCCTATGGCTACAGCCTTGGAGTTACCATATTTAATCATGGTACCTTGATTTAGCCGGCGCCAGGCAATCATGAATGTCCATGGCGTCATGATTTGAAGTCCAATCCTACCCGGTTCAATGAGTGCAGCCGGTACTTTGAGTAACCCTTCTGCCAAGAAGTAGTAACAAGGTGTAAATGCAACCAAAACATGGAGGGCAGAAAGGGCCACAGACATGATGACCATATATCGAAAAAGGGTTTGATAGGCCAACCGATCTTTTGCCAAAGCCGTGCTGGCTGTGAGGAGCATAATAATGGGGCCTTCGATGGCCAATGAAATAGGATAAATCAGTGAACCCCACGCAGCGAGGGTGATCTCTGGTGCGGCCATTCGTGCAACAAATGCAGTAAGCATGGGTGTCTCGATGCCCATCAAAAACCAACTGCCGGCCAATGGGAGCCAAAGGCGAAATACTTGTTTGAGTGTTATCGGTTGTGTCTGAGTCATGGATTAAATAGGTGAAAGAAGGGGCATTGCCACTCCTTCAGACATTATTCCACACAAGGAAACAATATTTCGAACATCCCGGGCATGGCATAAAAGGCATTGGGCAAATAGGGGCCCATAATTTCTTTTTCTTTCCCAATCTCCGTCACATTTTGGATGGCATGGGCAAAATCCGGGTGGGCCAGCATATTTCGAATTTGCACTACTGTCACATCGTCATCCAAGACACCATCGCCATCATCGGCCATGGGTAGCCATCCAATACCGCATTCGGGATAGGCATTTCTCGGGCGGTCTTCTTCTCGACTGATGACAATTATATATTCTCCATTTTCATTCACCGGGACTTGCTCATCAAAAAGGCAGTCATTCACACGTGTGTTGGCGAATCCTTGATTTGAGCAAATGGACCAATATACCAATTCACCGGCATTTCGTACAGGATCGCCATGGTATGTGGTCGGGGTAGTGGGAAGCTTTCCTCTCAGAACGAATATCTTGCCATGCTTCCGATTGATGATAGTTCGAACATAATTATTATCCAGATTTGGGTAGAATCCGCCGGTACTTTTTCGAGGGGATTTGGGCATTTGTCCTGTATAAATCCCCAATAGAAATTCGCGATCATATTGTAAAAACCACTTGGGCGGTACCTGAGCAGGCCATGTATCGGGCTTACCCGGTTGGTTCACAATTTTCATATAAGTCTGCATGGGTACACCAATGGCATTGGGTGTTATCATGGGTGGCTGATTGGTGGTCAGCAATTTGCAGGCTTCCGCTCCGCGAAATACGTCTCCATTGGGCATAGTCAAAACGGGCTCGGGCAAGGATACACCACCCGTAGGCGCTGTGCCATTATCCGGGACGTAAATACGATAAATAACCGATTGTTGTCCATTGCCATAAGATGCTGCATTTAATGAATTTTGACCTAGAACCGGCGATTCATCTGTATCCGCCACATCCGTGTGTAAATTGATTCGAGTCCCTTCTTTTCGCCGGATATTTTTCCCCAGATCCACCACATCCACCTTATATCCTCTTTTTTCTGAATCCCGTCTCGCACCTTGGATAAATGGATTCACGGCACCATCATTAGGTACAATTAAATAATCGGCTAGGGATTCTACCGGCGCACCCCGTTCATCATAACTGATGAGGGACATATATCGTGAATGGGGAAAATCGCCTTCCAAAGAAAGGGTGGCACCTTCTGGTGTGGAGAAAGTGGCATGCCAATAAAATACACCTGCATCCGGGTAGGCCACATTCACATATGGATCTTTGCTGGCAGGACCTCGGGTCCAAAAGCATGTGCGCGGACCGGGAATTTTTTCACGGGTAGATTCAACAATTTGTTGTTTCGCTTTTTTGCGGGTTGGGTCTGTAGCCACTTCCATAATGAAATACACACCGACCGCAACCAAAATCATCATTATAATATTCTTTTTCACTTTTAATTCCATTTATCCATTAAATCTATTCCTTGAATATAGGATTGGTATTACTGAGAAAAAAGTGGGGTTCAATCCATAACCGTTATTAGGTTTACGGTTAATAATCATGAAAATTAGACGCATACTCGCTTACCAAGTGGATCTCCCCCTCCACGAAGGATCTTATAAATGGTCCGGCGGGAAGTCTGTGGATGTATTTGATTCCACCATCGTGGCTATTGAAACGGATGACGGTACCATTGGATACGGCGAATGCTGCCCGTTGGGGCCATTCTACCTCCCCGCTTATGGGGCTGGCGTCCGTGCAGGATTAAAAGAATTAGGCCCCCATCTCATCGGCCAAGATCCCACCCAAACCGGTAAATTAAATCAATTGATGGATCAGTGTTTGAAGGGACATTCTTATGTGAAGTCCCCCATTGATATGGCTTGTTGGGATATTAAAGGCCAAGTGGCCCGGATGCCGGTCTGCGAACTATTGGGTGGTCGATACGGTGATGATTTTATTTTATACCGGGCCATTTCTCAAATTGAACCGGAGGCCATGGCGGCCAATGTAAAACAATATCGAGATGAAGGATATCGCAGATTCCAGCTGAAAGTAGGTGGCAATCCCGATGAAGATATTGAACGAATTAAACTTGTGGCCAACGAATTAGAAACGGGAGATAAGTTGGTAGCAGACGCCAATACGGGGTGGCTTATGCATGAGGCAGCAAGGGTCGTCCGTGCCGTGGATGGTGTGGATGTCTATATCGAACAACCCTGCGAAACCTACGAAGAATGTCTGGCGATCCGTGAGCGAACCTCCCATCCTTTTGTTTTAGATGAAGTGATCGATGGGGTGAATATGATTGTCCGCGGCCATAGCGATCGGGCCATGGATGTGGTCAATATCAAGATCAGTAAATTCGGCGGATTGACCAAAGCGGTGTTGGCCCGTGATCTTTGTGTGCAACTGGGCATTGCTATGACATTAGAAGACAGTTGGGGCGGGGATGTAACCACCGCTGCCATTGCCCACTTGGCCCATAGCACCCCCACTGATTATTTATTTACGGCAACGGATTTCAATAGTTATGTAACGGTGAGCACTGCTGATGGTGCACCCCAAAGGCAGAACGGCCACATGGCTGCTTCTACCCAATCAGGATTGGGCATCGTTCCAAGAATGGATGTATTGGGTGAGCCAGTGGTGGATATAAAATAAATTTGGGTGGGACTGCCCCACATTAATTATCACTCAATTTTTAGAATATTGAATTCATTATGCCTCTGCTTCAGCAGGCATTCCTATTTTCCAAATTCCTTTTTCTGAAAATGCTTCAATGGTTTGTCGCTTTGCCTTATTGATCAAATTGGAATGTGAAATATTTTGCCGCTTTGCATATTCATTGAGGGTAATTATTTCTAATTCTTCTAAATA
>JAERSH010000010.1 GCA_016845785.1 Fidelibacterota bacterium
GTAGCGGTTTTTGATGCTGATTCTTTTTCAGCGCAAGACCAAAGTCCCAACAGCGCTACAATCCATATCATTGATTTAAATTTTTTCATGTTTGAATTTATTTCAGTTTTATGATTGACCCCAAATGCCTATCCACCGGATGGCTTGGCAATGTGGCCTGCTTGCGTTAATAGGGAAATCACCTGATCACGCACATTTCCCTGGATTAAAATTTCGTTATTCTTTACGGTCCCGCCCACACCACATTTTTTCTTTAATAATTTACCTAATGCAGACAAATCAGCTTGGTTCCCAATAAACCCTTTTACAATGGTAACAATTTTACCTGCTTTACGCCGATCGAGGTGGACACGTAAATCCTGATGGTCAGCGGTTTCAACTGTTTCATTTTCATTTTTTGGTGTGAAATCGGGATCGGTGGAATACACAATCCCTGTCATGCGATTCAGCCTCCCCACAGCTTCATCCAATCAATTTAATGTGAGTGGATCCTTTTGGACCCAAGACTTCAAATCTTCGGATATAAATGTATGACCATCCGTGGCCATGGCGAGAAATAACTGCTTTGACCCTTCTCCGCCGGGCAGCACGGTGAGAGATACAAATTTGTGATCATCATCCGCCACACTGCTTGAATAAATGAAACCATCTCCGGATGTGACTGGATTTTTATTTTTCATGATAAAAATGCGGCCGTCAGATGTCAATAATGCAAATCCCATTTCAGAAATACCAAAACGAAAATGGACTGTACTCACCACCTGCTCCGGCATGGCATCCATGGCTTCAGATATCATTTTCTGTCCACCTGAATTGATGTCGTTTAAAGCGGTTTCCAGTTTTTTTACCAATGATGGGGATACAGAAACACCATCTTTCCCGGGTGTGCCCGGCGCCCCAGGTTCACCCTTTTCACCGGGATCGCCTTTGTCACCTTTTTCTCCGGGTGCCCCTGACGGGCCAGACTCACCTTGAGGACCTTGCGGTCCCGGTGCACCGGTTGAGGATAGGCAGCCACTCACAACGAGCGCCAAAGAAAGTAAAAGGATTCTCATGATGTGAGTAAAAATTGGAGTGCACGTCCCCATGCCATAGACATAATAATCAGCAGTTCACAAAGGATGGCCGTGCCAAAAAATATAATGGCCTTGCGCAAATGTTTATTTTTATACGCATTAATATGCCCCAATGCATAGAGCTGTGCCGAAAACATTTTATATGTCTTTTCATGGTCTTCAGTGATTTCATTCAAGTATTCCGCATATTCAACAGGATTTTTAAATTGAATGATACCGCCAAAAAATGTGGCATTAATATCAGGAAGTTCATCATGACCTTGATCATTCCGCATCCTGGGGACAATGACCAGCATTAAGTTGAATATGGCAATGAATGCAGCGATAAAATAAATAATCACCATGGCCACATTGAACCAATTAATTTCAATTTTTAAGAAGTGGACAATAAAAAAGACCATAAAAACACCCAATATAGACATAAGTGTGAATGCTTTTTGGTCCGTACGTTGTAGAATATTTTGTTCACTTTGGAGTATCTGAAAGATGGGCGCAATATTGCTCCGCACATTCCGTGAACTGAATTCCGGTTCTTCTACATTTACTTTTGGTTTTGAATCTGCCATATATCCTGTATAATTATTAGAACTTGAAACGATCTAAGGGCAAGAGATTAATAAATGCATCCCCCTAAGCGCAAGTGTGTTTTCATAAAGAAAAAGCCCCAACGAAAATACGCTGAGGCTTTTATTCTAACTCAAATTTGATTCAGAATTATCTTTTGGGTCTGGCTTCATTTACAACCAATGGGCGGCCGGCCAATTCTTTGCCTGCCAAAGCTTCAATGGCTGCTTTTGCTGCATCGTCAGAAGGCATTTCTACGAAACCAAATCCTTTAGAACGACCACTGTAGCGGTCAGAAATGATTTTTGCAGATGTAACTTCACCGTATGCTTCAAATGCACCTTTCAGATCATCTTCTGAAAGATCATAGCTAAGGTTGCCAGTATAAATATTCATCTTAATTCCTTTATTATTTTTCTACATAGATTTGATAAAAATGAATCGAACTAAATTCCAAATAAATCTAACGAGGATCATTCCGGACAAATCTTACCCCAAAATTTATCCATTATATTGATGGCAAACAATCTATTGGTAAAATAAAAAACCCTCGAAATTTCGAGGGTTTTGTGGAGCCGATCAGGATCGAACTGTCGACCTTCCCGATTTCCATCGGGACGCTCTCACTTATTACTTTAAATCAACCACTCAATATATTTTCTACTTTTCTTTCTTTTTATATCATTTTCCCTTTTCATGGCTGCACCACGAGATGGAAATGATTCTGTATGTTTTAGTATCCAAGGAATAACGGCTTTTGTAGAAATTTCATACCCGGCGTTATGTTTTATTAGTCGGTGGTCATAATTCTGAGAATGACCAACATAATAGCGATCTAATGATTCGCTGTAAATGATATATACGAAATATTGGTTAATAGTGGAGCCGATCAGGATCGAACTGACGACCTCTTGAATGCCATTCAAGCGCTCTCCCAACTGAGCTACGGCCCCATATTAGTTTGGAAATTAATGCGTTATATGAACGCGCTCCAATTAATTCTTACGCTCAATCAGCGCCTTACCCCTCAAATGATCATTAAAATAATTCATCATTTTCCGGTATAGATTTTTTCTCGCATTTCCACCCTGCATACCGTGAGGGCGATTTGGATAATAAAATGTATCCAATTGTTTATCGTGCTTAACAAATTCTTCAACCAACCAGGTCATATTTTGAGAATGGACGTTATCATCGCCAGTCCCATGGATAACCAAAAGCTTTCCCTTAAATCGATCCACATAAGACAAGACAGATGTGGAGTCATATCCCGCCTTGTTATCTTGAGGTAATCCCATGGATCGTTCCGTATAAATAGAATCGTAAAGGCGAAAATCCATCACTGGTGCTACGGAAACACCCACATCGAACAAGTGAGCATTTTTTGTCAGCATGAGCCCTGTAAAATAGCCGCCGCCGGACCACCCCCACGCACCGATTCGATTTGGGTCTGCAATACCTTGATCCACCAAATATTGTACACCTGTGGCCGTATCCTTACCCAAATATTGAGCCATATCCCCATAGCTTAGATTTTTAAATGCCTCACCGCGACCGCTCATGCCACGGGCATCCATGGAGAAAACCACATACCCTTGCTGGGCCAAATATTGATTCCATGCACCACCCCAACGATTATTCACAATTTGCGTACCGGGCATTCCATATCCATATACAATCACAGGATACCGTTGCCCTTTTTTGTAATCAGGCGGATAAGTGATAATCCCATCCAATGTGGTGGTGCCATCGGCCGTTTTGAAATGAATAATTTCAGGGTAGGACCAATCATACGTTTCGAACTGAGATTTATCTGTCTCTCCCAATACTTGCTGGAGATTCCCATCCATATCTCTCAGCACATGCTTCGAAGGTGTTATTAAACTGGAGTATGAATCAATAAATCCATCCCCTTCCGGCAAAATACGCACGGAATGAGACCCCGGTTCTTTCGTGAGGAGTCTTAAATCAGATCCATCAAAATTCACACTATAAAAACGATTCTCAAATGTGGATGCTTTATTGGCCATGAAATAGACTTTTTGATTGGCTTCATCTACTTTTTTGATCCCCTTTACTTCCCATTCACCATCCGTAACCTGATTCACCAATTCACCTTCACCAGTATGGATATAAATATGATGCCATCCCGATCGTTCAGACATCCAGAGGATATTCCCATTGTTTAGGAAATGATAATTCCGATGGAGTTCCACCCATCCATTGGGATCAGATTCTGTCAATCCAGATACAGATTTTCCATTCGTGGTTGCCACGGTTAGAAATTCCCAATGATTCTGAAGACGGTTCATCCGCATGACGGTTAATTTTTTATGTTCAGTCCACTCCATCCATGGATAATACATATCATCATTATCGCCGATATTCATTTTTTTACGGCGACCATTTTTAACATCCACTACAAAAATGGACATGGTGGGATTAGTCTGCCCTGCCTTGGGGTATCGAAATTCTTGCGTGGTGGGATATAAAGACATTTCATCAAACATGGTAAAAACGGGTACTTTGGATTGATTCACTTCCCAAAAGGCAATGTAGCGGCTATCCTGACTCCACCGATATGCATCGTAAGAACCAAATTCTTCTTCATAAACCCAACCAAAATGACCATTGAGAATCAGTGATGAACCATTGGTGGTCAATTGTTTTTCTCTGTCTCGATTTATATCATAGATATAAATATTGTTATCTTCACGAGCATAGGCCACTTTAGATCCATCTGGGGACATTTTTACATTACGCAGTTTCGTATTATCGTTGCTGACTTTTTCAATCCGCTTAGACGCCACATCCAATACATGGTACGTGCCATAATAAGAATGGCGCCAAATACGTTCACGATCCGAAAGAAGTAACAATTTCGTGCCACTTTTATCTAAAGAAAATCGGCTGACTTTTAGTGCTTCGTCATTCACCACAAATGCACTTTTGTCAACAAAAGTGGTTGTATCCCTTTCCGGAAAAGTGACTTCTACGATGTCCCCCTTATAATCGCCTTTACCCCAGGCCAAGTATACATTTTTATTTTCATGCCACTGCATCATGTCCAATCGGGCAAATTCGAATGGAGATTTACCCTGTACGTCTTCGAAGGAGAGGCGTTTGTTTTCCGCAAAGGCAGTGGTTGCCATTATACCTATAATTATCAGTCGTCTCATCATGTTGCTAAGGTCCTTTTAATTTTTCTAAGTAAGGATGTCATCATCTCAACATTCATCCGGCCGGTGTTCACATTGCGCGGGCTGGGATGATAGCACCCCCATAATATTTTTCCATTGGGGAGGACATATTGTCGATCATGTCCAAAAGGATAGTCCTTTAATTTAATATCAAAATCTTTACGAAAGTATTTCAGACATCCGTCAAATCCAATTTTTCCCAATGCCAAAATCACCTTCACATTTTTCAGAAGCTCCATTTCTTCATTGAAATATGGCGCACAATTCCGTAATTCTTTTGCAGTGGGTTTATCCTGTGGAGGCACACATTTTAATACAGGCGTCATAAATGCGTTATTTAATTCCAGACCGTCATCCAGTGCATCTGAGTTTGGCTGATTGGCAATGCCTTCTTTGTGAAGGCAATGGACGAGAAAGTCCGCCGATTTATCACCGGTAAAAACACGGGCGGTACGATTACCGCCATGAGCCGCCGGTGCCAATCCAACCAACAATAATTCTCCATTAACATCGCCATACCCAGGGATGGGCTTCCCCCAATAAGTCCAGTCCATGAATTGTTTTCGCTTGGCTTCGGCCACTTGGGTGCGAAAATCCACAATCCGCGGACAGGCATCACACGCAATCACAGATCCATACAATTTAGACATGGGTCCAGATTGGATGAGTGGATGTTGGTCGGGCGTGGGATGTGTATTCGGCAAATGGAATAATTATTTTGAGGCGGAAGTTATCCCAAATTCATGATTTCAGTTCGAACTATTTCTATGGCTTTGTCCGTTGCCATTTGGGGTAACAAAAACATAAATTCGCACCCCTTCTTTTGAAGTTCTAATCATATTTTTACTTAAGGACAAATTTTTATGGGAATGATGACAACGCTCCGGAATCGGATGCATGTGGTTCTATGGACCCTTTTAGCCCTATTCTTGTTGAGCATGACCGTCGGGGGTTTAGTCGGCGGTGCAAATATTATCGATCAACTCCTTGGTCGAGTAAATCCGGCAGAGGCTGTCGGTTCTATCAATGGATCCAAGATTACGCCCAATCAGTTTAACCAAGCTGTGAATGCGCGAATGGAGGCCATCCGTAATGCAGGTACAGAAGTATCCGACCAGCATTTAGAGCGGGTTCGCGAAGATGTCTGGAACGGATTTATTGAAGAAAGACTCACTGAACAAGCCATTGAAGATTTAGACATTACTGTGTCGGACGATGAGATTCTTTATCATTTAGAAAACAATCCACCCATGGATATTCAACGTCTCTTTATGGCAGACAATACATTTGATGAAGCAACATACCGACAGGCATTGAACACACCGGGAATGATGGATTGGACGCCAATTGAAGCATGGATGCGTGAATTTTATCTCCCCCGATTTAAATTGCAGCAATATATAAATGTGTCGGCTGTGGTTTCTGATCAGGATGTCAAAGAAGAATTTATTAAGCGGAATACGGATTTTACCATTTCTGCCCTTCATGTGGTGCCGGCTGCGGTTGAAGATCGTGTCACTGATCCATCTGAAGATGAACTGATGGCAGACTATAATTCCCGCAGAGACGATTTTAAACGAGATGAAAAACGTCATTTGTCGTATGTGAGTTGGCCAAAAGCACCCACCAACGAAGATACACTTCGGGTGAAGCAAGAAGCATTAGACATTATTCTCTCCTATGGCGATGGAGATAATTTTGGGAAATTAGCCGATATTCATACCATGGATCCGGGGAATCAAGTGACACCGGACTCCGGTCGCGGTGGTGATCTAGGATGGTTCGGAAGAGGTCAAATGGTTCCTGCGTTTGAAGAAGCCGTTTTCAATGCAACAGCAGGTGCTGTTGTTGGCCCCATCCTCACCCAATTTGGTTATCATGTAATTAAAGTGGACAGTATCCGAAATAAAGGCAAAGACAATCATCAAGTGAAAGCTGCCCATATTCTCATCAATATTGAAATGGGACAAAACACACGGACTTCCATCCGTCGTAAAGCCACATTATTCAGCTACGATGCCCAGGATTATGGATTTGCGGCTGCTTTAGACAGTCACGCCGTTACTGCCCAACAAGCAAATTATATCGGCGAAAATGACCTGTTTCTTGGTAGTGTAGGTATGTTTAGATCCGGTGTGCGCTGGGCATATCATACGGATACAGAAATCAATACGATTTCTGACCCCATGGAAACTGACGATTTTTATGCTGTATTTGTCCTCGACTCCATTTCTCCTGAGGGGATTGCTACTTTTGAAGATGTTCGGACACAAGTATTCGCATCTATCAGTAAAGAAACGGAAACTGCTGCCACTGAATCATTGGCATCTGAATTACGATCTCAAGTGGAAGCCGGGACGTCTTTTGAATCATTAAAAAAAGAAAATGATAAGCTGGATTTTGTCCCTTCAGATGTGAAGAAATTAAAAGGATCATTCATTTCTTTAGGTCGATCCGATCAAGTCATGGGTGCGCTACTGCATGCCAATACGGGCGATTTGTTGGGACCGATTAAAACCAATCGCGGTCATAGCATCATTCAAGTCATGAATGTGAGCGCCTTTGATTCCACCGCATGGACAACCCAAAAGGATATTGTTCGCGCGGATCTTACACGGCAAAAACGAACCCGTGCATTCCAAAATTGGATGGCCGAATTAAGAGATGAAGCAGATATTGTGGATAATCGGAAGTATCATTTTTAGGTAATTATCCAAATCGATTTAAATCGATTATAAATTAATATTTTTTAGAGTGGCGAGCAGAAATGCTCGTCACTTTTTATTTTAACTTGGGCTCGATGCGGGTACGTATAATCCACGCAGAAGGATAACCGTTATTCACCAACGATTGACGAAACACTTCCGCTTTCTTTCGATCGATAAAATTGCCCATCCGAACCTTATAATTGGGTGCTTCAAACACCACATAAATATCATCCGTATAATTCAAGGATAAATCATTTTTCAGATTTTCGGCTTTGCCTCTGTCTCCTGTGGCTAAGACTTGGACCCGAAATCCTTCAATAATCACTTGGGCGGAGTCTGGCGCTTCTGTTTTTACCCATTGACTATCCACCGTTAAGGGCGAAATAATCTTGGGCCAACGCGGTTCAGGATTTTTTAATTTACTGGGATCGAACTTTACTTTCCCAGTCCCGGTTTGTCCAAGACATAATCCACTCGCCAATATGAATATCAAACCCTTCATAATGTCCGCACGTTTTCTGCCGCTATCCAGCCTTTTTTCCCATCCAAAAGTATCACTTCGTACCATCCCGCTTGTGTGGTGTTAATATCTACTTTCGTCCCTTCATGGATGCGAAATACCACATTTTCACCTCGTTCAATCGGCGATGAACGCACATCCACTGCAGAGGCAATGACGATGGCTTCATGATCATCGGACACATCCCAATACTTATCCAGCATGATCCATCCCGTGGATATAATCAGAATCAGCAAAACACCA
>JAERSH010000011.1 GCA_016845785.1 Fidelibacterota bacterium
CCCACCAAGGAGAATTTGATTCATGGTATTATGCATTTTGCTTTGGATCAGATCAATAATGTATTCACAAAAGTGATGAAAGAAGAACCCAATCCGGCCCTCCAGTATATCAAGATCATGGAAGCGATCTGCAAATTCGCGGGACGTACGCCGGTCCATAAACTGGTGGAACTGAAGTCGCTCTATCCACACATTTGGGAGCAGGTAGAATCCTTTCGACTCAATCAACAGAACAATTTTTTCACCATCTTGAAATCGGCACAAGATCAAGGATTGGCCCGGAATGAAATCGATATGCGGATGGCTTCCATTGTATATGTCAATATTGTAAACAGTACCTTTCAACCGGAATTCTTTTTGAAAAATGATCTACCCATTGGGGAGACCATTCGTGGTTTCGTTAAGGTGGTAGCGCGAGGAATTTTTAACAAAAAAGGCCGTGTGGCCATCAATCAATATTATGAACAAAATCGAATCTAAATATTCAGATCATCCCATCAGGCGGTGGATCATTCGTCAAAGTCTTGACCATCCAAAAAGAACAATTGTTTCAGCCCTAATCTTTACCTTTATCTTGGCATCAGGATTGCAGTTTTTTACGATTGATGATGATATGCTGAAAATGATGCCGGAAGATTTACCATCTCGCATGTCATGGGATGATATCCAGGATGAATTTGGTAGTACAGAAGTGGTTTTCATTGCTTTCGGTCATGAAGGTAAAGATAGTTTTCATACGGATGCATTGGCCAAAATGTGGGACTTGTCTGAAGCCTTAGAAGCATCCCAATGGGTGGATGAAGTGACCTCTATATCAACATCCACACGGATGGATAGTTTTGATGGATTCATGGAGATAGATGACCTGCAATTGGATCGAGATCTTTCTCAGGATGAAGTGGAAGCGATCCGTTCATACTTGGATAAAAATGAAAATATAAAAAAGCAATTGGTGAGCCGAGATGGAGACTATTTGGTGGCCATGGTTCAGCCGTTTGATAGTATCGAGATGGTGGGATTTGTGGCTGAAATAAAATCCATTTCAGATGCGTTATTAAAAGGATATGATATTCACTATGGCGGTCAGGCTTATTTCACCGGAATCTTCCCACCGTTGATACGGGAAGATGTGAAAGGCCTCATGGCAACTGGTATGTTCATTATGATCATCATCCTGTTGTTAAATTTGCGGAATTGGACGGCGGTGGGCATGGTGATCACAGTCATTATATTATCCTTGGGTGCCATGATGGGATTTATGGGGTGGATGGTACACCTTACCGGTTCGGGGAAATTCCTTTTCACACTAGCCAATACGTCTATGCCCATTATTTTATTAACCATTGCCAATTCCGATGGCGTTCATGTTATGACTAAGTTTTTTAAAGAATTCCGACTGTTTAACCATAAACGAAGGGCCATCGCATCTACAATGGATTCATTGCTCATACCCATTTTTCTTACCAGTATCACCACCGTAGCTGCATTCTCCGCCATGACAACTTCACCTTTAGAACCCCTCATTGGATATGGCATCACCATCAGCGCCGGGATATTGATCGCTTGGATATTGAGTTCCACGTTATTGCCTTCACTGATCAATTTGAAATCTTGGGATGCAAATGCAAAAGCCATTGCCACAAAAAGTGTATTTGAAAAGGCCATCGATAAATTAGGAAAAGTAGTTTTAACGCATCCCAAATATGTTTTTTCAAGTGGATTGCTTATTGTAATTATTGGTGTTTTTGGATTATTTAAAGTATCTGTAGATGTGGATTTGTCCACCTTTTTCAAAAAAGGAACCGAATTACGAAATAGTATGGAATTCCTTGGTGAAAAAATGAATGGCACCATTGACCTTAGGGTGCGGTTAGAAGGGGATATGAAAGATCCGGAAACTTTGGAAAATATGACGAAACTTCAGAATCGTTTAGAAGAATTCCCCAAGGTTCGCACCAGTTATTCCATTGCCAATGTAGTCAAACAAATGCACCGCACCGTCATGGATGATGATCCAGCTTATGAAACCATACCCGAATCCAGAGAGAAAGTAAATAATCTGTTTACTATGTATTCCATGTCCGGTGACCCTGAAGACTTTTCTACCATGGTGGACTATGATTATTCTGTTGGTCTCGTTACTGCTTTTAGTACGAATTTATCTACACAAGAGACATTTAAGATTACGGAAGCCACCCAAAGGTTTATGGATTCAATATTTCCATCAAATATGCCCATAAATTTTACGGGGATGATTGTGATTACACGGGATTTGATCAATTTGTTAATCGAGTCCACCATATTCAGCATCATGTTTTCTTTGATTATTATCGGTGTGATAGCTTCGTTATTTTTCAGGAGGATTTTATGGGGGATATTGGCTGTCATTCCGCTTACATCCGCCGTGTTGATTAATTTTGGATTTATGGGTTATTTCGGGATTGAACTCTCCCATGTGACGGCAATTCTTTCTTCAATTATTATTGGGGTGGGGGTTGATTTTGCCGTCCATTATATTGCCCAATTCCGGCGATTGTCACGGACGATTAGTGAGGATACCTTATCCCGGGAAGTGGTAGATGATGTGGGGTATCCTATTATTTTGGATGCTGCATCTAACATGGGATTTGGCGCATTATTATTTTCTGCTTTTGTACCCATTCAATACATTGGGGGTTTGATGGTTTTTGCCATGGTATCCACTTCATTGGGGACATTAACAGTCCTGACCGCATTGGCCGAATTATTAAAGAAAAGATTGATCGAAAGGAATTCAAAGTGAGATTCACAATTTTAATACTCATGTCTGCCTTATTATTTGGTCAGACCGGAAGAGATATCGCAAAAATGGTAGATGAAAAATCATCACCAAAAGATATGTCCAATACAACAAGAATGGTGTTGACCAATTCCAAAGGAAAGACACGGACAAATGTAATGATGTCAAAGTCTATGAATGGGAATAAGAAACAGATTATTTGGTTTTTAGAACCAAGGGATGATAAAGGTGTTGCATTCTTGAAAATAGAGCATGATAACAAGGATGATGAAATGCGAATGTGGCTCCCTGCATTTAAAAAAGTGCGGCGGATTTCTTCGAAACGAAAAGGGGATGCTTTTATGGGATCCGATATGAGTTATGAAGATTTAACCAATCGTGATATTGAGGATTATGAATATAATCGTATCGATGACGAATCCATTGATGATGTTTTATGTTTTGTGTTAGAATCCATACCCAAACCATCCGCAAAATCATCCTACTCAAAACATCGGTCATGGATAGATCAATCGTCTTTGACTATCGTTAAAGAACATTCATTTGACAAACGGGGAGAATTGAAAAAAGAAAAATCTTTCAAACATAAAAAACTGAAGGATTATTATGTGATGGATCGTGTGTTTGTAAAAGATGTGCAAAAAAATCATTCGACAGAAGTAACATTTGAAAAACTGGAAGTAGATACGGGAGTAAAGCCGACCCTTTTTCAAGAAAAGAATTTAAAACGAATTCCAAGGATGTAGAGACGTGGCATGCCACGTCTCTACTGGAAACTTATGATGAAAATAAATAAACTACTGCCGCTGCTACTCTTTACTGCTACTCTACCTGCCCAAATAAACTACAGTGGTGAATTCAAACCAAATGTCATGACGCGGACTTCAGATCAATCTCAGATTAATTTGCCCTATCGATTATTATCACTGGACTTTGGTTACACGTTGGGCAATTGGGATTTGAAAACCAATTCTGCCATCGAATATAGAAATCAACCATCAGGATCAGTCTTGGACCTTAGAGAGATGTATTTAGCATATTTCCCCGACTGGGGCGAAGTGAAGATCGGGAAACAGATCCACGCGTGGGGATCAGCTGACGGGAATAATCCGACAGACAACTTGAATCCATACGATTATTATTATCTCTTTGAACCGGGCGTTGGTAAAAAGATCGGTACATTCTCATTTTCAACAAAAATATATTATGGGAATTACCAATTAGAGGGTGTAATCATTCCTAAATTTGAAGCGAATCGATATCCTTATGGGGAGAACGATTATCCCATTTCCATACCAGAAAAACCGGTGGTTGAGTATCCCGTTCAAGATGAATTAGAATTGGGATTTCGCGTCCAAACAACAGTTGGAGAGAGTGATTTTGGATTTTCAGTTTTTAAAGGCAATGATCGTTCTCCCAGCCTATCTACCATAAAATATTTTCCTCCGGACAAAAATATTCCTGATAGCAAAGATTGGATTGTTCCTCAACTTGGATATAGAACCACGACTGTCTGGGGATTGGACATGGTTACCTTTGTGGGCAATTTTAGTATTCGAGGGGAAGGGGCAATTTTTAAATCTCAAAGTCCATTATTAAAATTGAATCTATTTAAGACACCTAAAAACCTGTATGAATTGCATCAGGAAATCACCTATGCCCAATTTGTGTTTCAAGTAGAATATATTGCCGCTTCAGGATTAACCATCACCGGACAGTTATTAGGAAATTCAATCAATAACGAACAATATGATTGGTTTCATACGCTCTCTCAGGAATTGGTTACATTTGATCCACCGAAATTCCAGCCGGGGATGGGAACACCCTTCGCCATATTTTCCAATCAATCACTATTATTGAGTTCATCGGGGACGCTCATGAACGGTCGAATGGAGTTAAAAGGGGCAACCCTGTTGGATTTGGATAAAACAGGTCAAATGATCAACGGTTCTGTAAATTATTCTCCTTGGGAGAATTGGGAATTTGAAATGGTGGTCGCTCTATTCTCTGGGGATAAAGATGATCCTGAAAATAAATTGGGGAAAATGGAATCATTTTCCCACTCTCGATTGGGATTATATTATAATTTTTAAGCTATAGAATAAATTATAGTTTATCCAATTGACTGTGGCGTGTGATTTCACCATCTACTAGATAAATCACATCCTCAGCAATATTGGTGGTGTGGTCAGCAGCACGTTCCAAATATCTTGAGATACCGATCACGTTAAACCATTGATCTATCTTACTTGGATCTGATTCAATTTTTGCTCGTGCAATTTTATACATATTCGAATGGAGGTCATCCACTTCATCATCCGCAACCAATACACTTTTCGCTTTGTTAGCGTCACTATTCACCAGCGAATCGAGGGACATTTTGAGCATAGTTTCCACTTTTTCAGCAATGGTGAATAAAGAAATCGGAAGTGTGATTTCGGATTTTTCAGCGAGAAATTTTGTTCGTGAAGCAATATTCACTGCTAAATCCGCAATTCGTTCAAGATCATTATTAATCTTTAAAACAGCAATAATATAACGGAGGTCAATGGCTACGGGCTGATGGAGCGCCAAAATCTTTAGGCACTCTTCTTCTACTTCAACTTCCAATTGATCTATTTTTTCATCGTTGGCAATAATCTGTTCTGCCAAGCCTAAATCCTTTTCAGAAAAAGACCGAACCGAATCTCTTACCGCCTCTTCAACCAGTGTCCCCACTTGGAGGACAGAGAATTTCAGTTTTTCAATTTCACGTTCTAAATGTTGTGCCATGATTCTATTCCTTATCCGAATCGACCGGTAATATAATCTTCGGTCTGCTGTTTCTCTGGTTTGGTAAATAATGCTTTGGTGGGTCCGTATTCGATCAATTCTCCTTCATAAAGAAAAAGTGTATTGTCCGAAACGCGCGCCGCTTGTTGCATATTATGTGTCACAATCACGATGGTATAGTCCTGACGTAATTTAGCGATCAATTCTTCCACTCGTGCAGTCGATTTGGGATCGAGAGCTGAGGCCGGTTCATCCATGAGGATGACTTCAGGACGCATGGCAATACAACGGGCAATACACAATCGTTGTTGCTGACCACCGGAAAGAGAAAGGGCAGATTCATTGAGGCGATCCTTTACTTCATCCCAAAGAGCAGCACCTTTAAGGCTTTCTTCAACCAATGTATCCATATCGCCTTGATATCCGTTAATTTGTGGACCCCAAGTGATATTTTTATAAATGGATTTGGGGAATGGATTGGGTTTTTGAAATACCATGCCAATCCGACGGCGAATTTCGACTGGATCCGCATCAGCGGCATAGATATCGTTTCCATCGAAATTGATGGTACCATCCGTGTTAAAACTATCGATGAAATCATTCATGCGATTTAAGGTGCGGAGGAGTGTGCTCTTTCCACATCCGGATGGGCCGATAATTGCGGTTACCTTATTTTTTTCAATTTCAAATGAATTATTTTTTACGGCCAAAGTTTGACCATAACGGATATTCAAATTCCAAATACTGAGAATGGGATCGTTGATTACCACCGATATTTCCTTTGTGCATAATTTCGAATAATAACTGCGGCCAGGTTCATGGTCAGTAATACGACCAATAGGACAATAATACCAGCTGCTGCCACCTCTTCAAAGGCGGCTTGTGGGCGTGATGCCCAGTTAAAAATTTGGATGGGAAGGGTGGCGAAGGGATCCATAATGGATTCCGGTACAAAAGCCACATAAGTCAAAGCACCGATCATGATTAATGGTGCAGTTTCTCCGATGGCTCTTGACATAGCCAAAATAACGCCTGTAAGAATCCCCGGTAAAGCGGCAGGGAGTACATGGTGATAAATGGTTTGCCATTGGGTAGCCCCTAAAGCATAGGCTCCATGTCGAATACTTTGGGGAACAGCCCGCAATGCTTCTCGAGAAGCAATTATAATCACAGGAAGAATGAGCAAACTCATGGTAAAGGCACCTGCAATTAAACTTCTATCCAACCCAAAGAATCGGACGAAAATGGCCAATCCTAAAATCCCATATACAATGGATGGCACACCGGCCAAATTGGAAATGTTCACTTCGATAAACCTGGCCAATTTTCCTTTATTTTCATATTCTTCTAAATAAATGGCAGAGGAAATGCCAATGGGAACAGAAATCAAAAATACCAAACTAATGAGCCAAATGCTCCCCCACAGTGCGGATTTAATGCCAGCTTTATCTGGAAATCGAGATGGAAAGTTGGAAAGAAAATCGGGGCTCAATCGATGAAATCCTTGTTCGGCTACATGGTAAAGCAACACAACTAAAATGACCAGTGAAGTCCATGTTAAAGCTTTACAAATGGTTCTGAAAATAGACTCAATCCGCTTTCGCTTTTCAATATTGGATTTAAAATTATTCATAAACTTCTCGATATCGATTCATGATCCAATTCGCGGCAACGTTCATGCCCAAAGTCACCACAAAAAGCAGTGCACCCACAGCAAAAATGGTTTGATACTCAATCCCCCCTGCAGGTGTATCGCCCAAACTGACTTGGACGATGTAGGCGGTCATGGTTTGGATACTTTCTAAAGGATTCAATGTGAGATTGGGTGTGGCACCTGCTGCCAATGTCACGGCCATTGTTTCTCCAAATGCACGGGAAACGGCCAAGACAAAGGAAGCAATTATTCCGGAAAAAGCTGCGGGTACGGTTACATTCTTCGTCACTTCGAATGGAGTGGCACCCAAAGCATATCCCCCTTGCCGGAGTGATACAGGTACTGACCGAATTGCATCATCACAGAGCGATGCCACCATGGGGAGAATCATAATTCCCACTACAATAGAAGCACTTAAAGCATTAAAAATTTGTGTATCCGGGAGAATAAGCCGAATCATTGGGGTAATAAATGTGAGGGCAAAGTATCCATAAACCACTGTAGGAACTCCTGCCAATACTTCCATGATGGGTTTAATAATGGATCGAGTTCGTTCAGACGCATATTCGCTTAAATAAACGGCAGTCATCAATCCCGTAGGGATGGCAATCAATCCTGAGCCCACCACAATTAAAAGTGTCCCTGCAAGGAGGGGGAGAACGCCAAATGATTTAGGCTCTAAGAGCGGTTCCCAATGGGTGCCAAATAAGAATTCCCAAATGGAAACTTGCTGGAAAAATCCAAAGGATTCTTTACCTAAAACGGCAATAATTGCCAATGTCGTAAAGATTGATATAAACGCCGAAAGAGCGAGGATCATTTTAATCACTCGCTCTCCGACTAACCTGGAGGACTTACTTATATTGAAAAAACGCAAATTTATTCAGTCAATAGATTTTCAATTTTTACACCGACAGTATTTTTGCCGCTGAATACAGAACCGGTAATGCTATTCTGAAATCGACCTAGGGCCAATTCATATACTTTATCCGGGAGGGCCACATAACCCACTTCACTGACCAAGTGTTTGGTATTACTCATGTAAAATTCCACAAAAGCTTTCACCTCAGGCCGTTTACCCGATTCCGGATTCACATAGATGAAAATGGGGCGTGAAAGGGGTTGGTAAGTCCCGTTGTTGATTGTGGTTTCTGTTGGTGCAACAGGGCCGTCACCGCCATCGATGGGTACAATTTTTAACTTATCTTTATTTTCCTTATAGTAGGCAAATCCGAAAAAACCTAAGGAGTGTTTATCGCCGGCAATGCCCTGAACGAGCACATTGTCATCCTCGCTTTTTGAGAAATCAGAACGGCATACTTGAGATTTGCCATTGATGGCTTCTGTGAAATAATCAAATGTACCGGAATCAGTGCCAGGTCCGTAAAGTTTAATCTCTTCATTGGGCCAACCTTCACGAACGTCCACCCAGGTTTTTACGGTGCTGCCCGGTTTCCAAATTTTGTGGAGTTCTTCCTTGGTCAAGTAATCCACCCAGTCGTTTGATTTATTGACAATGACGGAGAGGCCATCAAAGGCCACCGGTAATTCAATGAAGGCCACATTATTTTCGCTGGCTTTCTTGATTTCTTTTCCCTTAATCGGGCGTGAAGCATCATTGATGTCAATTTCACCAATGGCGTATTTTTTAAACCCGCCCCCTGTTCCTGATACGCCTACAGTAACTCTAACTTTAGGATGCACTTTACCAAATTCTTCAGCCACGGCTTCAGTAATGGGGAAAACCGTACTGGATCCATCCACTTTCACATAACCAGAAAGGGCGTTTCCCCCGCTGGAATCACTGTTTCCGCCGCCGCATCCGATTATTAGAACTGCTACGGATAGACTGATTAGTTGTGTAATAATTCGTTTCATTTTATTCTCCTAGAATTTGAATTCGAAATTGACCATGATCGCACGATCATCACCGGATTTGCGGTAATTCGGTGCAATCGTTAACCCTTTCCCCGGTGAATATTCCATACCGGCGATGAGGTAATTTTTATCTTCACTGCTTTCGTTCGTATTGGGTGAAACCATATCGTATTTCAGAAAGACGGCCATATTTGGATTTATATTATAGTTTCCGTAGAGAGAAGTGATTTGAGCAGTGATATCTTCACCCTCATCTTTTTTCTGATTCCATTCCACACCACCACGAAAATCATTTCCAGCGTAACCGCCAAATACACCCATGACAGATTTGTTTTTGACTGTGAGTGAATCCATATCATAAGATTCTGTTGAAAATGATCCACCTACATTGAACCCATCTTTTTTGTTTAGTTTTTGTTCGCCATAAACACCATGGAATGAGAGTTTTTTATGATCATCATTTTCTGATTTTTTATATCCAGCGCCATTGGTCATTAATGCACTGAATCCAAAGGCACCCATAGATTTATAGAAACCGATACCCATATCTGCAGAGCTCGAAAATTTGAATTGATCCATGGATACTTTCTCAATATACCGCTTTCCCCAAGTATTTTCCTGAGTCTTAAACATATTCATTCCCTGCATGCCGATGACGACCTTACCTTGGCTGGTTGTCCAATCCACCTTTGCATTTTTCACATACATATTTTGAGGTGAAGCTTTTGGGTTTAAGTCCATTTGAAATTTATAAGTAACATTATCTGACACTTTTTTTCCTATAGTTAAGTATACCCGTTTTAATCCATAACTGCTGATGGCATCATCCCCACTGGGACGGGTATAGTTGTAAAAAATCTTTCCACTGATATTTTGGGCACCGAGTGTACCTGCAAGTGAAAGAATAGTGAGTAGTGATTTGAATTTCATACGAAACTCCAATAATGATTGAATTAATTTCGTCGAAGATTACCCTTTTAATTTTAGGGTTGTGTTAGGGTGGGGTTAAAAGTCAGTTAATAATTAGGCAGGAAGTCTTAACTCAAAAGTGGTTCCTTCTTCATTGGATTGGGTAATTGCAATTGTACCGCCATGGGCCGCAGCAATATGTTTTACGATGGCAAGCCCCAGACCTGTACCACCTACTTTCCGGTGGCGGGATTTTTCCAAACGATAGAATCGTTCAAATAGTCGAGGCCATTCTTTTTCTGTAATAGCTTCACACTGATTGGTAACAGAAATAGATATAAAGTCATTTTGAGCAATTGCCAATTCTACGTCCGAATCTTTTAGGCCATATTTAATCGCGTTCTCCACCAGATTTTGAACCAAAGATTTAAATAATTGTGGGTCAATTTCAGCCTGAAGGGATTCATCTGCATCCAATTTCATAAACATCCCTTTTTTATCAGCGATCACTTTGAATTCTTGGAGGACGGATTCAACGATGGGTACGATATTTTCTGTGGATTTGCTTATTTCGGACATTTCCCGTTTTCGCTCGATCTCGGATAATTTTAATAGATCTTGAACAATGGCATTTAATCGGGTGGATTGGCGGTGGATGATCCTTAAAAATTCGATTGATGCAGTAGAGTCCAATTCAACATCTTGCAATGTTTCTACATAACCCAAAATGGACGTAATGGGTGTTTTCAGTTCGTGAGAAATGTTAGCGATAAAATCCTGGCGTACTTTTTCCAATTGCTTTAATCGTGTGACGTCATTGGCCACAACAACCAGCCCATTCGATCCAGATTCCGGTGCAAGTTGGGAAAAGGTTACTTGTAAAAATCGGGAGGATGCACCACCTGTTTGTATATCCAATTCGACTTTTTCATCCGATGATTGGGCTTTAGCGAGTCCATTGAGTAATTCTGAATGGCGGATTAATTCTGTGAATTTTCTTCCGGTCACGTTTTCGGAATTCAAATCAAAGAATTCTCCGGCGGCACGATTGAGACTGAGAAAATTTCCATTTTCATCCAAGGCGATGACCCCCTCAACCATACTGGATAGGATGGCCGTCTGTTCCTCTTTTTGGCGAGCGATGGCATTGATCCTGTCATTGAGTTGGGCCGCCATGGTGTTCATGGTTGTAGCCAGTGTATTGACGGCAGCAAATGCCGGGATGGGAATGGATTGTTCTAAATTTCCGGCCGCGAATCGCTCTGCCCCTGCCGTGAGTTCGTGGATAGGCGCCACTACCTTTTGGGATAAATAAAAACTGAGACCGGCCGCAAAGATTAATATTAATGCTACTACCAAGAATACAGACTTCCGGAATCGATCCACAGTTTCTGTTAAGGTGGTCATGGGCAGCGATGTACGAATAGCAATGCCGTCCTCATGGATAACGGCACAATACATCATATTTTGAGAAAGGGTAAAGCTATATCGAATGGCATATCCTGTTTTGCCTATTCGGGCGGTCATAATTTCCGGGCGGTCATTATGGTTTTCCATTATTGTTGGATCTTCATCGGAATCGGCCAAGACTTTTCCCGTTTTATTGACTATGGTGATTCGTGTATTGGTTTTATTCCCGAGGGCAGTGGTGAGCGATTGCAGTTTTTGTACGTCACTTAAAATATTTTGTGATAGTTGTTCGCTAATGAATATGGCTCGGGCTTCCAAATCTTTTTCTTTTTCTGTATAATGGAATTTCTCCAAAATGGTGGCGGAGTACCAGCCCAGCCCTAAAAGGGAGACTGCAAGAATGGGTAAGTAAAAAAGAAGGAGTCGCTTGAGAATGGTGGGTTTACTTTTCTGGCTCAAACCGATATCCTACACCGCGAATCGTTTTAATATGTTTGCCGGAACCGCCCAGCTTTTTCCTCAATCCAACTACCTGTACATCTACCGACCGATCCGTGACGGGATAATCATCACCGTGAACTTCATTGATGATCTGATTACGTGTATAGACCCACCCGGGATGGGTGGCTAAGAGATAAAGCAATTTATACTCGGTGTGGGTCAGTTCCACTTCGGCGCGGGCCACTTCAACGATCCGTTCGCGGTGCTTGATATTGAATTCATGGATCTTGATTGTTTCAGAATCATCCGGACTTCTTTCACCCCGACGCAAAACGGCCTTCGCTCTTGCCACCAAAACTTTAGGACTGAAAGGTTTGGTCATGTAGTCGTCGGCACCCAACTCTAATCCTTTTACAATATCCGATTCTTCACCCAAGGCAGACAAAATGATGATGGGAATTTTATTAGTTTTTGAATCAGATTTTAGAATTCTACAAATATCAAGGCCATGAATGCCTGGGAGCATGAGATCCAATAGGACAAGGTCAGGAGGAGCGCTGCGGATGGATTCCAACCCTTTTTCGCCGGTAACTGAGATAGATACACTGTACCCACTGTTTTCTAGATTGAATTGGATGAGGCGGTAAATATCCGATTCATCTTCAATAATGTGAATGTGGCTGCCGTGAGCCATATCCAAAATTACTGCTTATAGCCGATGGAGTCGAAAGGATTTACGATGGTAGTTGTAATATTTTTCAAGTGGGCACCAATCCGTTTTAGATACCGGGCATACAATATAACCGCTGCTGTTTTAGACACAGAACCATATTCTTTTTCTCCACGGAGAACGCCATTAACAATATCATCAGACAGGCCCGTCATCTGTTCTCGATATCCTTCCATTAGCGACTTGGCGATTTCCGCATCCTGGGTGTGAATAGCTTCGATGGTTTTATCAAACCGATCTTTCACTTCAATTTCAACTTCTGCCAATTCGCCCCCAATATCTTCTGCCACGATTTGATCCGGATGGTTGATGGCTAAATCCAAAATATTTTTTGCATAATCTCCGATCCGTTCAATATCTACTACCATGTTGATAAGAATAAGTCCGTTGGCCATATCGGTGGTATCTTGTTCAACGGCATAATGGGTAAGGACTTTTCTTCTGACCTCTTGCTGATAAGCATTAATTTCACGATCCCGTTTTTTGAGTGCTTTTAGTGTCTCAATATTTTCACCTTTGCGCAAGTATTTTACTGCTTGTGAAAATATTTCGCGGGAAAGCTCCATCATTTCATAGGAACGGTTCCATGCCTGGGAGAGCAGATCTTCTGCTTTCCATAAATTGATGACGTCTTTAATGATACTCATAGTGTTACCTCACAATGAAAATTAAGGATAGGGGGACTAAAAAGAATACAACCAAAAGATATACGATGGGAATGATACGATTTCGGACGGCTATATCTGCAAACCATTCAGCCATTAGGATGGGTAAATTTCTTACTTTTTCAATTGGCCAGATTAGTCCAATACCAAAAATATTAAAGGCAAGATGCCCGAAAGCGACTGCCAATGGTGCGTGCGTTCCTGATACCAAACTGGCTAAAAGTGCTGTAATGGTTGTCCCAATATTTGCACCCAGAGTATAGGGAAAAATTTGTCGTAGTTGAAGAATCCCAGCTCCAGCTAGTGGAACTATCAATGATGTTGTAATAGAGCTGCTCTGCACCATAATAGTAATAAAAACGCCAAAAAACATAGCACGAATCCAGGTTTTGAAAATATGGGTATCAAAAAAGGCTTCCAGTCTTTCCATAACCAAACTGCGGATTAATACAGTTAAATACTTCAATGAAATGAATAATAGGATAAGAGCCACAATAATGAGTAGCCAATTGTAATTAAAGACATCTTGCATTTTGAAGAAATCTTTAATGGCATTGACTGTGGGTTTTGTAATCAATTTAATTGGACTTTTAAATGTGAATGTGCCGGAGCCTAAAAATAGCCCAGCCATCCAATTGGCCGTTTTACTGATGATGCCGAAATAAAGTTGAAGGGGGAAGAGAATGATCACTGACATGACGTTGAAAAAATCATGAACGACAGAAGCAGAAAAAGCACGCCGAAATTCATTTTTATTGACAATATGGCCAAGAGAAACAATGGTGTTGGTAATACTGGTACCGATATTCGCACCCATGATATAGGGGATTGCAGCAGCCACGGCTACAAAAGGGTCATCTCCAAATGTACCAGCGGCTACCATACCCACAACTAAGGATGTGGTCGTAGAAGAACTTTGAATTAAACTGGTGGCTAAAATGCCAATAAATAGCCCAATGAGTGGGGCAGCATTTCCGGTCATTAGCTGTTCAGCAAATCCACGCCCCAGCCCTTTAAAGCCAGCACCGATCATACCGATGCTAACAAGAAACATATACAGGATTGCCAGAATTCCGGCGACTTTGAGATAATTCATCATGGATGAATTGGGTTGAATTGAATTGGTCATTCTTTTACCATTTATAAGCGGAGAGATTACTTACAAATCATTTACGAATAAAATAAAAAAGGGGCAGTGCCTAACTCACTGCCCCTTTATACTCCCCACGCACCGCTTTTATCAGTTCCGCAGTGGTTTGCCTTTTTTCAGCATAAACCGAATACGATCCTGAGTCAGGGCTTCCCCCGCAAGGGAGACAAACGCTTCCCGTTCGATATCTAGGAGGTATTGTTCATCAACCGATTTTGTGAGTCCGGCTTTATCCCCACCGGTGAGGACGAAAGCCAATTTTTTCGCAATCAACTCGTCATGTGCAGATATTTTGCCTTGAGCTTTAAATCCTTTTAATGCCATGGCCATTGCCGTCCGTCCGCCTGCACCTGGGAGTTTTAAATCATCCCTGTATGTTGGTGGTTCATATCCACCGTCAGCCAATTCCAATGCTTTTTGTTTTGCCGCCCAAATTCGATGATCATTATTTAGCACTACTGTGTCAGTTTTTAAAAGATATCCCATGAATTTGCCTTCTTCGGCACTGGTAGCCACTTTGGCAAAACCCACCGTTTCAAATGCTTTTTGTGCCACTTGAAATGCGTTCATCCGACCTTTGCCGCTGTTTTCCATCAAGTTGAGGATCATGCGTAAATTTCCACCTGCACCGGGAATGAGCCCGACGCCCACTTCTACTAACCCAACATAGAGCTCTCCCGCAGCCACACGATGGGCAGCCGGACCAATTAATTCAAATCCACCACCTAATGTGAGATGGTGGGGGGCAGCGATCACCGGTGATTTAGAAAATCGAATGCGTTGTGTGAGGTCCTGTAGCTGTTTGACTGCATCTTCCAGTTTATCAAATTCACCTGCTTCACATACCTGAATCATATTGGCCAAATTGGCACCGGCACAAAAATTGGGCCCTTGATGACCAATGACCATGGCCTTGTATTTTCCCGCATCAAGAAGATCCATACCATCACTGATGGTTTGCCCCAATGATCCATCGATAGGATTCAACGTGGGTTGCAAGACGGAATGAAATTGGACGTTAAGGACATCGTCCCCCAAATCAATCAAACTGGCACTCCAGTCTTTTTTAACTACATTACCGCCTGTTTTATGAATATTTAAATTGATGGATTTTTCACTACGATTTTCAGTTTGGACGGACTGTGAAATCACATCATAATAATCCAGTTTCCCATCTTGAACCGAATAGAATGAATCGCGGCCGGAAGCGAGCATATCCTTCACCCATTGTGGTACCGGTTTTCCATCGAATTCCATTCGTGAGACAGAATCGGTTACACCAATAGCATCCCACACTTCGAAGGGGCCCGCATCCCAACCATATCCCCATTTCATGGCGTTATCGATGTTGATAATGTCATCACTAATTTCAGGAATGCGGTTGGCTGAATAAATTAATGTACGAGAAAGGACTTCCCAGAAAAATTGTCCACCCTTATCATCACTATATGCCATGGCTTTAATTTTTCCGCCCATGGATTGACGATCTTTTGCCAATCGGAATCCATCAAATCGGACTTTTTTCTGAGGACCATATTCTCCCGTTTTTAAATCGACAGATAAGATGCCTTCATCTGTTTTTTTATAAAATCCGGATTTTGTTTTTGCGCCAAGATTCCCTCCATCAACAAGTGTTTGAAGAAAATCAGGAATTTTAAAAGTTTCCCGTTCTTCATCATTTGGAAGGTTGTCGTATGAGGTGCGCTGGACGTTTATCATGGTATCCAACCCTACAACATCTGCCGTACGGAATGTGGCGCTTTTTGGACGGCCTACTACTGTACCAGTGAGTTTATCCACTTCTTCTATAGTAAGGCCATGCTCAATGGCTGTATTCATAGTAACGGCCATACCGAATACACCAATACGGTTTCCAATAAAATTGGGTGTATCTTTTGCATGGACGATGCCTTTCCCTAGGACGTCTTCACCAAATTCAGCAATCAGATCATAAACTGCATCGTCTGTATCAGGACCTTTGACCAACTCCAATAATCGCATATAGCGAGGCGGATTGAAAAAATGGGTTATCATAAATCGTTTTTTCAGCTCATCGGGCAAAACAGTCGTCAAGTCGCCTAATGGAATCCCTGACGTATTTGATGTTAGAATAACCGAATCTTTTAAGTGAGGGATGATATTATTATATACGGCGTGTTTTATATCTAACCGTTCTGCCACTGCTTCAATAACCAGATCCACTTCATTCAGCCGTTCAACGTGTTCATCATAATTACAGGCAGTGACTAACTCAGCATTTTTGGGTTTATACAATGGCGCCGGTTTGAGTTTGGTCAAACCATCTACACCTTTTTGTGCCAATTCCTGCTTAATGTCAAAGAGTAAGGCTGGAATGCCGGCATTGGCAAAATGCCCTGCGATTTGAGCGCCCATTACACCTGCACCCAGTACGGCTACTTTTTCAAATTGTTGACTCATAATATTCTCAATATTCCTTAATTAAATTGGGTAATATACCGGTACATCACCCAAAAATGACTGCCACTTCCGGCAAGCACAAACAAATGAAAAATCTCATGGAAACCAAACCCTCGTCGCGGAGATTCTTGTTTATCCAATGCATAAAAAATAACACCAAATGTATAAAACAAACCTCCCGAAAGAAGCCAAACTATGGCACCAATTTGAAGTGTTTGAATTAACGGCCAAATGGCTACCATCGAAATCCAACCCATAAATACATAATAAACTGTGGAGAACCAATTGGGAAATTTGAATTGGAATAATTTCCACAACATACCAAATAAGGCCAATCCCCAAATGATACCAAATAGACTCCAGCCCCACTGTCCCCGTAGTGGGATAAGGCAAATTGGAGTATATGTGGATGCAATGAGAACGTATATCATCATATGATCTAATCGTTTCAATATGGATTCCAATCGTCCCGAAACGGGGATCCAATGGTAAAGTGTGCTTGCTGTGTAGAGGAGAAACAATCCCGATCCAAAAACGGAAAAGGTAGCCACCTTCCAAGGGTCAAATGGATCCATGGCTTTTTGAATCAGCAGAATAAACCCGATGACAGAAAGTATAGCGCCAATGACATGGGTAAGGCCACTTATGGGATCTTTTAATATTTTATTCAATAGGGTTTACCGTCTTATAATGGTTGCAATTCCCTGACCCGTGCCAATACACATGGTGGCCAATCCCAAATGTTTGTCATGTTGTTCCATGACGTTAATGAGGGTGCCTACAATTCTTGCACCTGAGCAGCCCAGTGGATGACCAATAGCGATGGCACCGCCATTTAAATTGACCTTCTCAGCATCCCATCCGCCTTCTTGAATGACATAAAGTGCTTGGGCAGCAAATGCTTCATTCAATTCTATGACTTCAATATCATCCATAGATACGCCGGCTTTTTTTAATGCTTTGTTCGTTGCAGGGATAGGACCCATGCCCATGCGCGTCCAGTCTACACCCGCCACTGCACGAGACACAATTTCACCCCGAATTGTTAATCCATTTTCTTTTGCGAAAGATTCACTCGTGACCAGCACCGCTGCCGCACCCAGAGAAAACGGACTGCTTGTGGCGGCTGTGACTGAACCGCCTTCAACAAAAGCAGGATTTAAACTTTTTATTTTTTCTACATTGGGCGTTCGGGGACCTTCATCTTTTGAAACCGTTGTTTCATCATCCACTTTAATAGGAATCACTTCATTATCATAATGGCCTGCTTCCCATGCTGCCAATGCTTTTTCATGAGATTGAATGGCAAAATCTTCCTGAGCATCTCGAGGAATATTTCCATCATTGGCTAAGTTTTCAGCAGTTTCACCCATACCGATATAATATTCTTGTTCTGCAAGTTGGGGATGAAAATCCGGTGCGAAACCCCCAGGGGGAATGGAAAACATGTCTTCCACACCGGCAGCGATGCCTACTTCAATATCTCCACTTTCGATGGCTGTACTTACTTGGTGAAGGGCATCCATGGCCGAACCGCAAAATCGATTGACCACTTTTCCCGGAACGGAATCAGGAAGTCCTGCTAATATTCCAACCGATCGGCCCATGAGCATGCCTTGGGGTCCTTCAGGAAAAGCGCAGCCCAAAACAAGATCTTCCACTTGGTTTGAAGAAACGCTTTCATTTCTATCCATTAGCCCTTTTACAACTTGGGCCGCCAAATCATCAGGACGTATCCCAACCATTTCGCCGTTTTTTACACCAATCGGTGAACGTACTGCATCTATAATTACTGCTTTATTCGACATAAAATTCTCCTAATAAGGGTATTCGTTTTGTTCAAAAACATGATTTGCGATATTTCGTTTTAATCCAATGACATTGGTTTTTAATCGCATCCGTGATTCAAGTGCGTTAATTTTTTGATCCACCAAAGGAGATGGGCTTCCATTATAAATTGCACCGATTGCTGTGTGTGCTTGACTCATGATGCGGCTACCCATTTCAGCTGTATAGACTTTTGCGATATCCACTACAGTTGAGTGTGGGGGCTCACTGGCCATGATTTTCCGTGCTCGGACCACTGTACTTTCTGCTGTATAAATATCGGTGAAAATATCCGCTAAGATTTCTGTAAGCTGTTGTTCGTGTTTTAGGTCCTGTCCGTATTCACAAAGTGCTTCATTGAAAAGAAAGAGGGCGAATCGTTTTGCTGTTTCGATGGATTGACATTCTTCAGCCAAGGTGTCATCATCTAATGTGAGTTCACCATTGGACATGTATCCGTCAATTTCACGGATCGCCTCTCTTATTTCCAGTTCTTCCATGAGGGCTTTTTTCATCATAAAACCGGCTATAATCTGACGATTCACTTCATTGGTGCCTTCCCAAATCTGATTGATTCGATCATCTCTATAAGCGCCGGCAATCCCATATTCTTCTAAGAAACCATAACCACCTAAAATTTGAAGTCCTTCGTCAATGACATAGTGACTTGTATCGCTGCCAAATACTTTTACCATGGATGTTTCAATGGCATATTTTTCCATGGCTTCACCATAATGGATATAGTAATTGGGGTCAGATTTATCCAATTGATCGGTGGCTTCTTGGAGAAGCCCAATTGTTCTGTAGGCCATACTATCGGTTGCAAATGTACGGACAGTCATGTCGCCCACTTTTTTAATAATGGCATCAAAATGGGAAATGGATTGGCCGAACGCACGCCGTTCTTTTGCATATTCTGATGTACGGCTAATCACCATTTTTGATCCACCCAAACTGGATGCGCCCAATTTAAATCTGCCAATATTCAGACAATTAAACGCGATGGTTGCACCTTTGCCCACTTTATAAAGAAGGTTTTCAACCGGCACTTTGGCGTTTTGAAAAATAAGGGGTGTCGTGGACGATCCTTTCATCCCCAATTTTTTTTCTTCTGCACCGATTGAAAAACCCTCCGTATCTCTATCCACGAGGAATGCGCTGAATTTGTCACCATCCACTTGTGCAAAGACCGTGTAAACATCAGCCCATCCACCATTGGTGATAAAGATTTTTTCACCGTTCAATATATAATGCTTTTCATCTTCTGATAACGTGGCAGTGGTTTTGCCGGAGATGGCATCGGATCCTGCAGACGGTTCCGTTAAACCATAAGCGCATAAAATTTCTCCCGAGGCGATTTTTGGTAAATATTTTTGTTTTTGCTCTTCAGTACCAAACCAGACAATTGGCAGGGATCCAATCCCGGTCTGGACGGCCCAAGTAACAGAAAATGAGGGACTTTGAACGAGGGCTTCAGCCACGATGGCCGTCGTGATTTTATCCAATTCCATGCCGCCATAGGCTTCAGGAATGTCAATCCCAAGGAGGCCAAGTTCTCCCATTTCTTTAATAAGCGATTTTGCCAATTCAGGATTGTACGCTTCAATCTCATCTTTTTGAGCCAAAATTCGTTCACGGTCGAACTCCATGACCATATTGTAAATATCATGATGCTCTTCCGAAAAATCTTCTCTGGAATAAATGGCAGCATCTGAGATTGGGGACAGTAAAAACTGCCCGCCAGTTTTGGATAATGTTTCTGTATTACTCATAAGTATTCCTTATTTCTTTTTGATAAGACCGGCCAGGATAAAATCACTAATGGTTTGCATATAATCTCTTGCGCTAACGCCATGGGGTTCAAAAAGGGTGAACCAATTGATGGATTCAACATTCAGCATGATAGACATGGCTGTAATTCGCGGTTTCACATTTTTAAAGTGACCGTCTTCGATTCCTTTATTTATGATACGGGTGAGCACATCCAAAAATCGAGAATAAACAATTTGAAGCTTTTGTTTGAATTCGACGTCTTTTTGGGCCATGGACCAAAATTCAGTGAGGGCGAAGAAGGGGTCAGGGTCTGATTCATATTGATCGATGAAGTAATTGAAAAGACTCTTTAATTGATCGGGGGCGGATTGGTCTGTCTCAACCAAGTGATTAATGGTGGCGCTGTAGCGGTTGACCCAAAAGTCCACCAAGTCCAAATACAATTCTTTTTTGGATTTGTAATACCAATAGATGGCACCCTTGCTTAATTGGGATTCCTGAACCACATCATCCATTCGGGATCGTTCATATCCATTTTGAATAAGGACGGTAAGTGCTGCATCCAAAATTTGGTCTTTGCGTAGATCTTGCTTCTCTTGATTCATAAATAAACCGACTGGTCGGTCTATTTTACAAGTAGTTAATTCTATGGACAAGGATTTTTATAAAATAATTGAAAAAAAGATTGCACTGATTAATGGTATAATAATAAACTTTGCAATTGAGATTCAGTCTCAATATGCATAGTTAATAAATATTAAAGGAAAATTAGAATGATTAAACAAATGGCTAGGGGGATCGTACTTACAGTATTGATTGCCAATTTAGGTTTTTCCCAGGATGATTTTTTTGAGTCGGGATATTCAATCGGCGGATATGGTGAACTCCATTATAATTCGTCAAAATCTGGAGATAATGATCCATCAAAGAAAATGGATTTTCACCGATTTATTATTTATTACGGATATAATTGGACGGAAAAATGGTCCTTCAAATCTGAAGTTGAGTTAGAGCACAATTATGTAAAAGATGGAAATGGTGAGCTTGAGTTGGAACAGGCATTTGTGAATTACCATACAGATAAATTTGGTTTTCAGGCCGGTGTTATTTTGCCATCCGCGGGGCTAATTAATGAATTCCACGAACCACCACTATTCTTATCTGTAGAACGCCCTGAATATGCAAAATACATCATTCCAACCACTTGGTTTGGAAATGGGGTCGCAGTATATGGACAGTCCAATGGTTTTGCATGGAAAGCTGTGATTCACGAAGGATTGAACGGCGATGGCATTGCTTCAAAATGGAGCCAAGGTATCCGTGGCGGCCGGCAAAAAGGATATAAAGCCAATGCAAAAGAGTTGCTATACAATGGTCGGGTTGCTTACACAAGCATACCCGGTCTGCGGGTGGGGGGATCTTACTCCACTACCAAAGCCCTCCGCTCAGAAGAAGGCCCAAAACCGATCAGTGTTTCTTTGATGGAAGCTCATGCCAAGTATGATGCCAATAATATCATGGCCGTGGCAGAGTGGGGGAACATCAGTTACACCGATCACAGCGCCGAATCATCCACAGGATATTATCTTGACCTTGGATATGATATCGGAAAAATGTTCAATCTGGATGGTAAACTGTATCCTTGGTTTCGTATTACTGATATAAATGCTGGAAAAGGTCATGAATCGGAAGCAGGCAGTCATTATAAAAAAACCATGTTTGGTCTCACATATAAACCCATTAATCAGATTGCGTTCAAACTGGACTATGCGACTAAATCCTATACAGACAAAGATAAAGATAAAGTCACATTGCTGAATTTGGGAGTGGGCTACAATTTCTAATCAGATTTCGAAGCGTGTAATCAACAGTGCCTCCGGTGGGCGAGACATCAACCACCGGGGGCATGCCCTCATCCGCAGGTCATTTATGGTCTGCGGATTTTTGGTTTTATGGGTATCTGCCCTTCATGGGGGCATTAAAGAGGATGTGGAAGCTTCCTTAAAAACCCAATTTGGAAACACCGCTCATTTATCCATGAAAAAATTGATGCTGAGTAAAGATAAACGTTCCCCGGTAGAGAACAAGGTACATCAACGATTCTTCAAAGATTTTATTTATGTGTGGACAATCGAAGTGGGGGATAGTGTAAAAGCATACGGATTTTTGGATAATGTAAAAGGGTTATCCATGCTCATTACATTTTTGGTTATTTTTGATTCCGATGGCATTATCCTGAACACAGAAGTCATCAAATATAGAGAGCCATATGGCGGTGAAATTTCAAGCCCAGGTTGGACGGCTCAATTTAAAGGAAGAAATGCCAAATCTAACTTTGCAGTCGGCAGTGACATTGATGGTATATCCGGAGCCACCATTTCTGTTTATAGTATGGCAACCGGCGTAATGAAACTCAGCCTTTTATTTCCACTAATCAAGGATCAATTGTGAAAGAAATCTTACCCATCCGTATTTGGCCGCCACAACTTAAACTATTGGTCGCTGCATTTATTATTGTCCTATCCATTGGGGTAACGATTGGGGTGATTTATGTAGGATACAACACGGATTTTACGCCGTCTGGAACGCAGTCCTATTATGCAGGTGATACGGTAAATCCGGAATTTGAAATTCCGGAACAGTACCCAAAATCATTAGAAGCATTACTCTTAACCAGTCACACCCATATTACCGCATTTGCAATCATTTTTTTGGTCATGGGTGTACTTATGTTTTTTACAGAATCACTTTCAAACAAATGGAAATTATTTTTTATGATTGAACCAATGGTGTCAACATTGGTCACATTTGGCTCTTTCTTTGCTATTCGATATATTGATCCCAATTTTGTATATCTGACTATAGTCTCAGGTGTGCTTATGTATATGTCCTACTATATTATGGCCATCATTATTTTTCGAGAAACAATTACATAATTTAAAAACACAGGAAATTTATTCATGATTAAACATATTCAGGCCATTCTGTTGTCTGGTCTTATTTTCACCGGGTGCAGCTTACAAGTCAAAACTAAAAAAGCAGTCAATTTGGACGCAGAAACAGTTATTGTTTTGGCCATGCATGGTGTGCCTGCCAATGATACACCAGCAGAAAAAGTGGGTGAATACCACAAACTCCACGGCATGATGGAAACGGCACCACCTCACGTGGTTGAAGGCATAAAATACCATTATGAAGAATTGGATGATTTGGTTCGCAATTGGCCTCGAACACCTGAGAACGATCCTTACTTTTTTGGGACAAAAAAAATTGCTGATACCATTTCAGAAAAGACAGGTACTAAAGTCGTCATGGCCTTTAATGAATTTTGCGCCCCAGATTTACCGACAGCTTTCGATCGTGTAGTGAATGATGGCGCTAAAAATGTAATCGTTATTACGGCCATGCTTACGCCGGGTGGGAATCATGCAGAAATTGATATACCTGAAGCGGTTGAAGCAGCTGAAAAAGCACATCCGGGCGTGGAATTCAGTTACGCATGGCCATTTCAGATCGACGCTATTGCCGATGTCTTGGTTGACCAAATCGGCACTTTTGTAGCAGAATAATTCTCTAATAATTAAAGAAAAGAATTTGGACACTCTGATCCGTATATTTTAAATTTCGACCCGATATTCGAAACATAAAACCGAAGGTTGATATGATATCAGACAGACAGGCCAAAGAACGCGAGCGCCGTAAAGATCAAATCCTCAAAGGGGCTCTTACTGTTTTTAAAGAAAAAGGGTTAGAAAAAGCCACCATGGATGAGATTGCCAAGCAAGCTGATTTCGGCAAGGCTACCCTCTATTATTACTTCAGTTCTAAAGAAGAAATTTTTATTGAACTGCTAGATCGTGGTTGGAAAATGATTTGGGAGTCCATCGAACCGGCCCTAGAAGATCATGAGCAGCCAAAAGAGTCCTTTATGCAAGCACTGCATATTATTGGTGGTTTGGTCACGGACAACAAAACCTTGTTCGAATTCTTGTTCACAGCACCTCAGATGATGCCAGGCGCATTGATGGAAGGGAAACCAGTCTGGAAAAATTACCAAAATAAAATGTATGGTGTTTTTCAAGGATTATTGGAAGAAGGGATGGCTAAGGGTGAATTCCCCGAAATGCAATCTGATATTATGATGCGGGCCATTGGCGGATTATTCCATGGATTATTTTTTCTGGGTCATGGCAAAAAGCGGATGTCTAGAGAGACCATGGAAGAATTCATCACCTCATTCATTGGGAATTACGGAAACTCTTGATCATGCGTTATATCTATCTTGTGATTGGGTTTATTTTTGTCGGCATAGGGTTTGTTGGCGTATTTGTTCCGGGATTACCGACGACGGTTATGGTTATTATTGCTGCATGGGCATTTTCAAAATCATCCAAACATTTTGAAACATGGATATTAGAACATAATATTTTTGGACCTTTGGTTCGTGATTGGCGACAATATCGGGGTCTGAGTCGGCAAGCAAAAAAGAAAGCCATCTCGCTTATTTTGATTACATTTTCGGTGACTGCTTTTCTGGCATTTCCCATGATTGGGGATATCATATTCCTTACTTTTGGAATAATTCTTTGCGTATATCTCGGTTCTCGACCTGAGCCGCCTGTACTTGTAAAAAATTAGTTATAGAGAAATATTAATGGGTCGATTAAATAAATCTTTTTGGTTTGTGATCATGGTTGCTGGACTCATGGCCAATGATGCTGAATCCGTCACAGGACAGGTTCGTGACGGTAAGACTGGTGAACCCATGGCTAATGTGAATATATTTATAGAAATTGATGGCTTGGGTACAACCACAAATGAAAATGGGCATTTTTCAATTTCAGGATTAACCACAGGAGAACACGTCGTAGAATTTTCACATATAGGATATTCCACCCATTATGAGATGGTAAAAATTCCATTCAGTGGTACCCTTAAGGTAAAACTTAACCGTGCATTAATCCAAATGGATGCCATGGTGGTCACAGGAACACGAACAGAGCGATATCTAAAAGATACACCGGTAACCACACAGGTCATTAAAGGAGATAAACTGACCGAAACGGGCGCTGCGGATTTATCCCAACTCATACAGGAATCCACTGGTGTGAATGTAATCGAAAACCAATTTGGTACGGGCGTGGAGTTCAATGGATTTGATTCCGATCATATTCTTATCCTTGTGGATGGTATGAAAGTAGTGGGTCGCGTGAATGGTCAATTGGATATCGCCCAAATACCTATCGATCAAATTGATCGCATTGAAATTGTGAAAGGCGCCACATCTGCTCTCTACGGCAGTGAGGCTATGGGTGGTGTCATTAATATTTTGACGAAAAATCCCCAAACACCGATGAATGTTCATTCAGAGAATACCATTGGATCTTTCGGTCGAAAAGATCACACATTATCTCTGAGCAAAATACAAGGAGATTGGCATTGGGTATTGAGCGGGGGGTTGCGTCAATTCGGCGGTTACGATTTAGATGAGAGCACCGTGTGGGAAGATGGGAGCCAATATGAAAAAAGAAATGTCCATTTTAAGATCAATCGGCAATTTGGTTCTCATTTCAAACTCCGGATGGATGCACGATACTTCGATGAAAATCAATCCTTAATCAGCAACCACGTCTTTCGAGATAACATTGGGAATGATCGATCATCCATTCGCGGTCAATTAAAATTTAACCGTGGGATATGGGCAATGGATGGCAGCATGGAACAATCCAATTATAGCCATTTGTTTGATCGGGAGGTATTGAAGTCCGGAAATATATTAAAAGGCTCCTTAACAGAAAATGGGTTAACCTCATCAAACCTCAACTTTCATCGGGAAGGAGAATCCCATAAGCTGATGGGTGGTATGGGCATAGATCATGAAGGAATTACTTCAGACCGAGTACAAGGCGGCGAAAGAAAATCCACTTTAATGAATTTATTTTTTCAGAATGAATATCACATTGCCCCAAAGTGGATTGTATTAGGTGGATTTCGAGTGGATCGCCATTCTATTTATGGCCGGCATATTTCACCAAAGATTTCTATCATGTATAAACCGGAAATGATATCTCGAATACGGTTGGCATATGGGGAGGGTTTTCGGGCACCATCTTTTAAAGAATTATTTTTGGACTATTCCAATATCTCTGTGGGATATCACATTATTGGGAATGGTGAATTAAAACCGGAATCCTCTCAAAATATAAGTATAGATATTGAGCGATGGCATACGGGAAAATACCATGCACGCATCAATATGTTTTGGAATGAAATAAGTGGTCTCATTGATTATAAATATTTAGGCATCATTGATGGGCAATCCACTTATCAATCCACCAATTTATCTGCAGTTCGGACACGGGGCATTGAATTGGATTTCACTTATTTTATCACGGACCAATTAGAATCCTGGGTCGGGTATAGCCTATTAGATACCTGGGATAAAGAAAATAATCGGACCCTACCGTTGAAAGCGAAACATAAGGCTCAAGGGGGACTTCGTTATGGCTTTGCTAATGGAGTAAAATTCAATCTACGTCTCCAGCATTTGAGCGAAAGAATTAATTGGGAAACTGATTTTGCAGGTCAAACGATTAAAAATGTGATATCATCTTATACCACCTTGAATGGGCATATGACCGTGCCATTGCCTTGGGGATTGCAGGGATTTATCGGTGGAAAAAATTTAACAAATCAGGTAGACGAAGTATGGGGGCCTATGCCAGGCAGAGAATGGTATGGCGGAATACGCTTTGATCTATCTAACTAAACATAAGGAAAACTAAAATGAAAAAATCAATCTTATTGGGATTGGCAATATCTTTACTCGCCATTGGTTGTGAAGATAAAAAAGCCGATCTAGATAATGATATTATTGATGAATCTGTCAAAGAATTTACCTCAGTAAATATTAAAACCAGCGGACCGGAATTCTTTACATTTACAACCAACAAAGGAACCACAACAGAACCATCCGCATGGGATTTATCATTTCGTGTGGTGGATTTTCAACCATCGCCTCTAGCACCAGTGATTAAAGATCCTGTCATGGTGATTGGTAGCGGGAAAAAAGCGACAAAAGTAGAAGTAGCGACGATTACGGATGTGACAACCATCCCTGCAGGCACGTTATTTAAAGCGGATGAAAATGGTTATTATACGACCCAAGGGTGGTATAATTACGATGGTGCCACTCACGTGATTACGCCAAAGGATTTCGTATATATCGTGGATGTAGATGATACCAAATATGCACTGATTGAAATCACCGATTATTATGATGAAAATGGGACATCAGGAACAATCACGATTCATTGGAAGTATTTAGAGAAAAAGCAGTAGATTCGAGTAGGTGCGGGAGCCAAAAAATTTTCTGGTTTGTTAACCCTCCTCATTAACCTCCTTCTACAAATCAGGAGTGTTTCCGCACCCGGTCATTAAAAAAGGGCTGAATTTTCAGCCCTTTTTTAATATCATTCTGTCAATGTTTGCCTGCCATGAGGGGAATGACAGTTTATTCCTGTAAGATCCCCAACTGGCGATACTTTTCCTGGTATTTATGATAGAGGGATTTATGATGATCACCCATATCAATCTTTCGTCCTTGAATGTAGGCTTGTAGCACATTGGTACGAATTTCCAATGGATCGCCGTTTGAAATGAATAAGGTCGCATCTTTTCCTGATTCTAAAGAGCCGACTCGGTCATCGATTCCCAGCACTTCTGCAACAGATAATGTTATGGATCGCAACGCCACTGCCTTGGGTAATCCATAGGCTGCAGCCATTGCTGCTTGGTTTGGCAAATTCCGCACGCGATATGCACCACCGGCAGAACCAGATGTAGAAATACAAAACTGCACACCGGCCCCATGAAGCAGAGCAGGACCTTTATAGGCTTGATCATAATCTTCAAACCGGCGATTGGGTAATGCGGTGACCCCTTCATAGATCACAGGTACTTTATTCGTCCGTAATAGGTCGGCTGTCCGCCATGCATCTTTACCGCCCACAATGATGATTTTTACTTCGTGGCGATTGGCCCAATGGATCGCTGCTTCAATTTGACGCACTTCATTGGCATGGACATAAATGGGTTTATCGCCATGAACATAAGGGATAAGACTCTCCAACCGTAAATCGACATTATGGTAATCTTCTGCCGTCCTTGATTGGGTCTGACGGAGGCGCGCATATGCTCTGCCTTTCTCGATCATATCATCCAAACCCTTAAGGGCTTCTTGTCGGCGTTTGATTTGTTTATCCGCCGGTATTCTAAACCGCCCGCCACTGCGAATGCCCATACCCGGCCAATTTACATGGAGTCCGCTGGGATGAACCATGGTTGCATTCTCCCAAGTCCATCCATCCATAAGCATGATCGAAGATTGGCCGGAAACTAGCCCGGAGCCTGGGGCCACATTAGCGATGAGCACACCGTTAGATCGGGTAGTGGGAATAATCTCCGAATCGGGATTGTATGCCACATTGGCACGTACGTTTGGATTAAAATCTCCTCGTTCTGAATGATCATTGGTCACCGGTACCGCATTGATTTCAGTGAGCCCAATACCGGAGACAGCTGCGATTAAACCGGGATAAACATGTTTCCCTTCCAAGTCGATGACTTCCGCACCTGCAGGAGGTGAAATGTGTTCTGCAATTCGGGTGATTTTCCCTTTTTCAAAGAGGATTGCACCATTGATTACCCCATTTGAAACAGTGTGAATTACACCATTTTTCAACAGAATAGGGTGTTTCTGCGGCGGTGCAGGAATTTGTTCATTCGCAAACAGACATGAGAATATGAGTAATAATAATATCCGTTTCATTATTCTCCTCCTTCCATAATGTAAGATTCAAATGCATCGCAGGAATGGAAGCGATTGCCGCGCCTGCCTTTTGCTTTCATCTTTTTACCACCATTATCCGGTGCTTTTAATATCTTTTGAATGAGATCATTTCGGACTTTGCCATCCCGTTCTCTTAAGTATTGATCATTTTCTAATGAGAAATATTGTTTTCCATCCAGCCATGTTTGTTCACAGATAGAATAGGTGGATAGGGGGTGGCCGGACCAAATGGCAAAATCCGCATCTTTGCCCACTTCTAGGGAGCCCACATATTTATCAATCTTGAGCTGTTTTGCAGGATTAATGGTTACAAACTTCAATGCTTCCGCTTCATCTAAACCGCCATATTTAACTGCTTTGGCAGCTTCTAAATTCATCCGCCGAGCCAATTCATCGCTGTCCGAATTGAAGGAGACATTTACACCGGCATTATGCATGAGTGTGCCGTTGAAACCAATGGCATCCACCACTTCATACTTATAGGCCCACCAATCCGAGAAGGTGGACGCGCCGGCACCATGTTCGGCCAATCGTTCTGCCACTTTATATCCCTCCAATACATGCTGGAATGTGGCAATGGTGAAACCAAAATCTTCTGCAATTCGCGTGAGCATGAGGATTTCATCCTGTCGATAAGAGTGAGAATGAAGGAGACGTGTGCCTTCCATAATTTCTACCAATGCATCCATTTCAAGGTTCCGTCTTGGTGGGATAGCAGACCGCTGTAGTTTTACATCTTTATTATAGGTATCCCACGATTTTTGGTAATCCTGGGCAGCGGTAAATGCATCACGAATTACCTGTTCAACACCCATCCGCGTTTCAGGATAACGGCCATAAGACCGCTTTCGTTTTACATTTTCTCCAAGCGCAAATTTGATACCTTGGGGTGCTTCTTTAAAAATCAGGTCATCAGAAAAACTGCCCCATCGGAGTTTCATCACCACATTTTGGCCACCGATTGGGTTGGCTGATCCGTGAAGTAAATTGATGGTTGTCAGTCCGCCAGCAAGGGCACGGTACATGGCCACATCATTGGGATCAATCACATCACGCATCCGCACTTCGGCTGTTACGTTTTGAAATCCTTCATTGATAGATTCGCCGGCCATGTGGCTGTGGGCGTCAATCAATCCAGGCGTTACATGTTTACCCTTGCCGTCGATGATTAATGCCTTTCCTCTTGGGAGAGAAATATTTTTAGCGATTTTTTTGACTTTTCCATCTTGAAATAGAATGTCCCATTCTTTCAAAACACCTTTCGGTCCTGATGTCCAAATGGTGGCATCATTCACCAAGATTGTTTTGGGGCTGGGGACAGCAGAATCCAAGCCATATGCCCCTTCAGGAAAGACAAGTGAAAGATCACTAGCCGAATCTTTTTTCTGCTTTTTATTTTTTTTATCCAGTGCCGTATCAAAAGTAGCGGACCATAATCCAGTACTTCCATCGGCATAAGAAACTTGGCCTGTGGCTTTACCATTTGCTATGGTCCCTTGAAATCGGGTGACGCCATTTTGGAGAATGGTATCGGCATCCACAGAAAATGAAAGGCGGTCTTGATCCAATTTATAATTGGAAAGTTTCATGGATTTTTCATCCACTTTCAATGCGCCACCGCCGGATTTCACAGAAAGGGTCCAAGTATTATCACCTTCATTAAGGGTCCAATCACCAGTGGCGTCTACGATGGGATCGGGTGAAACTTCATATTCATTCCCATCAATCCACACCGCATTCACTGTTGATTTGCCATCAAAATAGTTGCCGTCGGTTATAATGAGATTGCCAATATAGCCCGGGGCCACTTTCCCCAATCGTTTAGATTGACCCATTTCTTTCGCCGGATGGGTGGTGAGTGCGGCCAATGCATCCGCTTCACTGAATCCACGCTGTACGGCACGAGACAGATTTTTTCTGAAATCAGATATATTTTTCAGTCCCGCACTTGTAAGCGCAAATGTAAAACCTGCATTCGCCAATTTAGCCGCATTATCTGGGGCCATATCCCAATGCTTCAATTGTTCCGTAGAATATTGAAGGGCGTTGTGAGGATCCGCCACTTCTGGTTTGGCAGGAAAATCCATGGGAACGATCATAAATGAAGCAGGCATTTCATCAATGCGACGGTATTCATATCCGTTACCTTTGATCCACAGATTTAGACCAAACTCATCGGCAATATTAGAAGAACGGTCGATATATAGTTCATTTCCAGTCCTGAAAATGAAGGGTTGTTTTTTCTGTTTGGTTTGGGCCAATGCAGCCAATGATCGATCCGATTGAATCGGTTCATTTCCATCAGGATATTTGGCCAAAATGGACTGGCTTTTACGATACCAATCTGCATCGATAAATCCCTGGCGAATAAAAGCGATAGCACCGAGCAATGAAGTGGGATACTCTTTTGCACCCCATCCACCATTGGCATATTCTACCACTTGCGCCACATTGTTGGACAGTACTTTCGGCGTATCACCCAATTGAACAAGTCCGGATGTTCCCTGAAAGATGCCCCCTTTCGGCGTGACATGGGCCGTCGTAAATCCGAGGGTACGCAAGTCTTTCAGACTTTTGGCTTTGGGATGAAACAAATCAGCCCCATTCAAATAGGCCCGCATGTTCGAATTCCAATAGGCTTGTAAGGAAGTATCCTTTTTGACTGTTTTAACATCCAGCCAACTTTCGATAAAGCCTGCGTAAATGTGTTTACCACTCATATCCAAAATGGTGGCTTGTTTGGGGACTTTTACCCGCGCGCCAACAGCAGTAATAATGCCATCCCGAAGGACGACCGTACCATTTTCAATGGTTTTGCCCGGGGCAGTATGAATCGTTGCATGGGTGAGTGCCCATGCTCTGGGTGGATTCCGATGGAGTTCTTTTGCCGGCCCGGTTTGGGCGAAGAGAAAAGAGACTGTCCATAAGAATAAAATCAATTTGGTTTTCATAACCCTCCTCAAAAATTAGGTCCGCGTAAATGGGTTGCCGTGATTTTTTTTGTTAAGTAGTCGTAAGCATCCTCTACCGTATCACTAACGTGAAATAAATCCAAATCGGATCGAGAGATGACACCTTTATCTGCAAGAAATTCCCAGTTTACCACATTATTCCAAAAGTGACTGTCAAAGAGTACAATGGGAATTTGTTTGCGCAATTTTTGGGTTTGGATGAGGGTGAGCACCTCCATCATTTCATCCAATGTACCAAATCCTCCCGGCCAAACCACCATGGCTTTCGCCAGATAGAGGAACCAAAACTTACGCATAAAAAAGTAATGAAAGTTGATTTCCAAATCATCAGAAATCCATTCATTCCCCGATTGTTCAAATGGGAGAGAAATGGATAATCCTACGGCCAATCCATCCGCTTCGGTTGCCCCGCGGTTGGCTGCTTCCATAATACCTGGACCACCGCCGGATGTGACGATAAATCGTTTTTTCTTATGTTTGAGCCCCTTGCTCCATTTGGTCATTTTAAAAGCCAATTCACGAGCTGCTTCGTAGTAATGGCTCATTTCAAGATCTGTTTCTAATCCTTTGCGGTCATCCTTAGAAATATCAGCAGGCGCATCGGCCAAGGCCTGTTTCGCATCCGCTGCAGATTTCAATCGCGCAGAACCAAAAAATACAATCGTGTCTTGGATCTTGTTGCGTTTGAATCGTTGGAGGGGACCGTAATATTCAGATAATAATCGAACGGAACGTCCTTCGGGGCTGCCTAGAAATTCCTTGTTATAATAAAAACGGTCTTTATTTTCTTTACTCATGTTTTACACTCCTAGTGTTTATGTTTTATTCTTCTTATTGGCGGGGAAGTTAGGACGAATCCAATTAATAAATAGGTTAGAATATGATTAATCCACTTTTTTACTTGATTTATAAAATGATGTAGTTGTACTATTAGTACATGCAGTACAAAAGAAAATTCAGTTTATGGAAATAATCATAAACACAAGCGATGGGGTACCGGTTTATTCCCAGCTCATTGATCAAATAAAGAAAGCAGTTGCAAGGGGAGACATCAGTCCCGGTGATGGATTGCCTTCTGTTCGCCAATTGGCAAACGATCTGGATCTGAATCATAATACCGTCGCGAAAGCCTACAAACATTTAATCCGTGATAATGTGATTCAATCCAAAGGATATCGTGGCACCTTTATCCATCCTGATGCGAAATCGAATTGTAATTTTGATCTAAATGCAATCGTTACAAACCAATTAACAGATACAATAAAAGCATTGCGTGAAACAGGTGCAACGGATTCAGAAATCAGGATTGCCTTTGCCAATGTTTTAAATAACAAAAATATTTCAGGAGATTAAAATGGAAACCAAGATCCTTTTCGCCATCGTATTTCTAAACCAATTATTTCTGATTTCATTTTATTTCCCAAGAAAAATTGCCAATAGAATACGGTTTGTTTATGACACCTATCCGCCATCAAAGTTTCCAAAACTTTATCCAATGCCCATTGAATATTATGAGGATAAACAACGCAACTACAAAATATTGAACTGGTTTATATTGGTTGCCGGATTGTTCTTGGTGACCTACATGTTTTTAAATTTCCCAGAAGATTCTTATCGAAAACGATGGGATCAAGCATTGGTTGTCGCCTTTTTCATGGTTCAGTTTTTCCCGGTTTTACTTTTGGAAATTGCATCATTTTCCCTTTATAAACTGATGCGGAAATATGATAAACGAACCGAACGAAAGGCAGAAATCCAACCCCGACGATTATTTGATTTTATTTCGCCTTTACTCGTAGGACTGGTGGTATCGGTCTATTTTGCCTTTGTGGCTTTCATTGTTTATTTTAAACAATTTGATTATCCATGGTTTGGTGGCAATATGAACATTTATCTTATCACAGGGACAAATCTATTTTTCATCGGCATCGCTGCCTGGAATATGTTTGGTAAAAAATTAGATCCTTACCAAAGTTTTGAAGATAGACGAAAACAAATTTCTCTCGTGGTGAAACAATTGGCATTCATTAGCATGGGGGTAACGATTTATGCTGCATTTACCATCGGTGCACACGCATTTGAATTGCGTCATTTCAATTCCACATTTATGAGTATATATTTTCAAATAATTGCCATCCTTAGTTTGCGATCAATTCATATAGAAAATATCAATTTCGAAGTCTATAAAGAAGATTAATTGCTTTGTCCCTCATCAATAAAGTAAATAATATGAAAAATTATTTAATGCTCATGATCGCAATTACAGGGTCTTTCGTCTTGATTTCCCTATTGCTAAAAAGTTATGGAATTGACGGCAGTTCAGTTTTATCCAACAGTGTTGTTGGTGCAATTGATGATTACCTCAGATAATAATTAAATGCAAAGACCCACCTAAATTAGGAGAAAAAGGATGAACACATATCCTGCAAACTTAACAATCGATTATCCGGAAAAGGCCAAGCGGCTTACCGTTTTCTTTCGGTTATTATTGGCTATACCCATATCGATTATATTGGGACTGTTATCATATCATGGATATAATAACGAACAAGTTTCAGATGGTAGTAATTGGATTGGTGTATTATTTATTCCTACCGCATTAATGATTGTATTTCGAAAAAAATATCCACGGTGGTGGTTTGATTGGAATCTCGCACTCACAAAATTTGGAATGCGCGTCTCATCATATGTATTGCTGTTGCGCCATGAGTATCCCTCCACGGATGAAGAACAGGCTGTCCATGTGGATATTCAATTTCCGGATGTAAAAAAAGAATTGAATCGATGGATGCCCTTGATCAAATGGTTGTTGGTTCTTCCTCATATGATTGTTTTATGCTTCATGATGGTGGGGGTCATGTTCTGTACAATTTTGGCATGGATTATTATGTTGTTCACGGGGACATACCCCAAAGCGATGTTTGATTTTGTGGTGGGCGCTTTAAGATGGGGGTTGCGAGTGAGTGCATATGCCATTTTATTAACAACGGACAAATATCCACCATTTAGGTTCAGCGTATGAATAGCAAATTAATCGGTATTGGCGCGGCATTGGGCGTGAGCCTTGGTGTTGCAGTTGGTTCCGTTATTGGGGCAATTACAGGGAATGTGGCCTTTTGGATTCCTATGGGTGTAGTCTTTGGTCCCGGGTTTGGAATTGCGGTTGCAATCATCTTTGAAAGTATAAAAAATAATGAATAAGCAATAGGGGATCGTATGAAAGTAAAAATATTTTCTTTGTGCGGAAAACTTTTCGGAAAATCTAAAAAATCAACAGACCTTGAAGAAGAGATTAATGTTTGGATGGAAAGTCAACATGGAATAAAAGTTGTCGATATAAAACAAACATCTTCAGGAGGAAGTCTCGAACCGGCTGAACATCTTATCTCTATTTGGTACGAAACAGTGGATTGAGCTTTCTGGGAATATTCCATCCAAAAAGGATGTAGAATGCACTTTAAATAATGGCGATGGTTTAAATATATCTAAATATGTCAATAAATACTTTACAAAATAGCACAAAAATAAACCAAACCATCACGGATGTGCAGGTTAATCCAATTCAGGAAACAGATTCAAAATTATCTAAAAAGTAGATAGTAAGGCATCGCGGTGTTCAAATCCGATTTGACAAGCCATTAAATAATCTTTTCTTCAATTATTTTACTACGACGTATGACACTCTTTCGAGCAGTAAAAACATCCATTTGATTTGGCATAATGTTTTTTTGCTTCTATGACTGCATCATGACAATTTGAAAATTGGCCAAGGTATATTCTATTTTCAATATTGGGAAGAAAAGAACAAAATTGAGTATGTACTTCATGATCGCCATTTTTTTGCGGCTTTTCTCTCACATAATATTTTATCATTTTTCGTTATTTCCCTTATTTCTTAAGTATATTTTATACTCTCAAGTGGAACAACAACAATAGAGTACATTACTCATTTTTGCTAAAAAATAAAGAAAATATTGAAATAAAATTCGGCCATAATTAGTAATCCTTTATAATGCCCCTATTTATGGCATAGCGGGTCAGTCCGGCCACATCATGTATATCCAATTTATTCATGATATGTTGTCGATGATTGGCAACAGTCCTTTCCTCAATGAATAATAATTTTGATATTTCAGGGGTGCTGTGACCCTCGGCAACAAGTTGAAGCACTTCTCTTTCTCTTACTGTCAATACCTGCTTTCTTTTACCCTTCTTTTTCCCGTGTGACTCCGCCAGTTTTCGATAGCCGTCTAAAACAGATGGGGACACTATTGGGCTAAAAAATGTGCGGCCCTTATTGATTTCATGAATGGCGGTAAATATTTCTTTAGATGCTGATTTTTTTAATACATAACCATTCGCGCCAACTTCTATAGCGCTACGGATATACTCTTCATCGGGATACATAGAAAGGATTATAATATTTATTTTTGGGAATTCTTTTTTCAGCAGACGCGTTGATTCCATCCCGTTTAAAATGGGCATACTCACATCCATGATGACCATATCGGGGTTTAAATCTTTCACTTTTTTTATAGCAATTTTGCCATCTTCTGCTTCACCAACAACTTCAATATCAGGATCAGAATCCAATAATAATTTTAATCCCTCCCTAACGATAGCATGATCATCAGCAATCAATACTTTTATTTTTTTCATCATGTTTTCCATAGATTTGATTTGTTATAAATCATATTTTATTCCTCTCCTATAGGAATGTCGATTTTAAGTGTAGTGCCGATCTTTTCTTTGGATAAAATTGTAAATTCACCACTTACATTTTCTATACGTTCTTGGATCCCCCGTAAACCCAATCCGCCGTTCTTAGGATCTACTGCCCTTTGTTTATAAAGATTAAAACCACAGCCGTCGTCTGTGATCCTCAATAAAACTGAATTCTTTTCCCGGTGTATATTGATAATTACTTTTTTTGCGTCAGCATGTTTAGCCACATTATTTAAAGCTTCCTGCATCACACGGTATAGGGTGGTTTTAATTTTATTGTCAAGATTATAAATTGAATCTTCATCATTTAATTCCACATCAATACCCGTTCGGATTATATATCCCCTTACGTGAGACCGAAAAGCCTGAAGAAGCCCCAGATTATCCAGAACAGAAGGGCGTAATTCATAAGAAATCCGATGAACATCATCAATCGTTTTATCAACGAGATTCTGACAATCCATAATCCATTTATCTACATCTTTTGCTTCCCCCTTTTTATTTATTAGTTCCAAATTTAGATTGATAGCAGTTAAGGTTTGTCCAATTTCATCGTGTAGATTCCGGCTGAGTCTCAGCCGCTCTTTTTCCTGGGCTTTAATCACCTCAAAAGAAAGTGATTTTAAAATGGATTCGGATTTTTCAATAACTGCTAATCTTTCATTTTTTTCAGCTAAAATTCGTTTGTGTGAATTAATAATGGCAAACAATGCAACCCCAATTAATATAAAAATGAAGGTAGTCACCAAAAATAAAGCCCATAGCCATGCTACATCCGTCGTTGGCATAGAAACCCCTTGCTGTAACAGAATAATGAGATTAATTGAATAATATTATGAATTGGCCAGAATACAAATATTGAGCTCAATGCAAAAGTAAATATATTGCCGCCATAATAAATGAGCACGCCCGTTGAAACCCAAAATTTCGCATCATTATAAATCGATACTTTTAGAGATTCCATGATCAAGGTTACCATGGTATACAAAGAAACCATACTTATAACCAGGCTTGCTAAGGATGAAGTATAGTTATCCATATTGTAAAAATCTTCTAACCATATTTTTGAACCTAACCAAATCAACAAAAATAAGTACACACTCCGTTTTAAAAATAGAGCCAATTTTGGTTTTTGCCAGTTCGAAAATACATGCATAAAAATAATAAATTCAAAAAGGGTGAATAAATGGAACAGCCAAAGATTATTCCCCCAAATACTTTGAATCGGGTATAGCAACACATCAATCAAAAATGACACACCAATAAATACCACCAAGATTTTTAATGGCCTATCAAGAAAGGGGAGGGAACGCCATCCTATAATTAAGCAGATTGCCTCAAAAAATAATGCAATAAAATAATGAGCAGGAATAGCGTCCCCCATGGTTTATTACGAACTCAAAGGACTGTCAGGATCACAATATGGCGGACAGGGTAAACTTTTTTCCGCTAAATTACCGTAAGCGAAGTCTTTACCTTCTGAATTAACACCTACTAGGATTAATTCAATTTTACCTTTTTCTGTTTCACCATAATAGATACGCATACCTACACAATCATTTTGGGCGATAATTTTATTCACCGCATCTTTTCCAAAATATTCTGCTTTTACAGCATCCTTCCCGGCATGTTCACGATAATTTCGTGTCAACTTGACGGCTTCTTCCAATGATATTGAATGATCTTCATTTCCTGTGAATGACATAATCTAACTCCTTTATTTGGTTTTTAAGACATTTTCTGTATACCCGTTATTTCAATCATGATTGAAATCATTTATAGGGTCATATCTCTATATTCCTAAAATGAAATGAGAATCAGGCACAATAGAGAATTATACCTAATTTCAGTTTTGGGGCAGTGGGCAATTGAAAACCAGTTACCTTTGCCTATAATAAATTCGGGTATTTTACTCTTAACTCTTTTTCTGCATTTTCTTGGATCTTTCTAAGATCTGTATCGGTTAAGTTCACCACTTCGGATAACTTTTCAACATATTTTTCTAAAAAGATAACTCTTTTTAGCAATTCACTTACGCTTATGATCAAATTTCCCTCTCATTTTTTATTAATTGTAAGGTTGCTTTATTTTAGCAATAACATCTTCCGTGTTTCTGTAAAAAAATGTTCACTTTCCTTTGATTCAGCCGTCATTTTCAGCAAATACATGCCTGCAGGAACTTTATTGCCATTTTTATCGGTGGCATTCCAGGTTTTGCGTTTATAACCCGCAGATTCATTTGCCGTACTCCATCTGGTGACTTCATTACCTTTTAAGTCATAAATGACAAGGGTGACAAAACTGGCTCCAGGCAATTCATATTTAATTGTGGTTATTGGGTTGAAGGGATTGGGGAAATTTTGGGACAATGCATAGGACTCAGGCAACATTAATATTTTAGGGTCAAATCCGCCCCCACTGCCATAAGTTACATATTTTGTTGCTTCGGCTGTTTCACTACCCTTGGTTGCTACAACTTTTAAATTAAAGTTAGTACTTACCATTCTTTCAGAGTGAGGATTACTGCTACCCCGAAAAGACCAAGAACTTGCTCCATCTTCTTTTTTATACCACTGATAGGTAACAGAATAGTTGGGATTACCTCCGGATGGATATGCTGTGAATGATCCAGATTCAAGAAAACCTAATGAAGAAGGACCGATTACTGAAACAGAAAGGGGCGGCGAAACATCACCCAATGCGGTATATGCAAATGTCACATTGCCTGGAGATGTGGGATAGTACCCCAAATATTGTCCATTTATACTATATACTTTATAAACATAGGTTTGTAGGGTCGCTCCCGTTTGGGTGACACTCCCCGAGACAACATTACACCAACCCATCCCAAAATTGGGGCTTGCTCCCGAAAATCCATTCGAGGCAACCCCTCGACCCCAAACGTGTGGTACTGATGTAAAAGTTTGTGGGAAAGTAACTGTTTTCTGAACATCATATCGTTTAACAATATAGGCCCCCGAAGGGAGGCCTGGTGTACTGAAAAACGTCATGGTATATGTTCCAGTACTCCCCACGCTAGTACCACCACTGGTTGTCCAATGCTTGACATCAGACTCGTTAATAAGATCAAGCGCAGCTCGGGCATTGACGCGACCGGTGCCATACAAATTGTCAAAATCAGGGTCACCCTTATCATCCACTCCAAGCCGTATGATCTGCTCAATATCATCATTGTAAAGACTGGAATTGACAGAAAGGAGTAGAGCGGCGATACCCGTAACTACTGGGGCGGCGAAGGAAGTACCAATAAGATTATAATTTACACCACTATAGTTGAGATACCAATCGTAATTGCTACCTGGAACAGTTGTAAATATATTATCATACTGATTTCCCGTTTCTCCAAGAGCTAACCCGCCACCAGGAGCAGTGACATCTATCCAATTCCCAGTGCTGGAATAGTCTGCCTTTACATCTTTATTTGTTGTTGCACCTACAGTAATAATTCCCTGCCCAAAAGCCGCCGGATATTGAATGATTTCACCGTACTGATTTCCCATAGAGGCGACTGCAGTTCTGTTTTGTTTATACACATCTGCGAAAGCTAATCTAACCGCGATAGAATATCGACCGACGGGCATGAGTTTCCAGCTATTGTTAATTACATCAGCCCCACGATTGGCTGCGCTTCGCACTGCGTTGGCAAAATCAGCGTCATTTGCTGAGCTGTAATCCTCATTGATAATTCCAACATTCCATGCCACACCAGCTACTCCGATGGCGTTATTTCCCTTGGCGGCGGCAACTCCAGCTACAGCGGTTCCGTGAGGGTCACTATCTCCTACATCACCTGTAACTCTTCCGGTAAAGTCCGGATGGTTAGTCTGCATGCCCCCATCAACAATACCAATCTTTATACTGCTTGAACCGGTAGTGATATCCCATGCCGTAGTGGCATTAATATCGGCACCGGAATTCCCGCTACCCTGAAACGTGGTTCCGTCGTTCTTCAAAGCCCATTGCCGGTTGAAATATTGGTCATTGGGCACTAAATCGGGTTCCCCACGTCCATTCGGTTCGGCAAAAATTACCTCTGGACGGTTCTTTAAGACCTTGAGCAATCCCGCTCGTGCCTGTGGTTGAGGAAAACGAATCACATAAACATTTGTCCAATCTGTTAGTTGAACCTCCTCACCTTTACGACTTACTCCGAATTTGTCTTCAGGAAGGAAGTCAGGAATGAGTCGTGAAACCGCCTCCACCTTAGCATTCAAGAGTATCTGTCGCAGCGCTTGCTCCTGTATTTGAAACTCGTCCGGTCTTCCTTCAGTCCTGTTTGCTGGTGGAATCACAGCATTGTTTTTAAACATAACAATGACTTCTCGTTCCGGGTCAATCGAGGGGGTTATCCTCTGACCATGTGCAAATGTATACAGGTTGCAGAGAATCATCATACCCCAAATTAATATTTTAGAATTTTTTCTCATCTCAAAATCTCCTTTTTTTAATATTGTACCACTTTAATTGTTTTGTTAAACTAAAATTGACCCTCGTTTTACATAAAGACTTTATCACCGCACATAACTGATCTTGTTGGATCTTAAATTATCGCTGATGGTATGTCTTCCGTGATGGCTATAATTATTCATTTCTTATATAACTATACACTCCTTTCTATATTGGTTACGATGAATTGTCATTAAAATAGGTTAGCTGTCGCAATCCACTACCATCAATATTGATCAACCAAAGTTCTCCGTTACCCGGGTGGTCTTGATTCTCATAATTTTGGTAGAGAAAGACAAACTTCCTTCCATCGGGACTCCAGTCAAATCGCCAAGCATAGTCTGGAGACACTTTCCGTAAATTTGAACCATCGCTGTTCATCAACCAAATGGCTGGTGGCCCCACATGTGGCTTGGCGTACCATGCGATTCTGGTGCCTTCAGGGGAGTACCGCGGGTAATGGTCAGATCTCTCATTATTCAAAGTTAAATACACTGGGTTCTGCCCCATTGTGTCCATAACGGAGATTTCAGGCCCATTATCACCACCGCTTATATACCTTTCATGAACAATATTTTTTCCATCAAGTGACCAGTTTGGTATACGCCAGCCACCCTGATCTAAACTGTCACTTTCCCCGCTTATATTCTTCTTATTCTTTCCATTTGACCCCATAATCCATATATCATACTTTGTGTCATCAATATTTGAATCATAAACAATCCACTGTCCATCAGGACTCCAGCACGGGAAGAAATTCCTTCCCTCAAAAGTGAGTTGGAACAATGTGTTGGTGTCCACTTCCGCCGGTTCCAGGCTGGTTACTTTAATGGTGAATATATTCCCACCAGCCTCCATCGACAATTGAGTACCGTCGGGACTCCAGGCAGGGCTACCAAATCCCCGTATTAAGGGCTGAGTTGTACCTATTTCCGAGTGCACTAACCAGATACCACCGAAATATTCATCGTTTTTTCCATCTCCATCCGTATCCAGACTATCTCCATGATTGGCAGCAATCCAGGTTCCCCCAGGATGCCAGTCCGGATTGCCAAAGTATTTTGAAAGAATAAACGGTTCCCGACCACCACCTAGACCTCCTTCCTTATGTGATTTGAACGGGTTTTCATTGCATGAATCAAAAATAAATAGAGTTGAAAAAAAGATTGTGGAGATGATTAATCGCTTGTGAATAAACATGGCGTATGAATATTACATACCGAACCAAGAATTATACAATAGAGTAAACACCCTATATTTGCATAAGTAAATGTACTTATTCATTTTATTCATTTTTTGCTCTCAAGATTATGCAATATCCTTTCTTTAAAAAGAGCCAAAAGGATTTAATTTGTCATGACCTATTTCAAAAGTACCATCTTAAGCGTTTCAGTGAAAACTTGGCGACTTTCTTTTGATTCAGCAGTCATTTTCAGCAAATACATTCCTGCCGGTACTTTGTTGCCATGCTTATCGGTGGCATCCCAGGTTTTACGTTTATATCCCGCAGACTCATTACCATTGGTCCAACGGGTAACTTCAATTCCCCTTAAATCATAAATAACCAGGGTAACTGAACTGGCTTCCGGCAACTCATATTTTATTGTCGTAATTGGATTGAAGGGGTTGGGGTAGTTTTGGGACAATGCATAGGACTCAGGCAACATTAATATTTTAGGGTCAAATCCTCCGCCGCTGCCATAGGTAACATATTTTGTTGCTTCAGTTGTTTCCCCGCCCTTTGTCATAACAACCTTTAATGTGAAATTTGTATTAATCATTTTATCATCATGGGAGCTACCAGTTCCCCGAAATGACCAGGTACTCACACCATCTTCTTTCTTGTACCATTTGTAAGTTGCTGAATCATTCGGATATCCTCCAGTCTGGTTTGCACTAAATGTTCCCGTAACTAAAAATCCAAGCGATGAGGGTCCGGTGGCAAAGACACCTATCGGTGATATGCTTAACCCATTAAGTGTTGTCGCCCCAGTGTTATTTGGATCGAGCCAATTTTTTAACTGGGAGGATGAACTTCCCCCATAGTTCCAGGACATAGAAAACTTACCATAAAAATCAGGTTGATTTGGCAGAGAACAACTAGCCAAACCGCCATGTAGCTGTCCTACAATTCTTTTATTGGGATTAAATAATGGAGAGCCTGAAGAACCTCCCTCTGTTGTCCCACTATTCCATATTACTTTCCAATGAGAATTGTTTAAATAGGGTGCTGGTTCATAGTCACTTGAAACATATTGATCATTATCATAAGAAATTTTTTTTATATCGCCAACTGGATGGTGTATAGCAACAGATGAAGTGGCTGTTGCATTAATATTTGACCAACCGGCAAGATAAACATCATAGGATGCGGGTGGTTTTTGACTTAGTTCTAAAAGTGCAAAATCTGAATCATTATTATTCGCCTTTAGTGTCGCTCCCGAAATCGAACTTGGGGTCGGTTCCGTTGTTGGATTTGAACAGCCCGAACTTTCATAATTAAACCACACTATCCATGTATTCTCCGTCCCATCAAGACAATGGTTTGCGGTTAAAAGATAAGGAGTGTAATTATTATTAACATTATTTACAAGTGCTCCTGAACATAATGCGGTACCGTTTCCAATTAAAAGCCGACTAACCGCTTGTATTTCATTGGTCCAAGTCTCGTCACATCTTGCATTATTATTGCAACTTCCCGAATTACCATGACCTATAATTTTAGATCTCCTAACTTCATTCTGAACTATTCTAAACATGTCCCGGTAACCTTGAATTATCCTCGATATCTGAATTATACCGTCGTTTTTAACATTTCCCGGTTCATAGTATTCCAGTATTGTAATAGGGCCTTTGACTAAAGAAGTAGAAAACTTTCCATATTCTTTATTATTTCTTTCGGTAAATGCACCTAATACCATTCTTTTAGTGGGATTATATAAAAAAAGAGTGGCCCCTGGAGGTAGCCAGAAATTGTCATATATCAGGTTAATTGAAAAAGCCCCAGGCGCAACAATTTTTAAACGCCATACACGGCCTCCATCGGGGAGTGTTTCCCAAACTCCTGAATTGTTTAAATTGTATGAAACATCAAAGCCATACCCAAATCTATAAGGTGTATCAGATGATGCCCTTTTATCTTCCTTGATTAGCGAATCAACATCGACTGGTTGCATGGTTAAAACAGGCACTTCTTTTTCCAAAGAGATAGAAAAACTTTTGGGCTCTCCACTCTCATTGATTTGCCCATTAAGTAATCCAAGGACAAAGAATCCCATAGATAGCAAAGTTAACTTAAATTTCATGATTAACTCCTTATTTACTTTAGTTTATTAATTTTTAAAAATTAGTTTTGATTTTCCACCTTCATAGAATAAAAGTAGACTATTATTCTTGATATAGTAAGAGGTAACGGATTTAAGAGCTTCGTAAAAAATCTTATCTTGGGAATTACCGCAACCAACTTTAGTTCGGCCAATATTTCCAATAGTAATCTGACGATTTTCATGAATAGTATACTTACCGCCGTAACTGTTACAATCGGCTTGGCCTTTTAAAGATAAGTCTTCAATAAATTCAATCATATACACTTCATCTTTGTTTACTTGGATTTTCCCTTCACCTTTGGGTTCGAATGACTGGAGAAGCCACTCTTGACCCGTAAGTTCGGTTACATTATTGTTTTGGTTGCAACTTGAAATAAACACCAATATTAAAAAACATATAATCGTCCTATTAAAATTGTATTTATTCTTCACTCGATTAATTCCTTTCCTGTAATTGCCAAATTTTAAATATAAACATTCTAAAAAGTATATAGAGTAAAGTACTCATTTTTATATGGTCTGATTTACTCATATATAATTTTCGTTTTAGAATCGAGGTGTATCACTTTGAATTATCCTTTTAATAGAATCATCAAAATTTTTATGGTCTATTATACTTACCCCAAAATGAGTAATTCACTCTATATGTTTTATGGTTGAAAAGTGATATGTTATCGTACCAATAGGAGATTGAATGGACAAAAATAATAGACATTCAGTGGTGAAGCATCAAAGGCTATACCGATTATCAGCAATATGTTTTGCTGTATTAATTGTGCTTTTTTCTTTTTTCGCCGGGACCAATCCAAATTTATTTCAATACCATATAATTGGCTGGCATAAAATGCCATCCGCGCCTTCAAATATTATTTATCAGCAAACCCATAGTGACTGCGGCCCGGCGGCTTTGGCCAATGTTTTTCAGCATTATGATATTCCCTTTAATTTATCCCACATAGCGAAAGAAGCCGGTACAGATTCAATTGGCACTTCACTCAAAGCACTTAAAGATATCGCTATAAGAAATGGCTTAAATGCGGAAGGTTGGAAATATAATTGGGAAGATTTCAAAACCGCTCAAAAACCGGTGATTGCCTTCATAAACGGTAATCATTTTGTCATGGTGGAAGAATCAAATAATAATTCTGTGATAATGATTGATCCATCAAGAGGCCGATTAAAAATGAAAACAGAAAAATTCAAAAGAATTTGGCAGGGAGAAACCCTCCAAATAGAGCGGGCGCCCCGAATGAATCAGGACGCCCTCATTAACAGGGAGCGTAGCATAGTGCTGCACTCCACCATAACTGGTGGGAAATTACCAACTCAAAGGGGTGATTTCCTACCGCAACTAAAGGAGGAATGAGATGAAGAACCTCATTTCAACAATGTTGATTACAACAATGGCATTTACGTCCGTTGCACCGGCTCTAAATGCAATAGAACAAGAACCAATAACTCAAACACAATCTATTGTCATGAATTATGATGTAGATGGCTCCGGATGGCAACATGATCTTGCATGTGTTGCCTCAGAGCAATAGGTTTTGTTGGTGGAGTCGGTTCAGCCTTTGTAGGCGGCCCAAACTGGGCATCAGTTGGATTAGCGGCTTTAGGAATGTTAGGGATGCATCTTTTTTGTAATCCACCTACAACTTCCTGAGGAAAAATAAAGTAGAAGATAGGGGATCAGTCAAGACTCTGGTCCCCTATTAAATTCACTAAAAGGAGTCAATAATGCATAAATATTTAATATCATTAATTCCATCATTACTTTTTTGTCAACTAAAAGTGAATGAGTTAGAATCAAACCTAAGTAGAGCAAACTTAGGGTTTAATTTTCAAGGGGGGATGGTGAGTGAAATGAATACGACACAATTTGGGTTGAATAGACTTAAGGAAGATTTTTTTACATTTAACCTAGGGTACAAAGATCAATTGGCAACGCCATTTCTTACTTATAGACAGTCCAGAATCCAACTTAATAATGAAGTTAAAAATCTTCTTTATATAAGAACTTCAATTCCAATCCCCATCCGTCCGAGGCCATTTAATACTCTAGATACTTGGCTTATTAACTATGGTGGATTCAGTGTGGAAAAAGAGCCCGGAAGCCAGGATAGATCGATAATTCAATTTGTGGGTATTGGTAAAAACTATATTAGGGAATTTAATAAAAGTATTCTTTTCTCTTCACTTCTGTCAATCTTACCAGCAGTTTCTGTGGAAAATAACTATGCTTACGGTTTATTGTTGGAGCCCAGAATTATACTACAGTCACACACAAATTTTAAAATAAATGTATCACTCAATTCAAATGTTCTTTATTGGGTTGATCCAAAAATCAATCAAAATGGTCATTTTATTACAAACCAAATTCAATTTGGGATCGCTTTCGGCCTTTAGAAATGTTGAATAGCAATAAAAGAATTTGGCAGGGCGAAACCCTCCAAATAGAGCGGGCGCCCTGAATGAATCAGGACGCCCTCATTAACAGGGAGCGTAGCATAGCGCTGCACTCCACCATAACTGGTGGGAAATTACCAAATCAAAGGGGTGATTTCCTACCGCAACTAAAGGAGGAATGAGATGAAGAACCTCATTTCAACAATGTTGATTACAACAATGGCATTTACGTCCGTTGCACCGGCTGTAAATGCAGTGGAACAAGAACCAATAACTCAAACCCAGTCTATCATCATGGATTATGATGTGGTGGGGGGTGATTACATGTGTGATTCAGATTGGTTAATACCTGTAATTGGAGCGTCTTTCCAATTAGGTGGACCTATTGTTGGCTTAGCTGGCGGCCTTATGTGGGGCATTGCATCTGCATACATATGCAATAGGATGCCGGATTAAGGAAGTGAATTTTTTACCGGGCATAGATAATTCACTTTGCCCGGTAAAAAATTAAATGAGAGTGTTCCCGCATTACATGAATAATGACTGAATAGAGAAGATTAAACCGGATAAATATTATGAATGATCTCATGATACTACGATATACGATTTTAAAAAGGTCAATATTCAAGAAGGTGAATCTCCCAATATTGGGAACAGCATTATTTTTCTTCCTTGTTTTCAGTTCTCTCATTTATTCTAGCCGATCGCTGCCAGAATTCCAACAATTTTTGTTTCAAATCCCGGTTAAAGACTTAAGCATATTTTTATTACGCTTTTTTTCTAGTATTGAAGTATTTGGTTTGACGTTATTTATCTTCTTTAGACGCGAAAACACCACAAAATATTGGAACCGCTTAAATTTTTTACCAATAAAAAAAACAAAGATTTATTTCTTAGAAGTGTTTTTCTCAATTTTTGACTTATGGGTTATTCCCGTATCTCTGGGATGCGCCATTATGTTAATAGGAATTAGCGTACATTTGACTTTATTAGAATTGGTAGGCCTAATCATAATGGTTCTACTTTATTTAATTTTTTTGAATGTAATTTTTTATTCAATAAAATTGGGACTGGAATATTTAATACAAATTAGTACAAAAAAATATATTCATTCATTAGGCTTAGTGATCATTTTTGGATTAATTATTTTTGCATATTATAATGTAATATTTAATGAAAAAGTCCTTCATATATATGAAAATTATCTTGGTGCGGTATTAATGCCCCATGGTTTAATGGCAACAATAATTATTAATAT
>JAERSH010000012.1 GCA_016845785.1 Fidelibacterota bacterium
AATCAGTGGTCCGCCTTTGGTTATATTGCTGCGGAAGCGCGATTGAAATAGATATGAAGAAATTTTTTCTTTTTTGTACCCTTTTATTGATCGGGTGCATCTCCACGAATAAGAATGTGCCTAAATCATTTGATATATGGATCAAAAATGGTACAATTCTTGATGGACTAGGTGGTCCGGCAGTTCAGGCAGATATATATATCAAAGATGATAATATCCATTTTGTCGGGAAATTAAATCAACCATTTTTTGCGAAGGATACAATCGATGCCAAAGGAAAGATTGTTTCTCCCGGGTTTATTGATCCACATGCCCATGGGAATCCTTTTAATACACCTGCATTTCAAAATTTCACTTCAATGGGTGTTACGACCATTGCCCTTGGACAAGATGGGTCCAGCCTGAGTCCCTCTGATCATGCAGGGTGGCTGCATGCAGTAGATTCGCTATCACTCGGTCTGAATATTGTCCCATTTATTGGGCACGGATCCATTCGAAAAGAATCGGGGATCGGGTTTAACACCAATCCTTCAAATGAAGAGATTGAATCCATGACGCATCTCCTTGACAAAGCCATGCAAGAAGGTGCATTCGGAATGACTACAGGATTAGAATACACGCCGGGCCGATACGCAAATCAAAATGAATTGGATGAATTAGCCAAAGTTGTTGGCAATTATGATGGATTGATCATGAGTCATATGCGGACGGAAAATGATGCCACAATGGAATCAGATTTGGCGGAGTTATTCAGCCAAGGGGATTATGCAAATATCCATGTCTCCCACATGAAAGTGGTATATGGCAATGGTGCTGAACGGGCTCAAGAAATTCTTCAATTATTGGATCAGAAACGAGGACAATCATCTTTTAATGTATCTGCTGATGTGTATCCCTACCTGGCCAGTTACACCACTATCGGTATTTTGTTTCCTGAATATGCCCTTGCCCCCAATCATTATGAGACCGTTCGAGAAACCAAGCGGAATGAACTCCTCCATTATGTGAGGGAGAAGGTTATGAGGAGAAATGGTCCTGAGGCCACCCTATTCGGGACACATCCCTATAAAGGAAAAACATTGAAACAAGTGTCAGAAGAGATGAATATCCCCTTTGAAGAATTGTTGGTGGATCATATTGGACCATCTGGTGCCAGTGCTGCCTATTTTACCATGGATTCTGACCTTCAATACCGATTCCTTACAGACCCCCATGTAATGATATCCTCTGATGGATCACCTACCATGCACCATCCCCGGGGATATGGTTCCTTTGCCAAGGTTATCGAACAATTCGTAGTTGAAGATTCTCTATTATCTCTAGAAGAAGCAATCCGGAAGATGACCTCTTTACCAGCAGAAATGATGAGTCTCCAAGATCGGGGAATACTCAGAAAAGGGTATAAAGCAGATATCATCATTTTTGATCCCTTATATGTTAAAGCAAGGGCAACCTTTGATGATCCCCACCAATATGCGAAGGGTTTTGAAACAATCATAATCAATGGAAAGTTCGGTGAGGGATCGGGGAAAATTCTTAGAAAGAAAAATTAAATGGCATTGAAAAATTTATCTCCCATGTTTTATACGGAAGCAGTCGATGAGACAGTTGATTTTTATTGCGATGTCCTAGGGTTTACATGCACCCATAATGATCCAAAATTAGGATGGGCCTCTGTGAAAAACGATGAGGTAGAAATCATGTTCTGTTTGCCTAACGTCCACATTCCATTTGAAAAACCGAACTTCACCGGATCCATTTATATCCATTGCGATAATGTGGCTTCGATTTGGGAATCGGTGAAAGACAAAGCCAAAGTCTGCTACCCAATTGAGGACTTTGATTACGGCATGCGTGAGTTTGCTATTTTTGATAATAATGGATATCTCATCCAATTTGGGCAGACGATTTAATTTTGATTAAAGAAGCCTGTGTTGAATCATTGGCAGAAGCCATTGCTGCAGAAGAGTTGGGTGCAGATCGGATAGAACTCTGCTCCCGTTTGGATTTAGATGGACTTACCCCCGACTTCGATTTGATTCGAGAAACACTTTCAACTCTCACCATTCCTGTAAAGATTATGATTCGGCCACGAGGGGGATATTTTGTTTATACCCAAGAAGAACTTCAATTAATGGAAGAAGGAATCGATCGGTGCAAAACCATGGGTGTGACTGAAGTGGTTTTCGGGGTTTTAGATCAGCAAAATCAAATTGATATTGGAGCAACAACCCGACTCGCGAAACGGGCGTATCCCATGAAGGTCACTTTCCACAAAGCCATTGATGATTCGCCGGATATTTTATTTGCACTAAAACAAATGAAAACAATTTCTGAAGTCACCAGCATTTTGACTTCCGGGGGCATGTCAACTGCTTTGGAAGGTCAAACCATATTGAAAAGAATGGTTCAATCTGCAGGTGGAAAATTGACCATCATTCCAGCAGGACGTATTACAGATCAGAATATAAATGAAGTACATAAATCCATCGGCGCTACTGAATACCATGGCCGGCGAATTGTTGGAGAACTTAGTTAATAGATTCGCATCCCGCTGGCAACTTTGTCTCCATCAATGGTAATCAAGGTCAGATCTTTTCCTTTTTTTGCTGCCAACAACATGCCGTGGGATTCAATACCGAAAATTGTCGCCGGTTTGAGATTCGCCACAACCACGATCATTTTCCCTACCAAATCTTCTGACGCATAATGTTGAGCAATCCCGGATATAATCTGCCGTTTTTCATCCCCTACTTCGATTTGAAGTTTTAATAATTTATCGGCGCCATCTACTTTTTCTGCTTCAAGCACTTTAGCCGTTTTGAGTTCTACATTTTGGAATTCATCAAACGTAATTACATTATCCGGTTCTGCTTTTTTCTGTTCAGATTTGGATTCCTTTTCCAACTTCTTTACATCAATTCTGGGGAAAAGGGCACCATGGGGTTTTAATGCTGCGCCGGCTATGAGTCCGCCCCAATTCAAGCCTGATCCTTCTGCAGCCAATGTTTCCAATACCGTTTGGGTACGGTGCGGCATAACAGGAGTTAACAAAATAGCGCTCAACCTTAATGCTTCTGCTGCAGTGAACAACACTTTGCCGCCCTCTTCCGGATCAGATTTTGCCAATTTCCATGGTGCCATGGTTTCCATGTATTTATTGACACTTCTAACATACTGAAGGGTGGTTTCAATGGCATCATTTACTCGCATGGCCTCAATTTGATTCCACACATCTGTGACCACCTTAACACCATTTTCTTTTACGGTAATCCCTTCATTCGAATCATCCTCACCGTCAGGTATTTTTCCATCATAAAATTTCTGTAATAAATTGGAGACGCGGCTCAGCAGGTTCCCAAAATCATTGGCAAGATCGCTATTGTATCGCTTGATGAAGGATTCCATGGTGAAGCTCGCATCCTGCCCCAAAACCATTTCCCGCATGAGATAATAGCGAACCGGATCCACACCATATTCCTCAATAAGTCCAAGTGGATCCACCACATTCCCCAGTGATTTACTCATCTTCGACTCACCGCTAAGCCACCATCCGTGGGCGAAAATGCCTTGGGGTAAAGGAAGATTTGCAGACATGAGCATGGTGGGCCAATAGACCGAATGGGTAGTTAAAATATCCTTCCCGATGAGATGGTAGTTTGCCGGCCAGTACTTTTTGAAATTGGCATCATCCACATTGAAACCAGGTGCGGTGATATAATTGATGAGGGCATCGAACCAAACGTATGTCACATAGTCCGAATCAAAGGGGAGTTCAATTCCCCAATTCAAGCGTGTTTTTGGACGAGAAATGCATAGGTCTCCCAAGGGCTGTTTTAAAAATCCAAGGACCTCATTCTTCCGATGGTCCGGCTGGATGAATTTTGGGTTCTCATTAATATGATCAATCAGAGCCTGTTGATATTTAGACATTTTGAAGAAATAATTCTTCTCCTTCAGTTTTTTAATGTCCCGAAATTCTCCCGACTCCGCTTCCTTTTCCGTAATAAATCGCTCCTCTGAAACAGAATAAAGTCCCTCATATTCATCTTCATAAATATCTCCATTGTCATAGACTTGCTGAAGAATATCCTGAACTACCTTTACATGACGGGGCTCTGTGGTCCGAATAAAATCATCATTTTGTATATGAAGTTTATCCCAAAGTTCCAGAAACCGTGGCGCCATTTCGTCACAATGATCCTTGGGTGATACCTTTCGCTCTTCCGCAGCTTGTTGCACCTTCTGTCCATGCTCATCCAATCCTGTGAGAAAAAATACATCTTCGCCGGCATTCCGATGAAAACGGGTCAGCACATCCGCCAATATGGTGGTATATGCATGACCGATATGGGGTTTGTCATTCACATAATAAATTGGGGTGGTCAAATAAAAAGTATTCATACAGCAGTTTTAGAGATCTTTCCTTTTAATAGTTCTTGGACTGAGATTAGTAGATTGGTCAAAGTTAAGGGTGTATAGTGGTTGCTCACCAATGATTCAACGGTATTTTCTAAGATTTTATTGATTTCTGCAAGATTCGCATTGGGGTAAGTTTCATTGAATTTTTCTAAGGATGGCGCCATGCCATTAACAAGACTATTCAATGCGGTACCGGATCTCATTTCATATGCATGGTGAAACCAAAGTTGAAGGAGATACAGTCTGAATTTGAATTCATCCGGTTTCCGTGTCGCCAGCATGGCATTATTATTGATGAAATCACGCCAGCCCTTTCCATCGACTGTTGTTATCAATTTTGTTAATGCCTCTGCTTCTGCCAATATATCTCCGGTTGATTGTTCCGATAATTCTTTTGCCAAATACACGTCTCCTCTTGCCACCATGGCCAGTTGCATCGCCAACTCATTCTCCACGCCGTTTTGCTCCAGTATCTGGCGAGTTTGATCCAAATTCAATGCAGGAAAATTCATGGGCTGACAACGGCTGATAATGGTAGGCAAAAGTGCAGATTTTTTATCCGAAACCAAAAGGAGGGTCGTGTTGTCCGGCGGCTCTTCCAAAATTTTTAATAGGGCATTGGCGGACTCTCCCATCCCTTCTGATAATAAATGGGCGTCAAAGATCAGGACCATTTTCCGTCCACCCGATTGAGACTTTAAATAAATGGTTTTTCTTAGATCGCGAATGGTATTAATGGTAATCCGCCGAGCATTGGGTACGTTGATTTTCAGAAAAGGATCTTTTCCTTTTTGCATAATGGCATCAGTGAGATAGGCCAAATCCTCTTTTTTGAGTGCATCCAGTGGATCTGAAGATTGAGTGGATTTTTCGCTTCCGGGAAGGGGGACGATTAATTTAAGATTTGGATGCTGAAGTCCAGCAAACTTGGCGCAGGAAGGACATTGATTGCATGACGATTCATCCACATTTTCACAATTGAGGTATTTCGCAAATTCAATGGCACCCCATTCTTTGCCGCATCCGCGAGGGCCAGTGAATAGATATGCTGTGCCAATCCGATTGTTGGTTTTGGCGCGTTTGAAACGATCCCATATTGACGGTTGAACTTCATTAAATATCATCGTTTTCTCAGCCATTTTTCCGGATTGAGTTTGACACCCTGTCCATAAATTTCGAAATGAAGTTGAGAACCATTAATGGATCCTGAATCTCCCATGTAAGCGATCACATCACCGCCCCGTACTTGACTATCCTGATTGGTTTGCACATTCGTCACATGGCTATACACCGTGTAGAATCCACTGCCATGATCAATAATAATTGTGGTGCCAAATCCGCGGATAAATGTAATGGTGGTGACCACACCTCCTAATACGGCCCGCACTTCGGATCCCGGCTTGCCTTTAATATCAATCCCTGGATTTTCAGTCGTGGTTTTGAGTTTTGGATTCCATTGACGGCCAAATTTTGTAATAACCCTGCCCTCAGCTGGCCAATTCAATTGTCCTTTCAGTTTGGGAAAGGATTTCGATTGAAGCGCTTGCTGTTGCTGCCGAATCCGCGCTTCCCGTTCTGCCCGGGCAATATCATCTTCAATTTTTTTAATAATGGATTCTAACTGTTTTACACCGGCCTGTTTTTCCGTTAGATATATCTTCAATTCTTTTTGGCTTTGGCGGATTTTGGTTAATTCTCGTTGTTCTTTTCTCTTTTTATTCCTCAGGGATGATAAGGTTTGTTCTCGATCTCTTTTTAATTTTCGTTTTTTGCGGAGTGCCGTTTCTAAACTGAGTTTTTGTTTACCAATTTCTACCAAGAGCGATCGGATTGTATCGTGTGTCTTTTGATCGATATCCGAAATAATTTTTAAATATTTTGTACGGTAAACTGCTTGACGCCAAGACGTGGAACTCAATATTTTTTCTAAATTAGATAGTTGTCCTTTTTTATACATTTTTGTTAAACGGCGGCCATATTTCACTCGAAGTGTGTCCAGTTCTATTTCGCTTTTTCGGATTTGGTTTTCTGTTCTAGAGATATCGGCCACCAACAAATCTTCTTCTTTATCAATCTCTTTGAGTAATCGTTGAAGCAGGGATATTTCTTCAGAAAGATTATTCACACGGCGGGCAGACGTTTTTTCTTTTCTGCCTTCAGATTGAATCCGTTTTTTGGTGGCTTCTATTTCATTCCGCAAGGATTGGACAGCACTGTTTTGTGCTTTTAATTCCTTTTCAAAATCTTTTTGGGACCGCTGGCCCCAAACCAATCCTGAAAAAATGGTCAGCAAAATGATGATAAATCGGCGAAACATTATCCTTGAAAGTACCCCTTCATTTAAAGACCGGTCAATTTCATTGTCAAATTGTCTTTACTTGAACCATTTGCCTTCCTATATCTATTATCCCACTTCTAAATTAAGGAGTCAAATTTGAAAAGCGCCAAATGGGAAAATATTTTTAAAGGATGGAACCGGTCCGAAAGCGATACGGTTCTCACTTTGAAGCAAGTCCCCGTATTCAAAGATTTTTCTGACAAAGAATTTTCTGAATTAGAAAAACTCATCCATCATCGCTCTTATAGCAATGGTGACTATATTTTTAAAAACCGTGCCCCAGGTGAAGGCATGTACATCATCATGCACGGTTCAGTAAAAATTACCATTGGCACACGAGCCAATAATGAAAATGTATTGGCCGAACTTGGAGAAGGCGATTTCTTCGGGGAATTGGCTCTGTTTGATGATGAACCCCGTTCCGCCAATGCGATTGCCACTTCAGATGCTGACCTCCTTGGATTTTTCACTCAGGATTTGATGACACTTCAAGAACGCAATCCGGTTTTAGGTCAAAAAATATTGTTTAACCTTGGCGGTGTTTTAGGTGATCGGTTGAGAGGCACCAATTCATTGCTGATTAAAGCACAATCAAGCGACGCTGATTAAATGAATAATCCCCAACCCAATTATTTTCAGCTCATTTATCGCATCATCATCACCATGATTGGTGTGTGGTTTCTATCGATCGTCTGGCCCTTTATTTCAGATGTGGTATTGATGCTGGTCTTTGCCTTTTTATTTACTACCGTACTCTTATCCAGCGTAGATGCATTGGAGCGAAAAATCGGCAACCGTGGTCTTTCCGTATTGGCTGTGGTCGTTATTTTATTGGGCGGGATCGGTACATTTATCGGCAGCTTCATTTCTCAGATGTCCCAGCAGGCCATGGAATTTTCTAATCGAATCGATAAAGAAACGCTCACCAAGGAATTTGCTACATTGGGAGAAAGGTTTACTTCCGCTTTACCCGGTTTTATTCAAAATATGCAACCCAGCAATAGTGATATGGCCGGGAAACTGAGTGAACTCATCAATACGGTAGTGGGCTCGTTGGCTTCCATGGCAGGTGCCATTGGTAATTTTATGTTCATCGCTGCCATGGTATTTATTTTTACCATCATCCTCTTGGCTGAATATCACGGATTTCGGAAATCATTGGTGAATGCCATCCCCAATAAATATTTTGAAGTGGGATTAAAATTAATTTTTAATATTGAAAAATCAGTGTCTAGCTACTTGCGGGGGCAATTCTTGTCTGCAGCCAGTGTGGCAGGTATGTCTGTAGCGGGGCTCCTCCTTTTGAATCTATTCGGTGCAAATCTTACACTTACATTTTTTATTGGTATCATTGCAGGACTCGCCAATCTCATTCCGCTGATTGGACCATTTGTGGGGATGATTCCGGCCATCCTCATTGCATTTATGAATAATATAGGCAGTGAAGCGGCCATGGCACATATGCTGTTTGGTGTCATTCCATCACCCTTTTTTATACTGGATATTGTCTTAATGTTTTTGATCGTTCAGCAAATTGAAGGGAATCTCATTACACCGGCATTGGTGGGCAAAAGTGTAGGCCTTCATCCCATGATTGTCATGATTGCATTATTGATTGGCGGTACCATTTTGGGACCGCTGGGTATGCTATTTGCCGTACCGGCTACGGGCGTATTAAAAGTGATATTGACTGAAGTTGCATTCGTCCGACGAAATGCACACCTCCTTTGACAGCACTACTTTTCTTCAATCCTAAATAAACGATAATTCGTAAAGGTTAAATAGACCTCATTTCGAGGTCCGTATCGATATATCCAAAGCTGGTTTTTATCATCTTTTCCGTTAGCGACAATCTCAGAAGGGCGCCCCATTATATCTTCAACTTCTGAAATGGTCATACCCACATCGATGGATTTAATTTCCGCTTCTTCTCGCTGCTCCTCCGTTAATATTTCATCAATCTTTTGACGTATATCATAGGCTTCCTTTGCAGCCAGTTTTCTTTTCAATTCATCTAAAATTCTTGCATTTGTTTTATTAAGGCCACCAGTTAAATCTTTAGTCCTCTCCAAAGCATAGACGACAAATTTGAGGGAGTTTAAGTCTTTTAATGAATCAGCTGTGGTGAGTAAATCTGCTGCAATACGATGTTTAAATGTGGCCACTTCAAATGTCAGTCCCGGATCCATTTCTAATGCGGTATTGAATTTTTCTAAAGCACGGTCATGAAGTCCCAAATGATATAATCCTTCACCTTGATTCATGAGATGGGTCACTTTAAACCGATGCACATGCGGACTGATTCCAGGGTACCATCCTGCCACTGTGGAGACATGAGCAATGGCGGTATCACCATATCCTTGATTGAGCCAAGATTCCGCTATTTCCACTTCTCGAAATGCGATTTCACGGAGTCGCTCATCAATAACACCAGCCAGAAGTGTATCGGAGATGGCTCGGGCACGGATATATTTCTCCACTGCGCGGTCTGTCATGCCTCTTTCGTCAAAACTCATGCCTTGCCGCATAAGTTGGTATGGAATTTTTCTTTCACTCTCGACCAATAACTTTTTTGCCCTATGGATATTTGCATGCTTCGGATGTTCATCAATGAATTCACCTAATAGCTGAGATGCGGATATATAATCTTTATAGTAATACTTTAATTTCCCATCATCCCCTTTGGTTTTACGTCCCCCGAAGAAAACAGAAGCTGTGGCATAGATTCCTGCCGTTTGGATTTTAAATCGGCTAATGGGTGTTACATCATCGCTATCTTTAATGTGTTTAATATCCGTATGTGTATATTTGATATCCACACCCACTGCAAATCGATTGGTCAACCCTGTATCAATAATATATCGTGCACCCATTGTAAAGGACTGAGAAGGGCCATATCCTGTGGGCGTACTTTCACCTTTATAAAACTTGGAATAGGCCACGCCATAGGTGTACCGATAAGTGGTGAACCAGCTTTCGAACCACTGAAGCATGAGTGATTGGCTCCATCCTAATTCTAACATTTGGCCTGAAAATTTGACGCCGGATTTCCAGCTTGGATTGGCAGTATTCCATTCATCCGGTACTTTGGGCGGACTTAATAAAGACGCATACCTTAAATTGAGGCCTGTATGCATATCCAGCCAACTATTACCAAACCAATAATAAGCTAGATTGGTCTTTAAGATATCCAGATCCAGTTGGTGACCAATTCGGGCACTCATGTCTCCCCCGGTAAATTCTGTTACACCTGAATCGTAAGACATCCAACTGCTATTGAGACTGCCTAAACCCAAGAATCCACCACCGGCATTGTATCCAAATCCATAACGCAATTCCATGGGAATAAAGTTTACAGGATTATGAAATTCACGGCGCCGAAAAATGCGGTCGAAGATGTATCCTTTTTCATATTTTTTTTCATCGGATGGATCCAATGAGAATACTTTAAAGATCAACGATTTGGATGTATCCTGTGCTGCGGACGCCTCACCGGCCCAAAGGCAGGAGACAAATATGAATATGATTGGGATTGACTTTCGAATCATGGGCAGCCAAAATAGGTGAAATTGACCACTTAGGGCAAGGCGTCCTGCAATGAAAGATACTATTTATCCTTTGACGAATTGCGGTAATTTCCGGTTCGTTATTTTACGAGGGAACTCTTCTCCTTTGCATCATTAATACATGGACAATGAATCAAGTCATTAAACTAAAATTGTTGATTACCCTTTTGGTTGGGTTATCCATTTTGCCGGCACAGGCCTTTTCCATTGCCCGCATCCATTACGGTGGCGGCGGCGATTGGTATGGAGATCCAAGTAGTCTGCCCAATCTATTGACCTATATTCAAGACCACACATCTATTGCGGTGGATCCTAAAGAAGCCCGTGTGAAATTGACCGACCCTGACCTAAATAGTCATTCTTTTATTTACATAACGGGCCACGGCAATATCCGATTTTCTGAAGATGAGGTGGGCAACCTTCGCACCTATTTGCTTAAAGGAGGTTTTCTTCATGCTGATGATAATTATGGCATGGATGCATCCTTTCGTCGGGAAATGAAGCGGGTTTTTCCAGAAAAGGAATGGGTGGCACTCCCCTTTGATCATGATATTTATCATACATTCTATTCATTCCCCGATGGATTGCCAAAGGTTCACGAGCATGGTGGGAAACCACCTCAGGGGTTTGGGCTATTTGATGGCGACAGAATGATTGCCTTTTATTCTTATGAATCCGATTTAGGAGACGGCTGGGAAGATAGTTCAGTCCACAATGATCCCGAAACCATTCGTGAAGCGGCACTCAAAATGGGTGTCAATATCGTTTGGTACGCTTTAACACAATAATATGAAATCCATTTCAGAATATTTAGTCCACATTCGGACCGCTGCCATCAAGTCTGATATTAAGATCACCGGTTGGCGTTTGTATACCGTGAGCTTGATTTTATTTCTGGTCGGTCTCATGCTGGAAAATGTATTCTATCTCTCCCCATTCATCCGCTACACAAGTTTATTGATTTTGGGCAGTATGCTCTTTGTTTTTGGCTTGTGGATATTGGTCGTAATATATCAAATCAGCCAAAATAAATATGAACCATATCGATGGTCCAATTTGGCGAAGAAAGCCGGCGGATATGCATTCCCAAAAGAGGATACCCTCATCAATGCATTGCAAATTGAACGGTCAGAATCATCGGCCACATCTGAATCCCTTGGGGATGCCTTTATTCAGCAGACAGCAGAGAAATTGGAGAATATAAATTTATCCATATTGTTTCCTGCCGATCGCATTCAAATTTGGAAAAAGATTACGCTTGTTGCATTATCTATTACGATTATTTCCATTGGTTTTACTTGGCGCCATTCCATTTCATCCATGTATCGATGGACTCACCCCAAAACTGAATTTGTTGCACCTAAACCATTTAAGCTGGTGGGCAATACTCGCCACGTCAATATTCTTGGTGGGGATGAGGTAACTGTGGCATTTACGGCACAAGGGGAAGCACCTGATTCTCTATATATCGAATTCAGACCCATTGCATATTCTGCAGGGAATGATTCTCTCATTACAGAAACAATACATCGCTCGAAAGATAAACCTCAGTATTCTTATGAATTCAAGGATGTCTTTCAAAATTATCGTTATCGAGCATACTATCCTTCTACTGAATTCTGGGAGCCATGGGACGAGGTCACGTCCAAGTACTATTCCATTTCGGTTACGGATCGACCTTCAATTGAAAATTTCTTAGTGACTATAACGCCGCCATCATATACGGGTCTCTCGCCACAAACACAAAAAGCCAATCAAGCTGAGATTTTGGCGCTTAATGGATCCACCATCGATGTACAGCTTCGCTCCAACCAGAATTTAGCTAAAGCAGAATTGGTACTCGATAGTGACAAAAGGAAAATGACCGTTCAACAGAAAAAAGCACAATACACTTTTAAGGCAGAAAATAATCAATCCTTTTCAATTCATTTGACCGATAAAAGAGGCGTCTCCAACCGAAACCCTATCCCCTTCCATATTCAAGTGGTTCATGATATTTCACCGGAAATGACAATTATTCAACCGCCACCCATCATTGAGTTAGGCAGTGAACAGGCTGTTCCGATTCTCATGACAATTGAAGATGATTTTGGATTTTCCAATCTTCAGTTGGCTTACGAAATCCAGCGGCCTACCTATATTCAAGCCGAACCATTTATATCTATGTTTAGCATCAATCTGAAAGATATGGACAAAGCTCAACAAGATGTACAAACAGTTTGGGATTTAAAACCATTGGGTCTCATGCCGGAAGATGAAGTGCATTTCCATTTTGAACTCTATGACAATGATCAGGTGACCGGCCCAAAGAAGTCCATTTCTTCAACATTTATCGCACGCGTACCCTCCTTAAAAGATTTGTTTCAAGCCTTCAATGAAAAAGAGGATGAAATCGTGGATGCCATGGAAATGGAGCTCGGCGATATTCAAAAATTGCAGCGGCAGTTGAAAAAAGCAGAACTGGATCTATTAAAAACGGATAAGCCGGATTGGAAAGATCAACAGGCCCTCAAAGAAACCATGGAGGATGCGAAGGCACAATTATCCGACTTTGAAGTCTTGGCTGAACAATTAGAATCATTGAATCGTTCGGGAGAAAAGCATAACCTTTTTTCAGAAGATCTCATGGACAAATTCAAGGATCTTCAAAAATTGGTTGAAGAAATTTTTCCACCGGAGATGCTCCAAAATATGGATTGGATGAATGAAGCATTAGAAAAAATGGATCCAAAAGATATGTTGTCTGCGCTGGAAAATCTTTCTAATAATCTGAGTCAAGTGGAACAGGAACTAGACCGTTTTCTCGATATATTTAAACGGGTAAAGGCAGAGCAACAAGTGGACGAACTGCGGAAACGCTTAGAGCAACTGGTGGCGAACCAAGACAATATCGACCAACAGATTCGCCAGATGACGCCCCAAACCGACCCTTCCGTATTTAAACGGTTGGCTTTGGAAGAAAAAATGAGCTTGCGAGAATTGGAAAATATTAGAGATGCCATGAATGATGCCGCAAAAGATGTAAAATCATTTAGCAGAAGTACAGCAAGAAATTTGGAATCTCTATCCGATTCCGAGGCTGCAGAATCTTCTGAAACTCATATGGAGAAAACCATTCAAAGTCTAGATGATCAAGATCCATATGGTGCTATGGATGAGAGTTATGCTGGACTCCAAGAAATGGAAAACATGGAAAGTGCGATGGATGATATTCTTAGTGACTTCCAAAAAGAGACGACGAGAGATATGGCGAAAAAATTCAGATCCATTCTTCGAGATGTACTCACCCTTTCCAAATCGCAGGAATCCCTTCGGAAAGAAACCGCCGAAATGCCTCGAAATTCGCCTCGGTTGGGGGACTTAGCCGGGAATCAACAAATGATTCAAGATCAATTGACCCAAACCATGCAAAACACCATGGATTTATCCAAAGAGACCTTTCTCGTATCCCCGGAAATGGGTAGAAAAATGGGAACGGCATTTGCCCAGATGGAAGCGGCAAAAGGAAAGATGGCAGAACGAAATGGTGGAGGATCGTTAAGTAATCAAGATCAAGCCATGCTCGCATTAAATGAAGGTGCCAAAACAATCATTCAAACAGTGAAGCAAATGCAGGCGTCGGGATCGGCCAGCGGCTATGAAGAATTCTTGAAACAGATGGTAGCAATGGCCAACCGTCAGCAAGGCATAAACGATCAGGGGATGCAATTGGCATTGGGCCAAATGGCGGCAGCCATGCAAGAATCACTTATGGGGCAAATGCTTGCTCAACAGCGGGGTGTACGGCAATCCCTTCAGCAAATGATGGATGAAATGCAGCAGGCCGGGAATCAAGGCTTGGGGGACATGAGCGGCATTGCAGAAGAAATGGATGCAGTTCTCAACGATTTAGAAAAAAGGCAATTCACTCAAGAAACTTCCGATCGCCAGCAGCGGATCTTATCTAGGATGCTGGATAGTCAAAAATCTATGACCACAAAAGGATTTGAAGAAGAACGGCGGTCTGAATCGGCTGAACAAGTAACATGGACTGGTCCTTCAGGAATGCCTGCCGATTTGGGACAGCGGCAATCTTTAATCATGAATGCAATGAATACAGCACTAAAATCAGGTTATTCCCGAGACTATCAAAATATGATCCGCCGATATTTTAATAAATTGAGTGAGTCTGAAGCTGTACTCATGCCCGATTCTACTCAAATTCAGGATAGCAATATTCAATGAGAATTGGGGTCACCTTATGTCTGTTAGGTAATCTTTGGGGACAGATTCAAGTCATCCCTGAAGGGAAAAATGCGTTTAATCAAGCCATGATGATGGAACGTGCCGGCAATGTGGCCGATGCAATTCTCATCTATCAAAAAATATTGGAAGGGAAACCCACCCATCAACCGGCCTATTTTCAATTAAAGAATATTTATACGAAAACCGGCGATCCAAAATCTGCAATTCAGTTGGTTGAAAATTGGTTAAAACACAATCCAAGCGATTTGCAGTCTGAACTTGCATTGGGTGAATTTTATTTCCGAGATCAGCAGCAAGATAAAGCGATGACTATTTGGAATGAATTTCGAAAAACACGTCTGACCAATCAAACCACGTACCGATTATTATTTCATACCTATGCGCGATTCGGGCAAGTTCAGTCTATGGAATTTTTGGTTCGAGAAGGACGTGAACGATTTAAAGAACCCCATTTTTTCGCCATTGATTTGGCCAATTATTATCAATCGCGCCAGACCTTTAATCGATCGCTTCGGGAGTATATGACCCTCATTCGCCATCAAAAGCAATTTCTACAATATACGACTGATCGAATTCTGCTCATGAGTGATGATACCACCACCCATGCATTGATTGATTCAACGTTGAATGCTTCCGCCGATGTGAATCCAGATGTGAGAACAATCCTTGCAGGATTTTATTATAAGACAGGCCAATTCGAAAATGCATTAGAACAGCATCAACACATTGGCATTTCGAATCAAAAGGATACGCAACGATGGATGCAGTTCGCTGAAAATTTGCGCAAAGAAGGTCAGCATGATTTGTCGATTCAATCCTATCATTATTTGCTTCAGCAATCGAACCAGTCAGATCCCAATGTAGTTGGGAAAGCGCTTCTTGGCTTGGGCCAAGCATACGAGGATCAAATCATCCACAATCAAACTGAATTAACATTTGTGAAATGGTTCCCTGAAAATGATTTTTTCAAAAATCAATTTGTGAAAGCGCCCAGTATCGGGAATGAAGCATTGGCCAATACATTGGAGCATTATCAATCCATATTGGCATTGCTCACACCCTCTCATACCACGGCAACAGTTCATTATCGATTGGGAGAAATTCAAGCCCGGATGATGCGAGACCATGAAGGAGCCCGTGTTTCATATGAGTCGGCTATTGCCAATCGGCCCAATCATCAATTGACCGAATCGATTCGATTGCGATTGGGGGACTTATATTTATCTGCCGGTGCCTTTAATGATGCCATTGATTATTTTCGCCAAGATAGGAACCGACCTGTGGATGAACGCACCATTCGATATTTGAATGCCCATTTGTTTAGCGGCAGTTTAGAAACGCCTATGGCATTTTTAGATTCGGTAACCCTTACACTGAATCCAGACCACCGTTTTTTTAATGACCTCCTTGAAATGCATGATCTCATGGTGAATTATTATGCCGATGGCACACGTGATGATCAACAAGCATTTGCCACATTTTTTGCAGCAGAAGGGTTGATCCGCCAATACAAGATTCCAGAAGGATTGGCCATGTTTCAATCCCTTCAAAATGACCATCCCGATGCATTAATTACACCATTGGCCACATTACGATTGGCATTGTTGCTCCTGGAGTTTGGTCAAATTGATCAAGCCCTCCAAGTGGCAATATCCATTGAGAATTCACCATTAAAAGATCGAGGTCTCGTATTGGCAGGAGAAATTGAGGAACGGTTTTTGGGCAATACACAACATGCATTATCCTATTACCATCGCCTTTTATCTGAATGTCCCTCGTCTCTATTGGTGGGGCCGGTTCGACTTCATATTCGCAAACTATCCCAACCGCAGGAGAGTTAATTGAAACGATTTATCATTTTCTTTTGCTTCATTCAATTGGGGTTATCCCAAAAGATTCTCATTCCCATGGATCAAGCCCAGAAAGACCACCTTAAGGCATACGGTACGGCCTTTTGGATCCTTGGAGAGGAAATTAATGTTGAATGGATTTTGAATTATAGAGGTGGCGCATTTTTGATGGATAGTTATCCTGAAGTGGCACAGGAATGTCGCGTTAGGGGTGTGTCGTTTGAGATTATCGGCGCTGAGCAAACATTGGCCATTTATAATGAAGTCGCGGTGAATAATATGGAAGTGGTATTGCTGGAGAAGGCACCCAAGATTGCCATTTACACGCCTCCAAATAAACAGCCCTGGGATGATGCGGTAACTCTGGCTCTCACCTATGCAGAGGTTCCCTACGAAACCTTGTGGGATGAAGAAGTATTCAATGGGGAATTGTCTCAATATGATTGGCTCCATTTACACCATGAGGATTTCACGGGGCAATATGGAAAATTTTATCGGAATTATCATACGGCCGCTTGGTATATTGATCAGAAGAAACAATTTGAAGAGATGGCCAATCGATTGGGGTTTAATTCCGTCCACACCCAGAAAAAAGCATTGGCACAAATGATTAAGGATTATGTGGCCAATGGGGGATTTCTCTTTGCCATGTGTTCAGCCACCGACTCATTTGATATTGCATTGGCAACTCAAAATACGGATGCAGCCCATTCTGTATTTGATGGAACTGCCATCGATAAACAATTAAATGATAAAATTGAATTTGACCGGACCTTGGCCTTCAATGATTTCGAAATCATCACCGATCCCATGGTCTATGAATATTCTAATATTGATTATCCGCCCAGCGATAACCCTATCGTCCGTGGTGCAGAAGCAGATTATTTCTCATTGTTTGAATTTTCAGCCAAGTATGATCCTGTGCCTACCATGCTGACTCAAAATCATGTATCTGTAGTGAAAGGGTTTATGGGCCAAACCACAGGATACCATCGGGATAAAATTAAAAAGCATGTATTGATTATGGGTGAGGATCCCACCACACCACAAGTAAAATACCTCCATGGGAATCATGGCCAAGGGACGTACACTTTTCTTGGGGGACATGATCCTGAGGATTACCAGCATTTTGTGGGCGACCCTCAAACGGATTTGTCTCTTCATCGTAATTCCCCCGGTTATCGATTGATTCTAAATAATATCCTATTCCCCGCTGCCCGAAAGAAAGAACGGAAGACTTAAGTTGGACCTTCACATTATATCTGGAGATATTCAGGGGGCCATTGCCGTTTCGAATCAAATCCCGGAGTTTGATTCGCCATATAATTTGGATGAATATGAAAGGCGATTGGATGATTCAAGCTTAATCCTTACAGCAGAAATTGATGAAAAACCGGTGGGGTTTAAGGTGGGTTATGACCGATTTAAAGATGGTTCATTTTATAGCTGGATGGGGGGTGTATTGCCTGAGCACAGACATAGGGGTGTTGCATCTGTATTGGCGGACCACCAAGAGGAATGGGCAAATGAAAATGGATATTCCTCTATTAAATTAAAAACCAGAAACAAGCATGAAGCGATGATCGCCTTCGCAATAGGTCGGGGATTTGATATTACCGATTCAGAACCGAATGAGGATATTGGTGAAATTAGAATCTGGATGGAGAAAATATTATAGGGGCTAGGCATGCCTAGCCTCTACATAGTTTTATTATGTGGGTACAAAAAGAGATAACCATTAACCCCAAACCTCGAGGATTTCATCTCATTACTGATGAAGTGCTGGTTGCATTACCTGAAATTCAGAATATTGAAATCGGCACCATGCAGGTGTTTATCAAACACACATCCGCTTCAATTACCATCAATGAAGATGCTGATCCTACCGTGCGAGCAGACTTTGAATCCCATTTCAATCAAATGGTGCCTGAGAATACACCTTATTATCAACACACATTTGAAGGGTCTGATGATATGCCTGCCCATTTGAAATCATCAATTTTAGGCTCTTCCGTGAATATTCCCATTACTAACGGCAAATTGAATTTGGGGACGTGGCAGGGGATCTATTTATGCGAACACCGAAATCATGGAGGAAGCCGGCGATTGATGGTTACTATTCAGGGAGAAACGAATTGAAAACCTTTGCCAATACACTTGAAGCGATCGGCAATACACCCATCGTTAGGTTGAATCATTTGGTTCCCAAAAATGCGGCAGATGTATGGTTAAAATTAGAAGGAGGTAATCCAACAGGATCCTATAAAGACCGGATGGCTCTGGCAATGATTGAAGGCGCAGAAACTAGAGGAGCGTTAAAACCGGGTATGACAGTAGTAGAATACACCGGTGGCAGTACCGGTTCCGCACTGGCATTTATTTGTGCCGTTAAGGGATATGATTTTCATGTGATTTCATCCGATGCTTTTGCTAAAGAAAAATTGGACACTATGAAAGCTTTCGGCGCAAATCTGGAAGTCATTCACAGTCCATCAGGAAAGATCGATTCTGAACTCATAAACCAAATGATTGGCAGAGCTAAAGAACTTGCGGAAAGAGAAGATTATTTTTTTACCGATCAGTTGAATAACGGCGATATTATTAAGGGGTTTGAAAATATGGGGAGAGAGATCCTTGAACAAATGGGAAAGCCCATCGATGTTTTTACTTGTTCAGTGGGTACTGCAGGAACACTCATGGGTGTTTCCAACATCCTTATAAATTCTAATCATAACACAAAGATTGTAGCACTGGAGCCAGCTTCAGCACCCTATTATTCTCAAGGTCAAACTGGAGGAAAGCACCATGTGGAAGGGATTGGGTTGGGATTTGATCTGCCTTTATTAAATAAGGATAATTACCATGAAGCCAGGGGAATTGATGAGAGTGAAGCCCGAATAATGGCCAACCGATTAGCCAGGGAAGAAGGAATTTTTGCGGGTACCTCCAGTGGATTAAATGTGGTAGGAGCAATCCAACTGGCAGAAGAATTAGG
>JAERSH010000013.1 GCA_016845785.1 Fidelibacterota bacterium
ATTTTATAAAAGAAATTTGTTCATTCTCGTGATGATGTTGGGGGACAAGACAGTCTTTTTTGATTTCGAGTCGAGCCACCATGGTATGTTTACCCCAGATCATTTTCCGTTTAATGGATGGGGAAATTTGTTCCCATTCCATATCGTCCCAGTGCTTTTTATTGGCCATTTTATCCTCCTCATTTTGGATTAAGGCGGACAAATCTACGGATGAATGAAAGAAAAAATGGTGAAGAATTGGGGTTTATCGGGCGGACACGTAGATCCGCCCCCACAAAACTTTTTCCTGACTTAATTATATAAAGTTGGGGCGGACCGGTGTGTCCCCCCTGTTTTTACTAAGGAATTGAGTAAAAACAAAAAAGCCCCTCACAAATGTGAAGGGCTTTTCAGAATTTATATATGAAGATCTTTTGATTGATCCTTTATCCGGTTGGGATTATGCCATGCAGTAAGGCGACCCATTTCTAAAGGATTTTCATTGAGCCGGTTTGGCCGCTGGTGCCGTTTTAACCGATTCAATAATCGTTGCTTTAATTTCATTGAATTGGCTTCCTTTAAAATCAATGGTTCAAAAAGCAGTGGACTCATGTCCCGTCCCCATTTTCAATATGGTTTCCCATAGATTTGCAGAGACGAACCAAAAAAGGTCGTGGGCGTTGAGAGATTCGAACTCCCGACTTCTTCCTTGTAAGGGAAGAAACCTACCGACGAAACAGTGCTTCAATTACCATACAAATGGTTACCATTTCACCATTTCTCCGCCCAAATAAAGAATATATGTTCTTTATTTGACCATCAAAATTAAGATGATTTTTAAATATCAACGTCACACTTTTTATACTAATAATAGATTTTTTTCACACATATTGATCAAGGAACTATTTGTCGTTTCTCTAGTTATTCTTGATTCAACGATGTGTCTTAAGGATGGAAAATCCACTTGTAATCTCCTTAAATTAAAATCAGCATATTTTTGGGTCATTAAAACTGAAGCATGGCCAATTTCTTTGGAAACCAAGTGAATATCACCACATTCTATCCACCGTCTTACTGCAAATGTATCCCTTAAATTGTGGAACTTATGATGACCAAATCCTAATGCTTTTACACCCTTTTTGAACTCCTTTGAATAAGTATCAATTATACCCTTAGCTGTAATGCTTTTACTTCCATATCCGGATTTTCCAATTCTTGAATTAAATCTTTCCCTCATTTCAAATAAAAAATATTTAGTGAATTCATTTAATTGGATTTCTCTCATAGAATGGGATTTAGCTACATCAGGTGTTATCAAAAGCCAATCATCGACCAATTCACCTATAAACGGTTCAGTCAAACGGCAACCAGTCATCGCATAAAACAGGAAAGCTTTTCTGTAATGTTCGTTTATTAGATCTGTTGAAAACAATTCACGAAGCTTTTTTTCAGACAAATACATTGGTGGTTTTCTAACTTCCTTAACCATTTCAATTTCAAGATTGGTTTTTATATACCCCCTTTTAAAACAGAATCGGAAAAATGTTTTCAACTTTGACAAATATATGTTTGTTGTTGAGGGTGCGTGAATTCGCCTAGACCTATCTTTCCATTCATTAATATGTGATACTTCAATTGAATCAATAGGATTACTAAAACCAACAAATTGCATAAAGTTCTTTAGTGCAAAAGAATTAATATCAATTGTTTTCTGCCTACATCCATCAATTCTTTTAACTGAAATATATTCTTCAAAACATTCTGATATAGTTTTACGAATAAGTTTTGCCTTACCACCATCAGACATCCAAGGAAAATCCCATTGATCACCATCTTTGATTGTATCTGCCTTATACTCTACTTCATTATTTCTAATAATTGCTTCTGATTTTAACTTCGTTTTTAAAGGAAGAGTTTTTTCTACCTGCTTACCACCCAATCCTCTCCAAACTATCCTAGAATAGTAATATCCTTTTATTTTTCTTATTGATGCCATATTCTATTTTTTCACAGTTTTAACAATGACTTTATAAACATTATAGAAAATAAAGTGACTGCTAGGATTTCGTATATAAATTGTTCATTTAATCCATAAGAATGTACACACAAATACTATATATCTCCAGCAATATCTGTATTTATAGAGATGTATCTTTTCTTTTATTAGAATGAATTATATTATTTATATCTTCTCTTTACTTTTCTTTACTTCTACGAGATTTTTTTCTTTTTCTTCTAGTTATTTCTTCGGTTTTACAATCTGGGCAATCTGGAGAATTGAATTCCCTTGGATGATTTATTTGTTGCTTTAACACCCAACCCTTTTCAAACCACTGTGGGAAGTGAGCATAAATCATTCCATTAACGATATATCTACAAATAAATTCTCGTTCTAATAACTTTTCAATCAATTTATCAAGAGTTTCAAAAGTAATCGAATCATCATATGGGGCAATCTGCCCCTTTATCGATCTACTTTCTAACCAGAATTTTCCAAAATCATCTGCAAGACATATCATCCCAATGATTAAGTATCTCTCTTCAATAGTGAAAAGAGTTATTATTTCAGGACTTTCAAAAAATGAACCCCTTACTATTCTTGAGTAAATCATTATTATTCTCCTTTACTTGACTTTTCAAATTTTCTGTTTTCAGCTTCATCATTTAACAAGATTCTAGAATTTGTGAATGAAACAAATACATTTATATCTTCAGTTTCAAAAACATCTTCATTTGTAATTGCAGCTAACTCCCTAATAGCCTCCTTTAAGTTGGGATAATTAACCAAATAAACCCACAATTCTGAAGTCATCGAAGCTAAAACACGATTATACTTTTGGTTCTTGTTTAGCAACTCATTTACAATTGGATCTGTAGTTTGAATTTTATATTCATCATTTTGATCCTCTTTTATCATATAAGTTGTACGATCTCTATTATTGTTCATCTAATTCCTTTCATTGTATTTAACATTCTTCTTTTAAGGCCATATGGGGATAGGTATAGGCTACAAAAACGTCCATATCGTGATGTTTTTGTACATCTGCACCAGTTATATTGAATAATCCATTTTTGGCCTTTTTAGGACTTGAATACTTCAATTGGAATATCCAATGAGCACAGTTTAGTCCAAAGCTTACCTGCTTAGTAGTTTTACGTTTTTTTAACTTTCTGGCAACTCTAGGATCATCAGTTTGAATCCTAAATAAGGGATACCTTTTTTGTTCTTGCCATAAATAGGTGGTATATCTTTTTAACTTTTCAGCCATTTTTCAATCCACCTAATTTTGATTAACCAACGACCAGCTATTTTTGAACCTTTCAGCTCGCCACTAGCTAAAGCATTTCTTATTTTCCCAATTGATAAGGATGTGTAATTCTTTACTTCCCTTATATTTAACCATTTTTCATTGTGAGTATTTGAAAGAGATTTATCCATTTTTTCAAGTAACTCAAATAATCTATTTTCTATCATAATTATTCCTTTATTATTTTCAAAATAATCGAAATCGAAAAACCATTTATTTGCTGGTTATTCAAATTTTCTTATTGAAATAAAAGGAAGTAAGAAATGTGAAAACAAACCTTACTTTTTGATTATGGTGATTTATATACGGTAAAAATTTTTAAAAAATTTTATATGTAAGTAAAATGTTAGTGATTTATAAAAATAGAATCGATTAATTCTCCTTTCCTACTCCATACCAAGACATCCCATTCGTCGAGAATGGTCTTTTTATTCCATCTCCTGTAAGTTTCATTCTTACACGCCCTAATTGAGTGTAAAATTTGTTATCAAACCACATAAAAAATACATTCTTCCAATAAATAGGATCTCGATCTTCATCTTCTCGGGCAACTTTTACTAATTGCTTAATTTTACCAGTTATATTTAAATCAACGAATTCATCATAAGGGATACCATAGTCAATTTGTTCGTCTACTTCTGGTATATATAGATACATATCAATATTTCTATCTATAAACCAGCTTAATATGAACTTTTCATTTTCCCAATAAAATTTAATTTGTCGATCAAGAGCAATCACCATTCTATTATTGCGATTTCGAAGAGTTCTTAATTTTTCTTCTAAATCTTTTATCTTCCTCCTTACTTTATTTAATTGATGTAAGTTTTTTTCAATTAGGGTTTTTTCTTCCCAACCCGAATCATCAGGGATATCGTTAATTTCAATAAGCGATTTTCTATATATTAAGTTCCCATTAGAATCTTTATTACCCTCTGAAATATTATAATAAACTTCCCCTTTTTCAATATTCCATTCAATTTCCTCAAATAATTCAACTTCAAACATCAATAGTTACTCAATTATTATTGAATGATTTATCATTAATTCATTCCACTAATTATAGATATTGTAATCCTAGAATATGTATCATCTAATTCGAATGTGCCTAAGTCAAAATCATAAAATGGATATTGACCGGTATTGTTAGAATATGATAATTCAATACCAAAATTGGGGTTAAATAGAATCCACGCCCCAAATGAATAATAAATTCCATTATACAATGATCCACCAAATGCCTCCGAGGTATAATCAGAATCTCCATCATAGGAACTGTATCCATACCTTCCTATTAAATAAATTTGATTATCAACCCGAATAGCAGCTAAACCATAGGTTGATGTAAAAGAAAATTTTCCATCATACTCATCTTTAATATCTCGTTTCAGTTGATATTCTACACCCAATCCTATTCTGAGATCTTCATTACCCCAATAAGCACTTTCCAATGCCCCAGAAAACCCGATTCCCGTTTTTTCGTCTATAATTTCAGTACTATTATATTTAGAATTCATATTTCCATTAATATCGAATCCAACCCTTACTGATCCTTTAAAAAAAGCCCATCGATTAACAGAAGTCGATCGACCCTTATTAACAGAATCAATCTTTGGAATATTCTCATTCTTAATTTCTTTACTTGCCATTCTATCTTCTTGACACATTTTATCATAAATAATTAGGTATTCATATTCTCTGTCGGTCATTTCGTTTATATCTTTTTTCTTCAAAGAAATAAATAACTCGTCATTACAAGGAGATGATGTTTGTGCATTAATAATCCCAATTAAGGCAATAAATAAAATAATTTTATACTTGCTCAATTTTCACCTTTCCTATATACGATTATCATTTTTGTTTACAAATCAATTTCGGGAAATTCAGTTTTTTCAGGGGTCAAAACATCATTTATCCACCAAAGAAATACAAGAAAGCCTAGAATATTTAATATTCTTTGAGAATTTGCTTCTTGATTTCTAATTCTTTGATTTTCTTGGGCTAATTTTTGTTTTTCAATTTGAATTAATGCTTCTTCAATTTCTTCATTCTTCTTTTCAATTTTATTGTTCTTTTGATATTCAGAACATTCCCCTGATTTTAATTGAAAGTATTTCCAATCTCTATCCGATAATGAAGATAGACCATTTTTTTCAATTTGATATTTTAATTCAGTAAATGTTTGATCATCACAAGGATTTGATTGGACTTTCAAATTATTTTGAATATTGTATTCTGTATTTAATACCGAATTTTTTTTACTGTTTTTCTCTTCCCTTTTAAATCTCACACAATTTCCTTCATATCTATTGTAGCTATCAAATTCTCTTTCAGTCAACGATGACATACCAGATTCTTCAATTTTACTTAATAGCTTTAGGTAATATGGGTTTTCACAAGGTGTTTGAGAAATTAAAAATGAGGATATTATAAATATGGTTATAAATATTTTCATCTGTCCAATGTGAAGTTTGAGATAGATACATAATTATTAATCTTAGACTGGAATTTTCCTGATGGATTTACAATTTCAAATTCAACTACCGCTATTGAATCGCAGTTGCCCCAAAATTCCCTAAAGTAATCTTGCGCTGTTAGTGTAAAATCCGCAGTAGTTTTGGTGGTTATGGTATCACCCGGCTTCATCCATTCAGTAAGTCGAACTGAGTCATATCTTTTATATGAATGATTTTTCCATCCCTGAATTCCTTTATACTCTAATGGTTGAAAAGCTATATCCCAGCCACCTATATTAAAATCTCCAATATTTTGTAAAGTATAAACAAAATTAGCGTATAGCCACGAGCCTCTCAAAGATAATTCAACTTTAAATTCATCCACCAAGTGCACTAAATATATCCCTTGAACATCAACAATGTCTACTTTATATATGGTACTTGAATCTCCCTCAACATTATAGACAGTTAGTTTTACACTATACTTGCCCATCTTATTGAAAACATGAATAGGATTTTTTTCACTTGAATAAGTACTGTCACCAAAATCCCATTCCCACGAAATCACGCTAGAGCTCGGTGTTGAATTATTATGAAAGGAAACTGTTAAGGGTCTACTCCCTTTTGAATTTTTAACAGAGAAATCTGCCTTTAATGGAATTGCTTCTGTCTTGTCTTCACAAGTAATAACGATTAGACATAATACCAATATGAATCTTTTCATAAAGTACTCCTAAACCCTATTTTAATTGTTTTGTAAGCAATTTTTGAAAGGGCATACATCACCCTGCTGGACAAACTCCAGCTATGGTCTAGTCGAAATATATTGTAATTAGAACTCATTTAATCTACCCTCAGAATTATTACGGAGAATCTGCTTCGCCATATAAAACTCTATGATTATATCGGTTATGACATATACAACTCAAGCTATTTATCAATTGAAAAAATCTGGTCTAAATTGTGTGTCCGTGTTCTTTTCGATAACCGCCACCCCCCTCTCGTTTGTTTATATTCTTGAATTTGGTTGAAAAATCCGTGTTTTGATTAACAGTTATTTTATAGGCGGGATTTATACACACTATTAAAGACTTACCATATAGTTACCATACAAACGGTTACCATTTTAAATATATGATAGATATTTTTATATAACGATATAGTAAACTCAAATAAAAAAGCCCTCGTCGTGAAACGAGGGCTTTCTGTCGGTGGGCGTTGAGAGATTCGAACTCCCGACTTCTTCCTTGTAAGGGAAGCACTCTGACCAGCTGAGTTAAACGCCCAAAAGTTTTCAAAAATCAGTGTCGTTTACGAAGCTGGTCAGAAGACCAGCTGCCTGTCCACCGTAATCCCGATTTATCGGGATGTAGGCGGAAGTTAAACGCCCTTAATTGTTCTAAATAAGCCGGGGAATTTATGCCACTTTTATCTTTTTAGAAGCAGACTTTTTTGGTTTTTTCCGCCCGTTTAATCCCGGGATCGCCACATCAATTACATCCATCATTTCTTTGGCGAAATGAAAATCCAAATCTTTCTTGATATGCTCAGGAATGTCTTCTAAATCCTTCCGGTTATGGTCCGGCAAAACAATGGTCTTAATACCGGATCGATGGGCAGCTGTGACTTTCTCCTTCACGCCACCAATGGGTAGTACATTCCCTCTCAGCGTAATTTCACCGGTCATGGCCACTTTATCCTTTACGGATTTTCCAGAGAGTAAAGATACAATGGCTGTAAACATACCCACACCAGCTGAAGGTCCATCCTTAGGGATCGCGCCGGCAGGCACATGAACATGAATATCTGTCTTTTCATTGAAATCGTCAGCAAATCCAAGGATGTCGGTGTGAGACCGAACATAAGTCATGGCGGCGGTGGCGGACTCTTTCATTACATCACCAAGTTGTCCTGTGAGGGTTAAACCGCCTTTTCCCTTCATTTTTGATGCTTCAATAAATAGGATGTCACCTCCCGCAGCAGTCCATGCTAACCCCGTAACAACACCAGGTTTGGTGGTCCGTTCAGCCAGATCAGAATAGAATCGCGGTGCACCCAAATATTCGCTCACCTTTTTCTTGGTGACTTTTATTTTCTTCGCATCTTTTTCAATTTTATCTCGGGCGACTTTACGGAATACATTGGCAATTTCACGTTCTAAGTTTCTCACCCCGGCTTCCCGTGTGTAGGAGCCTATCAATTCTTTGATGCCGGAATCATCCAGCGCTACATCTTTTTTAGTTAATCCATTCTCTTCCAATTGTTTCGGAATCAAATGCTGCTTGGCGATTTGCACCTTTTCATCTTCGATATATCCTGAGAAGTCGATGATCTCCATCCGATCTTTCAACGCCGGCGGAATGGGGTCTTGATAATTGGCAGTGGCAATAAACATGACTTTACTCAAGTCAAAATCCACTTCAAGATAATGATCCGCAAAAGTTGAATTCTGCTCCGGATCTAATACCTCCAACAATGCGGAAGAGGGGTCGCCTCTGAAATCCATGCCCAACTTATCAATCTCATCCAGCATAAATACTGGATTGTTGGTCCCCGCTTTTTTCAGGGATTGAATAATGCGGCCGGGCAATGCACCAATATAGGTCCGACGATGGCCACGGACTTCTGCTTCATCCCGAACACCCCCGAGAGAAATACGGACGAATTCTCTGCCCATAGAACGGGCGATGGATCGACCTAATGATGTTTTACCAACCCCGGGAGGACCGGCAAAACAAAGGATAGGACCTCGAATAGCACCGTCTGGATCTTTCTCCATTTTCAATGCGCGAACGGCCAAATATTCCAAAATTCTTTCTTTCACTTTTTCCAATCCATAATGGTCTTCATCCAAAATAGATTTTGCATCTTTTACATCAATGGTGTCTTCAGATGTTTTTGACCATGGCAATTCGGTGAGCCAATCCAAATAGGTTCGAGAAACGGTATATTCCGGAGATTGAGATGGAATTTTAGATAATCGATCCAATTCCTTTAAAGCCACTTTTTCTGCCTCTTCCGGCATTTTGGCTTCTTTAATTGCATCTTCGATTTCTTTTAATTCTACTTGAGACTCATCTTCACCCAACTCCCGCTTAATGGCTTTCATCTGCTCACGGAGGTAATACTCTCGTTGAGATTTGGCGATTTCATCATGGACTTCAGTTTGAATCTCTTCCCCTAGTTTGATGCGCTGAATTTCTTTGGTTAAAATTTTAATGGATTTTTCTACGCGAGTCTTGATATCTAATTCTTCCAAAACATCCTGTTTTTCAGGATTGGAGACTGTGAGGAGTGAAACGGCTCGATCTGCCAAACGGGACGGTTTCTGAATATTGGACAACATGCCTGTATGTTCTTCACTCAAGTTTGGCGCCACTTGAATCAATTCGCTAAATACTTGGCGCAAGTTATTGGCCATGGCATCCAATTCAATATCATCTGCAGAACCGGTATCAGACATCCTCTGGACGACCGCTCGGTAATAAGGATCTTTTTCTTTAAAGTCTAAAATCTTTACTCTATCAATACCTTGAACGATAGCGGACTTACTATTATCCGGCATATCAAACACTTTGAGGACAACAGCCAATGTGCCAAAAGAATACATTTCATCGGGGTTCGGATCTTCAATGGATCCATCCTCTTGAGCCACCACCACAATGTGCTTGCTGTTAGGTGGGAGCTCATTAATAAGCTTCAGGGATTTATCCCGACCGATGTAGATGGGGATGACTTGCTGCGGAAATAAAACCGTATTTCGCAGGGGCATTACCGGATAGGATTCGCTCTCTTCCAGTAAATCTTCATTTAAATCTTTTTTGATTTCGTCGCTCATGACTTTCCTTATTTTAAATCAGACACAATGAATTCAAACCATGTGCCAATGGATAAACTTTGTTGATATGACGTATATATGGTGAATTATCGAAATTTCTCTGCCATTATGGGTCATTTTGGCAGGATGTGACAGGATGCGCAATTTTCACGAAACTCATGGGGCATCTTCTTTGCAACCACGGGTCCAGCCCCAAAATTCATTTCACGCTCTGTAGCATGACACTTCAAACAGGTGCTCTCATCCAGATACTGCATATGGGCAGGAAAGTTAGAAAGTTTTGGCGGCACCTTCCCATCCACTAAAATTAAAGGTGTCTCTTCCACCGCTGTTTCGGCAACAGGATCTACCCCTTGATCGGCATAAATGAGCCACGTTAAAATGAAACCAGCCACTACAACCAATCCATATACTAATTGTCTATTTTCGATCATATTTCCACTTTCGCTAACCGTGCCTGTTCATCCGCATGATAGGAACTCCTAACCAATGCCCCTGACTCCACCACACGAAATCCCATATCCAACCCTAAATGTTTATAGTCTTCAAACTCTTCATCTTCAACATATCGATCTACCGGTAAATGGTTCCGCGTTGGCTGGAGATATTGGCCAATGGTGAATATCTCTACACCCAAATCCACCACTTCTTTCATCGTCTCTAGCACCTCGGCTTTGGTTTCACCTAGCCCTACCATCATACCGGTTTTGGTACGCAGACCATAATCCACCGATTGCTTTAAAACATCCAGACTTCTGGACCATACGGCCTGAGCTCGAACCTGTCGACTGATCCGTTCGATACATTCCACATTATGTGAAAATATTTCCGGTGCCGCATCAAATACCGTAACCAACGCTGAACTGAGTCCTTGAAAATCTGGTGTCAACACTTCAACAGTACAGTTGGGGACATGACGATGAATCTGACGAATCGTCTCTGCCCAGATCGTTGCACCGAAGTCCCCCTTCAAATCATCCCGATCTACAGAAGTGATGACCACATGGCGAAGGTTCATTTTTTTCACGGCCATGGCCGTCCTGATCGGCTCCATCTCATCCACCCCATTGGGCTTACCCGTATTGACTGAGCAAAATCCGCAAGCCCGCGTACAGATATCACCCAAAATCATAATCGTAGCTGTGCCCCGTCCCCAGCATTCATAAATATTGGGGCAGCGGGCTTCTTCACATACTGTATTGAGTTTATTGGAAGAAACCACATCCTGAACAAATTTATAATCATCTCCAAATTGGAGACGAATTTTAGGCTTCTTTGTTGCCTGCCTTTTGGTGGTGACGTCCATCAATTCACTTTCTGGAATAAATAAATCATATATCGTTTATACTTCCGGAATTCATCGCTATCCATCAATGATAATTGCTTCATCTTATCATTCACTTTTTTACCAAATGCCTTTTTAATCACCTTTAATACAAAGGGATGATTCTTATCCATATAATTAGAAGTGAAGTCCATGGTGGGATAAATAAATCGCTCCATAAATGCTTTGGCGCCGTCAAGGGTCGGCATGGTATTATCCGTCTGATCATATTCTTTGACCAGTTCAAATCCATATTCCTTCGCTTTCTCCATATAATTCTTTTCATCATGGGATGCCTTAATATGCCAGTCCCCACTGCCATCGTTATGATGTAAAAAATAATCGGAAGCCAACAGGTAACCGCCATCTCTAATTGTATCACGAGCGACTTGCCATCCCGGTTCAATCTGGATATAACAAGCGCTTTCACTCTCTAGAACCAAATCATACTGCTTCTGGGGTTGAAAGTCCTCAAATTTCGTCCGGTGAAATTTCACTTCACCATTATATTTTTCAGCGAATACATTCTCCTGATATTCATCGGGAGAAAGGGCTTCAACATCATATCCCCGGGATAAAAGGAAACTGGAATTTCCACCAATCCCCGCACCCACATCCAAAATGGTTTTTACCTCTCCGGGGATAAAAGAAGCCAAGTGCTCGATATAGCGGCCCTGGGCTGCAACCATTTCATCTAAAGAAAGATTTTCTGCATTGACCGATTCAGGATTATCCCAGAATCCATAGTGGAGATAAGGCGATCGAATTGATTCAGAATAGAGTTTTAATACGTGATCAATAGGCATTAAATCAAACTTTCTACATTCATGGTTTCAAGGTTTTGACGAACCGACTCAATGAACTGACTCCCGCCGGCACCGTCTACAAGGCGGTGATCAAACCCGAGAGATAAGAACATCATACTCTTGATGCCAATGGTATCCCCTTCGTTTGTTTCGATCACCACAGGCCGTTTCTTCACAGCGCCTACACCGAGGATTCCCACATTGGGTTGATTGATGATGGGCGTTCCCATGGTCACATTAAAGACACCAAAATTAGAGATTGAAAATGTGGAGCCCTGTAGTTCATCCGGATTCAATTGTTTATTCCGTGTCCGCACAACAAGGTCTCTCACTTTTCGGCATATGCCTAAAAAGTTTAACTCTTCACATTTGGACAATACGGGAACCATCAGTCCCTTATCTACGGCAACTGCCATACCTACATTCACATTTTTATGGTACACAATGGATGATCCATCAATGGATGCATTCATATCCGGATGGGCTGTCAATGCCTTTACACAGGCTTGAACAATAAAGGGCGTATAGGTCAAACTATATCCCTCTTTTTTATAAAATGCATCATTATTGGCATCCACAAAGTTGACGATGGCAGTCATATCCACTTCTGTCATGACATAAACATGAGCAGATGTATCAAGGCTTGCTCGCATATGGTCTGCAATCAATTTCCGCATGTGATCCATTTCAACTCTTGCCTCATCTCCTGTAAATGCAGGGGCAGATGATGGCGGTGGCGCTGTTGTTGGTGAGGGTGCAGGTGCTGCCGCTGGCGCACCGGTGCGTGTTTTCAGATAAGTTAATATATCTAATTTGGTTACGCGACCGCCCTTTCCGGAGCCGGGAATGGTCATGAGTTCATCCGTACCGATGCCATTTTCGGAAGCAATTTTATTGACGACCGGTGTAAAGAATTTTTTCTCCCCAGAAGTTGCAGGTGGCGAAGAAACCGGTGGTGGTGTGGTTGGAATTGGCTCCTCTTCTTTTACAGTTTCGACTGGTTCCGGTGCTGGTTCAACTTCCTCTTTTTTTGGTGCAGATTCAATAGGCTGTGCTGAATCGGCATCCGTTTCTACCCGAGCAATCACTGCACCCACATCCATAACTTGATTCGGTTCACCAATAATTTCTACCAAAACACCAGCCGTTGGACTGGGAATTTCCGAATCCACTTTATCCGTACCGATTTCTAATAAAATTTCATCCAATTCAATGGCATCACCTACTTTTTTACGCCACTCTAAAATGGTGCCTTCGGTTATGGATTCACCCATTTTGGGCATGACAACATCTACAATCATTAGTACTCCAACAATGCGCTTAATGCAGTTTGAATATTTTTAGTTTGAGGCAATACTTCATCTTCCAGAAACCAATTGAAAGGTACATGGCTATCCGCTGAAGCCACCCGTTTTACGGGACCATCCAAATCTTCAAAAAATCGATCAGCAATAATGGCCGCAATTTCACCGCCGGGACCGTTGGTTAAATTATCCTCATGAACCACCAAAACTTTTCCTGTCTTTTTCACGGAGGCCGCAATTGTTTCTTCATCCAATGGGTTTAATGTTCTCAAATCCACTATCTCAACAATGCCTTCACCAATCTCTTCTTTTTTCACTGCTTCAATTGATTTTTGAACCATGGCACCCCACGTAATAATCGTGAGCACCTCCCCTTCCTGAACCACATTGGCTTTCCCGAATGGCAAAATATAATCTTCATCCGGTTCCGGTGTGGCTGCAAATCCTTGGCGGTACAACCCCTTATGCTCCATGAAAATCACAGGATCATCCATCCGACATGCGGATTTTAACAACCCTTTTGCATCGGCAGCATTCGATGGATAGGCGATTCGAATCCCCGGCATGTGCATAAAATATGTATCAATGGATTGACTATGACAGAGTCCACCGTGAATGTATCCACCCACCGGTACACGAATGACCACAGGGCAACTCCACATGTTGTTCGATCGGTATCGCATGGATGCCAATTCATTCCGAATTTGCATCATGGCTGTCCATATATAATCGGCGAACTGAATTTCAGTCACTGCTTTCCATCCGGCGCATGCCATTCCAATGGCCGTCCCTACAATGGATGCTTCAGCCAAAGGTGAATTAAAAACACGGTCTTTACCGAATTTATTGGTGAGTCCACGTGTAGCCGTAAACACACCACCTTTGGGATCAGCCACATCTTCCCCGAAAATTACCATTTTATCATTTCGTTCCATCTCTTCTGAAAGGGCATGATTGATGGCATCGACCAAAACCACCTTGTCGCTGATTTCATTGAAAGGTGTTTCTTCCGGGAATGGCGTATGGGCATAATTAAAATCCAAAGCGGTTTCCAGTTCAGGATGGTCTTGCGCCTCTGCCCATTCGACTTCTTCATCAATGAGATCATTAACCTCATTTCGAATCTTATCAAATTCTTTTTGAGAAATGGTTTTCGCCTCAATGCAGGCGGCTTCAAATTTTAAAATCGGATCTCGTTTTTTATCGGTTTCCAAATCTTCTTCCGAACGATATTTCCGCTGATCATCTGATGATGAATGTGGAAATAACCGAACCACATTAGACACAATAACCGATGGTCCTTTCCCTTTTCGGGCCCGATCCACAGCCTTTTGAAATGCCAGATTCGCCTCAAAGAAATCCGTCCCATCAATATTATATCGAGCCAGGTTTTGGTATCCAGACACCATGGAATAAACTGAACCGCCGGAAGTCTGTTCAGAAATGTGCACACTGATGGCATATTCATTATCTTCAACATGGAATATGACCGGCAACTTTTCACGGCTTGCCCAATTTAATGCTTCGTGAAATTCGCCCTGACTTGTGGTTCCTTCTCCCGATGAAACATAAACCACTTCCTTTTTCTTTTCCCATTTCCGTGTTTGAGCTGTTCCTACGGCCTGAAGGTACTGCGATCCCGTTGGGCTGGATTGACTCACAATCCGTAAATTTTTATCTCCAAAATGCTGAGGCAATTGGCGGCCACCGGAAGCAGGATCATCCTTTCGAGCCAAAAATCCCAATAAGTGATCTTTACTTGTTACGCCTAATCCAATCGTCAAAGCTGCATCTCGGTAATAGGGATATATCCAATCTTCACCCGATTTCAAATTGGATGCAGCAGCCAATTGAGCGGACTCATGTCCAGAACAGGCGATGTGAAAAAATGATTTCCCTTGACGTATCATGGTCATCATCTTTTCATCTAGCCGGCGAGAGATAACCATATTGCGATACACTTCTAATAATTCTTTTTTCTGGAATCCATGCAATCTTGGCATCAATTCACCTCTACAGTTTCTTGCATTTGAAATGCATCATTAAATGATTTAATAATTTTGTTTTTCACCAGCGAAACTTTCTGCTGTTCGCCCAATAATTTTTCCATGGATGTAACCCCATATTCAAAGATTCCGCAGGGAATGATTCCGCCAAAATAATTGAGATCTGTATTTACGTTTAGCGCAAAACCATGCATGGTCACCCAACGCGAAATGCGCACACCTTGGGCACCAATTTTTTCATCACCTACCCAAACGCCGGTTAAGCCTTCCTTCAACCCGGCCTCTATCCCATATGTTGCCAATGTATCAATTAACACTTGTTCAAGTGTTCGCATATACCAACTGATACTTTTTTTATAGCGGTGAAGGTCAAGGATTGGATATCCTACAATTTGCCCGGGACCGTGAAAGGTAATGTCACCGCCTCTTTCCACGTTGAATACTTTGGCATCATTGGGTGCAGACTGGAGCAAATGGTTTTCATTTGCATTCTTCCCAAGTGTATAAACCGGTTCATGCTCTACAAAGATTAACGTGTCCGGCGCTTTTCCCAACAAAACCTTTTGATGGATGTCCTTTTGATAATCCCACGCGGATTGATAATCCATTTGACCGAGGTCGATAATGTTGATTTGGTTATCCATCTTATGAAATCTTTGCGAAAGTTTTAAACTTTCGCAAAGTTAGTAGTTCCTCTTCTCATTACTGATGTACCCCTTGCCCAAATGCATCCAGAGCAGCTTCCATCACCGCTTCTGACAAGGTTGGATGGGCATGAACCGTCGTGGCAATCTCCTGCCAAGTGGACTCCAAGGCTTTGGCTACACCCAATTCTGCAATCAATTCGGTCGCTTCACTGCCCACAATATGGCACCCCAGCAATTCACCATATTTCGCATCAAAAATAATTTTTACAAATCCTGTTGAATCTCCCGTGGCCAAGGCTTTTCCACTGGCGCGAAAATCAAATCGTCCAACTTTAATATCATGGCCTGCTTCTTTTGCCGCCGCTTCCGTTAATCCTAAGGATGCCACTTGAGGCTGACAATATGTACAGCCGGGAATGTTTGAATAATCCACGGGATGGGTATCACGGCCGACCGCATGCTCCGCCGCCACATGACCTTGGGCCGATGCCACGTGGGCCAACCAAGGGGGTCCGGACACATCTCCAATGGCATAAATATTTGGGACTGAAGTTTGATTGAATTCATTAATGGAAATGGCCCCACGGTCTGTTGTAACGCCAACATCATCTAAGCCTATTTTTTCAATATTCCCCGTCACACCAACAGCATTCAAGACCACATCCGCATCAATAATCTGTGATTTGCCTCCCTTTTCTGCATGGACCTTTACTTTGGTTTTCAGCTTTTCTATCTGAGTGACTTTGGTTGCTGTATAAATTTTGATGCCGGACTTTTTAAAACTTTTTTCTACTTCTTTTGAAACATCCACATCTTCCACGGGAAGGATATTGGGCATCATTTCAATCAAGTGGACTTCCGTCCCATATTCGTTATAGAAATAGGCAAATTCTGCACCGATGGCACCGGCGCCAATGATAACCATTTTCTTTGGTGGCGATTTCAAGATCATCGCTTCTTTGGATGTGATCACCTGCTTTCCGTCCGGTTCCATTCCCGGAAAGATCTTTGGCCGCGCGCCTGTGGCAATAATAATCTTTTCAGCTTTTACCGATTCCTTCTTTTTCCCTTTTGTCACTTCAATTTCATTGACAGATTTTAACACACCCCTGCCCGCTATGTGGGTAATCTTATTTTTCTTCATTAAGAATTCCACCCCTTTAGACAGGCGTTGGGACACATCCCTGCTGCGCTTTATGGTCTTGCCAAAATCCACATCGTATTCTGGGATATTGATACCGAATTTTTTGCTGTTTTTTACATAATGGAGTATCTCAGCATTTTTCAGCAGCGCTTTTGTGGGAATGCATCCCCAATTCAGACAGACACCGCCCAAATTGTCTTCATCGATGATGGCTGTGTTTTGACCCAACTGGGCTGCGCGAATCGCCGCTACATATCCTCCGGGGCCACCCCCTAAAACAACAATATCAAACTGTGCCATAATCTCTTTCTACTTTGGCAATGCGCAAATAATAATCTTTATACCACTCTTGAATACCTAAAGTCTGCGCTTTTTGATGTGATGCATTCTGCTTCCAAGCTTCTATGGATTTCAGATCCTCCCAATAACAAGCAGTGATACCTTGTCCAGCTTCATCTCGCACCGATTCCATGCCGATAAATCCGGGCTGACCTTTCACCAATTCACCGATTTTTTCACTCATTTTATCATAACCATCATTGGGTTTAATATTTCGCTGTGTGGTAAAAATAGCCACGTAATAGGGCGATTCCGGTGTTTGGGTAAAATTCATTTTCCGATAATGCTCAAGAATTCTGCTCGTGTTTCTGCGGACTTCCTGAATTGGCCCAACATAGCAGAAGTGGATGCATAACTATTCTGCTTTTCTACACCACGCATCTGCATACATAGGTGACGCCCCTCCATGACTACGGCCACACCCACTGGGTCTAACACTTCTTGGAGTGTCTCAGCAATTTGAGATGTAAGTCGTTCCTGCAGTTGGAGCCGCCGTGAAAACATATCAATAATCCGTGGAATCTTGGATAATCCGATCACTTTCCCGTTCGGCAAATAGCCAACGTGTGCTTTCCCGAAAAAAGGAATCATATGATGTTCACACATGGAGAAAAATTCAATATCTCGTACCACCACCATTTCGCTGCAGTCCTCGTGAAAAACAGCTTCGTTGATGATGTCATCCACATTTGCACGATAACCTTCAGAGAAATATTCCCACGCTTTGGCTACGCGATGAGGTGTTCTTATCAACCCTTCACGATTTGGGTCCTCTCCTATCGTTTCTAAAAGATCTTTGGTTAATTTTTCAAGATGATCAATTTTTTCTGTCATTTATATTGCCTCTTCTGCAAATGAAAGTTTTTCCCAACCGGATTCGTCCGGATCTTCATGGACCTTATCCTTCAATGCCCATACGCCTAAGTAAAATAAGGGTGTGTCAAATAAGGCCACCAAAACCTTAAATAAAAATCCGTTCGCCAATAAGGGCCAGAAACGAACCCAATCGATGGCCCCTGCTGTGCATAACAGGATGAGTACAGCCGATGTATCTACAAGTTGAGAAACTACAGTTGATCCATTATTCCGAAGCCACAAGTGCTTACCTTTCGTAAGGCGTTTCCAAAAATGGAATACGCGAATGTCAATGAATTGGGCAGTTAAGTAGGCCACCATGGATGCGAACACGGCCGGGCCGAATAAACCGAACACTTTAGTAAATGTTTCATTATTCACTGGGGACCATTCTGTCTGGGGGACTGCATTGGCCAACATGACCACGCCCATGACAAAGATCGATGCGATCAATCCGGACAATACCACTTGGTCCGCCTTCTTTTTTCCGTACAATTCTGAAATCAGATCCGTCACCAAAAATGTTACGGGATATGGTAGGATACCAACGGACAATTCAAAGGTGTAGAGTCCGAATGGTGTCCATGTAAAGAATTTCTGAAAGATGAGATTGGCGCTCACCAGTGAGGCAATGAAAATGCCCGTCAAAATAAGGTAAAGCCGATGTTGAAATTTCATTAATGCCCGCTGCCCGGCCCGTAATAATCTGTAAAAATGGTGGGCGTTTCCCTCAGACGGATGCGGTGGAGATTGGCTCCTTCCAAGCGGTGTTCAATTTGCCCCCAAATAAACTGGACTAAATTTTCTGAACTGGGCTGTTTATCCGCGAACCAATCCACTTCTTTTTCAAATTGGGTATGATCCAATACGTCCACCACGTGGGTATTCACTATTTCTTTTAGATGGCCTAAATCAACGATGAATCCCGTTTCAGGGTTCACCTCACCGGTGACCATCACCTCTAATGTATAGTTATGGCCGTGAACCTTTGAGTCGGGGCCAAATACTTCCCAATTTTTTTCGTCGGACCAATCATCGTGGCCGTACTGGTGGGCCGCATTGAAGTAGAAAACTTTGGTTAAATAGGGATTGCTCATTTTTTGTTTGTATGCTACAAATATTATCGAAGGTATAATTTAGGGAATTGCTCTCAGGTGGCAAAACGATTCTATGTATATTTTAAAAGATAATTAACCCGAATAATAGGTCAATTTTAAATGGATTAGACTAACACTTCGGCTTTGTCTTTTTGGGGTAAATCCTTTTCCTGACTAAATAAACAATAATTAAAACTATCCCGTAGTGCCTGCCAACTGGCTTCAATGATATTTTCAGATACACCTACGGTGGACCAAGACGCTTTTCCGTCACTGCTTTCCACCAAGACACGCACCTTTGATTCAGTCCCGGCCCGTTCTTCTAAGACGCGGACTTTATAGTCTACCAATTTCACATGGGCGATCTCCGGATAAAATCGAACCAATGCTTTTTTCAATGCCAAATTCAAAGCATTTACCGGGCCGACTCCATCGGCAATGGTATGTTCAACATCCCCATCTACAATTACTTTGAGCATGGCATCGGCGTGCTTGTGACCGTCTTCATCATAGTTCACATTGATTCGAGAATCCAGCACATCAAAAAAGGGTTTGAAATGGCCCAACTCTTCCTGGAGGATAAGTTCAAATGATGCTTCTGCCCCATCAAACTGGTAACCCTCATGCTCTAATAATTTTACTCGGTTAACCACTTTTTTTGTTAGTGCTTTATCTCCATTCAATCGAACACCTAATTCAGATGCCTTAAAGCGCACATTGCTTTGTCCCGAAAGATCTGAAACCAACACTCGCCGTTGCGCCCCCACAACCTCCGGCTCAATATGTTCATACATGGCGCTGTTCTTTAGTACCGCACTCACATGGATCCCCCCTTTATGGGCAAAGGCGGATCGCCCTACATAAGCGGCCCGCTGATCGGGAGTCAGATTCATCACCTCTGACACAAAATGAGAGAGAGATGAAAGTTTGGTCAAGTCCAGATCCTGAAAGGATTTCAACTCCAGTTTCAAAATGAGATTAGGAATAATACTTACTAAGTTGGCATTTCCACAGCGCTCACCTAATCCATTGATGGTCCCTTGCACATGCCTCACCCCTGCCTCAAAAGCAGCAATAGAATTGGACACTGCCAGTTCACTGTCATTATGGGCATGAATGCCCAGGGGAACACTTACATCGTTCTTTACGGCCTGAACAATTCCAAAAATTTCTGAGGGTAACGAACCACCGTTTGTATCACAAAGCACGATTGTATCGGCTTCGGCATGTTCCGCCGCTTTCACCATGCGGAGGGCAAATTTGGGATCATCCTTATAACCATTAAAGAAATGTTCCGCATCAAATATGACATGGCGCCCTTCTAATTTTAAAAATCGGATGGATTCATAAATTAACGCCTCATTTTCTGATTCATCCAATTCCAGCCCCATTTCAGAATGAAGCTTCCAGGATTTGCCAAATAGAGACACCACCGATGTTTCCGCTTTCAGCAATGCATTTAGGTTGGCATCCGATTCAATTTTATCCGGGAAGCGCGCCGTAGAACCAAATGCACAAATGCGTGCATTGGAAAAGGTCTCATTTTGGATCCGCTGAAAAAATGCTTCATCCTTTGGATTGCTCCCGGGCCAACCACCTTCGATAAAATCCACACCGAATTCATCTAAGCGCAGAGCGATTCTCACCTTATCCTCAACGGATAGATTCACCCCTTCCCCTTGGGTGCCATCCCTCAAGGTAGTATCAAAAATTTCAAATGTGTTGGCGTTCGTCAAAGGACCAATTCCTCAAAAACCCATGGGTTCGATTGCCGATGCCTCGTTTCAAACCCTTCAATCTTTTCTTTCATTTCCAGCGTTTGACCAATTTCATCCAATCCATTTTGGAGGCAAAACTTTTTATAAGTATCCAATTCAAAAGATATGGATTCACCGCCAGGGAGTTGAATGGTTTGCCCTTCAAGGTCAACGGATAGATTGAAGCCCGGTGTATCTTTTACTTTTTGAAATAGATCATTCACTACCGATTTGTCCAACACGATTGGAAGAATACCATTCTTGAAGCAGTTATTGTAAAATATGTCCGCAAAACTGGGCGCAATGATGGCACGAAAGCCAAAATCCTGGATGGCCCAAGGGGCATGTTCCCGACTGGAACCGCATCCAAAATTTTCCTTAGTCAATAAAATTGAAGCACCCAGATATCGATCCTGATTCAATACAAAATCCTGATTCAGAGGCCGACTTTCGCAAGGCATCCCCGGCTCACCTTTATCCAGATAACGCCACTCATCAAAAAGGTTGGGACCAAAACCCGTCCGCTTGATGGATTTCAAAAACTGCTTTGGAATGATGGCATCCGTATCAACGTTTGCCCGATCAATGGGAGCAACGAGTCCGGTGAAATTTGAAAATTTTTCCATAATTACGCAGCCTCCAACATTTCACGCACATCTACAAAATGGCCATGAATGGCCGCTGCTGCTGCCATAATTGGACTCACCAAATGGGTTCTGCCCCCTTGACCCTGACGTCCTTCAAAATTTCGATTGGATGTAGAAGCACACCGTTCGCCCGGTTCCAATCGATCTGCATTCATGGCCAAACACATAGAACATCCCGGTTCGCGCCATTCAAATCCTGCATCTTCAAATACACGGTCCAAACCCTCAGCCTCGGCCTGATCTTTTACCTCTCCCGAGCCCGGCACTACCATGGCCAATTTAATATTCTCAGCCACACGGTTTCCTTTTACCACTTCTGCTGCTGCCCGTAAATCCTCAATCCGTGAATTGGTACATGAGCCAATAAACACCTTATCCAATTTATAATCGGATAGAGATCCACCATCGGATAGTCCCATATAATCCAAGGCATTATCAATGCCATTTTTACCGGAAGTTGGAATCGCATCACCCACATCCATTCCCATTTCCGGAGATGTACCCCAAGTGATTTGAGGATTAATGCTGTCCGCATCCAATTCGATTACCGAATCGAATTCAGCATCTTCATCTGATTTAAGTGCTTTCCAATATTGAACGGCTTGAGTCCATAATTCACCCTTAGGTGAAAATGGCCGCCCCTTCACATATTCAATCGTTTTATCATCCACGGCAATGAGTCCCGCCCGGGCGCCCGCTTCAATGGCCATATTGCAAACCGTCATTCGTCCTTCCATGGATAGAGATTCAATCATGCTCCCTCCAAATTCGATGGTATGGCCCGTACCGCCGGCCGTACCGATTTTTTTGATGATGGCCAAAACAAGATCTTTCGCAGTCACCCCCATTTGCAATTGACCATCCACCTTTATCAGCATATTTTTTGATTTTTTCTGAATCAAACATTGGGTAGCTAGAACGTGCTCCACCTCAGAAGTACCGATACCAAATGCCAAAGCGCCCAGTGCGCCGTGGGTTGCTGTGTGGGAATCGCCACATACTATTGTCATTCCGGGGAGGGTTGCCCCTTGCTCCGGACCAACCACGTGGACGATCCCTTGGCGAACGTCATCCATGGGAATGTAGGGAACATCGAAGGATTTACAATTTTCAACCAAGGTTTCCACTTGGAGGGCAGACACCGGATCGGCAATTCCTTGGTCACGGTTTTCAGTTGGGATGTTATGGTCTGCCACTGCCAGGTTTGCAGAGGTTCGCCATGGTGTTCGATTGGCCATTCGCAGACCTTCAAATGCCTGTGGAGACGTCACCTCATGGACCAATTGCCTATCAATGTACAGGAGTGAATTCCCATTATCGTCTGCATGGACCAAATGGGCATCCCACAATTTATCGTAAAGCGTTTTTCCTGCCATGTTATGGTGCCGTCACTGCATCAAGCAGTTCTTCTACCTCTCCTTGGATACTGTACTCATTAATGGCTTGGAGATAGGCCATGGCGCTGGCTTCTACAATATCCGTGGAAACGCCCCGCCCGGAAAAGGATTTTGTACCATTTTTCAATCGGAGATGGGCCTCACCCTGGGCTGAACGCCCAACCGTCACGGATCGAACCTGATACGATTCAATATGGAATTTCGAATTCAATGCACGGTCAATGGCATTGAAACAGGCATCCACAGGACCATCACCCGTGGCCGACTCTTCTACCAGTTTTTCATTCGATTTGATTCGAACAGTTGCGGTGGGAATCGTAGTTGTCCCAATATTCACGTGAAGGTAATCCAGAAAATGTCGGTAATCCTTTTGAGCCACTTCTTGTCCCATCAAAAGGCGAAGGTCATCATCAAATACTTCTTTTTTCTTATCGGCCAATTCAAGGAATCGCTCATAGATGGAATTCAATTCTTCCTCTGATGGGTCGAATCCAATCGCCTTCAATCGTGAGATCAATCCATGGCGGCCTGAATGGCGGCCTAAAACAATTTTTGATTCCTGTACACCCACTACTTCCGGATCCATGATTTCGTAGGTTTTATTGTCCTTCAGCATACCATCCTGATGAATCCCCGATTCATGGGCAAAGGCATTTTCACCCACAATAGCCTTGTTGGGTTGGACGACCATTCCCGTGAAAGACGACACCATACGACTGGCATTAAAAATTTCGGATGTATTTATATTTGTCTCTACATCCCACAGGTCTTCCCGAACCTTTATGGCCATGGCGATTTCTTCTAAAGAAGCATTTCCAGCCCGTTCGCCGATGCCATTGATGGTGCATTCCACCTGTCGAGCCCCATTGGACACAGCTGACAGAGAGTTTGCCACAGCCAATCCAAGATCGTTATGACAATGAACGCTGATCACCGCATCATCAATATTGGACACACGGCTTTTTAATTCGGCAATTTTTGCACCGAATTCAAGGGGCATAGTATATCCCGTGGTATCCGGAATATTCACCGTAGTGGCACCAGCGGCGATTACTGCTTCCACAATTTCCGATAGATAACCAATGTCAGTTCGCCCCGCATCTTCCGGAGAGAACTCCACATCATTCGTGTAAGTCTTGGCCAAGGCTACCGCATCGCAGGAAAGTTTCAGAATATGTTGGCGCTTTTCTTCCAGCGTTTTTCCATAACGATCACTGCCGAACTTGCCCATCATGTGGATATCCGATGTCCCAGCAAATGTATGAATCCGAAATGTGTCCGCATGCTTCAAAGCATCGTAAGCGGCTTTTACATCTTTCTCTACCGTCCGCGCCAATCCGGCTACCACCGTATCCACAGCATCAGCGATCCGCTGAACTGCGTCAAACTGGACTTTCGATGAAACGGGATAGCCTGCCTCAATCACATCCACATTCAGTTTGTTGAGTTGTTTGGCAATTTCAATTTTCTCCACCAAGTTCAAAGAACAGCCCGGCGCTTGTTCTCCATCCCGGAGAGTGGTATCAAAAATGACTACTTTATCCTTCATAAGACATCCTTACCATTTCAATAATCGTACCCGATTTATCTGAACATTTTTCCAAAATGAGATCCCGCATACCAGTGGTGCTCACAAGGGAAGTATTTCGGGTGGCAATATCCTCCGTACGAAAACCCAGTTCTAACACTTCACTGATGGCATCGTAGACCATGGCCGCTGCTTCGGGCATATCAAACGTGTAATCCAGCATCATGGCCACAGAACCGATCATAGCCAATGGATTGGCCTTGTTCTTGCCAGCGATTTCCGGCGCCGTACCATGCACCGGTTCATACATGGCATGTTTCTCACCAAGGCTTGCTGATGGGAGCATACCGAGACTGCCTGTGATCATGGCTGAAATATCGCTCAGTATATCGCCAAAAAGATTTTGGGTAACAATTACATCAAACTGTTTTGGATCCCGAACCAATTGCATGGCCGCATTATCCACATACATTTCGTTTAAGAATACATCAGAGTATTCTTTGTGAACTTCTTCCACCACATCCCGCCAGAATTGGGAACTTTCCAATACATTGGCCTTGTGGACTGATGTGACACGGTTGTCCCGTTTTCGTGCCAGTTCAAATGCAGTCCGGGCAATTCGCTCCACTTCATGTTTTGAGTAGGTCAGCGTATTCCATGCTTTATCTTCATCCATGCCTCTCGGCTGACCAAAATATATCCCGCCTGTTAATTCCCGCACCACCATTACATCTGCTTTTCGGATGACGCTTGGTCGCAATGACGACGCATCCAAAAGGGCATTGTAAATTTTTGCAGGACGGAGATTGGCATAGAGGCCTAAGACTTCTCTTAATTTTAACAATCCAGCTTCCGGTTTTTTATCGTGAGGCTGATCATCCCATTTCGGACCGCCCACTGCACCCAATAATACTGCATCCGATTGTTTACATTTTTTTAGCGTTTCATCCGTAACAGGGACGCCGTGCTTATCGATGGAACACCCACCAAATAATGCTTCATCATAATCAAATTGCACGTTGAAATCCTGCCCCACCAAATCGAGAACAGATAGGGCCGCATCCATGATTTCAGGGCCAATGCCGTCTCCGGGCAATACAGTTAAATGATAAGATTTCATTTTTTCATTCCTTGAATTAAAGGTTTTCCGGTCTTAATGGGCGCAACTGCTTTCCGGCTTGCCACATTTCTTGATTATTGACCGCCGCCAATTCTTTTTCTAATTGTTCACGGTAGTCCGGTTTTGAATTGGTTTCAATGGATATTCTTGCCTCTTCGCCACTCAACACACTTTGATAACATTCTTCAATGACAGGTTTCAACGAATCCTTGAATTTGGGTGCCCAATCTAATGCACCACGTTGTGCGGTTGTTGAACAGTTGGCATACATCCAATCCATTCCATTTTCTGCCACCAGTGGATAAAGGCTTTGGAGCGCTTCTTCAATGGTTTCGTTATAGGCTTCTGATGGAGAGTGACCATGTTCTCGAAGCACTTCATACTGGGCTAAAAATGCACCTTGAAGGAGGCCCATTAATACACAGCGTTCGCCTGTAAGGTCGCTATGGACTTCCTTTTCAAATGTGGTTTCAAATAAATGACCAGAACCAAAGGCAAAGGCAGTGGCGATACAGCGATCTTTTGCATTGCCCGTATAATCCTGATGAATGGCAAATGATGCATTAATACCACGACCATCCAAAAAATGATTCCGAACCGTAAGACCACTTCCTTTCGGTGCGACCAAAATTACATCCACATTTTCTGGGGGAACAATTTGGGTGTCTTCGTGAAAAACGACGCCAAAACCATGGGAAAAATAAATGGCATCCCCATCATTTAGATTCGCCTTCACCATGGGCCATAATTGAATTTGGGCTGCATCTGAAACTAAAAATTGAATGATTTTTCCACGCTGAGTTGCTTCTTCAAGCTCAAATAAATTTTCTCCTTCAACCCATCCATCAGCCAAGGCATTTTCCCAACTTTTTCCTCGACGCAATCCTAAAATCACATTAAACCCCTGATCCCGCATATTGAGGCCTTGTCCTCGTCCCTGAGGGCCGTAACCCAAAATAGCAGTTACATCATTTTTTAAAATGTTTTTACATTTTTCGATGGGGTAATCGGATCGCTCCACAATAGTTTCATGGTGTCCGTTGATATTGATTTCTTTCATGGTTTTTAATTCCTTAATTATGATATGTGTGAATTTGCTCCGGCTGCCAATTTACTTCTTCAGCCGTTGCATTAATTTTTTCAGATGATACTTTGTGGGTTCTTCCCCGGCGCATAGACATTTTTCCTGTGCGCATGATTTCGGAAATATTGAATGGTGCTAAAGATTCAACCAATTCGTCAATGACTTCTTTTTCGTCCGCTGTTTCAATGATGACTGTATCCAATCCCATATCCACGATACGGGCGCCAAATTTTTTCACCAATTGATTCAATTCATTTAATTTATCCGGGCCAGCCTGAACCTTGATAAAAATAAATTCCCGCGTGACGCAGGCCAATTCAGATACATCTTTTACAGCCACCACATTCACCAGATTCAATAAATTGAAATAAATATTCCCTCTTTTGCGCCTATCCACTTCATTGGCTACGATGGTCATCCGACTGATGCCAGATGTTTCGCTCTTTCCAACTACGAGGCTTTCTATATTAAAATTTCTTCGGCGAAATAAACTGGCAATCCGATTCAACACACCTGGTTTATCTTCAACTAAAGCGATTAATGTCTGTTTCATAAGACAGATTCCTTTTTTTCAGATGGTAATTTTCCATTGGATGGTTTCACGGGCCTTTCGATCATTTCATGAAGATCTGCACCGGTGGGTACCATGGGATATACCATATCATGTTTTTCAACCACAAATTCAATAAGAGACGGTCCGGATTGTTTTTGTGCTTTTCTCATGGTCGGAATAACATCGCCCAATTCCTCTACCCGAAAAGCTTCTAATCCGTAAGCACCGGCCAATTTTACATAATCGGGACTGAGTATTGGCGTTTCTGAATACCGCGCTTCATAGAACATTTCTTGCCATTGTCGCACCATCCCCAAATATCCGTTATTGATGATCGCAATGTTGATATTCCGGTTTTCCTGTACGGCAGTCCCCAATTCGGTCATGGTCATTTGAAAGCTACCATCTCCTACAATAATCCATATCTCCCGATCCTTTTCATAGAAACTGGCTCCAATCCCTGCAGGAAGACTGAATCCCATGGTGCCCAATCCGCCAGACGTAAGCAATGTTCTTGGATCTTCATGTTCGTAATACTGCGCCTCTAACATTTGGTGTTGGCCTACATCAGTAATGATAAGGGCATCCCCCTTTGTCCCTTCCCAAATCTTCCGGATCACATGAGCACCCATCAACATTTCTGTATCCTGATGAATGATATCTTTCCCCTTAGATTCTTTTCGCCAACTATCAATTCGTCTGAGCCATGATCGATTATCTTGCTTTTTCATCAATGGATTGACCTGGGATAAAACTGTCTGCAAGTCACCATGGATGGGCAATTCTACATGAATATTTTTATTGATCTCTGCTGGATCAATTTCAATATGGATCTTTTTTGAATTCGGTGAATAATTTTCCAGTTTACCCGTCACGCGATCATCAAAGCGCATGCCGCAAGCGATCAACAGATCTGCTTCTTGGATGGCTTGATTCACCCAAGTTTCACCATGCATCCCCATCATGCCAAAGACCAATGGGTGGCTGGCCGGCACACCACCAATGCCTAATAAAGTGGTGCCAATAGGTATATTGGCCTGCTCAGATAACTGAATCACTTGGCCTGTCGCTTCCGACATTATGATGCCATGTCCGGCCAAAATGAATGGCCGTTCCGCTGCCTCAATCATATGAATCAATGTATTGATTTGTTCATCTGTTGCGCCCGGTGGATTCACGACACCTGGCATATCTATTTCATTTTCGGGATATTGAAAATCGATCGATTGGTTTTGAATATCCTTTGGAATATCCACCAATACCGGCCCCGGACGTCCACTGCGGGCCACGTGAAATGCTTCTTTAATTGTATCCGCCAATTCATGAATGTCCATGACAAGATAATTATGTTTTGTGACAGGGATGGTTGATCCAGTGATATCAATTTCCTGGAAGGCATCAGATCCGATAACGGAGGAGGGTACTTGGCCCGTAATGCATACGATCGGTACGGAATCCATCATGGCTGTTGCAAGGCCTGTAATCATATTGGTTGCACCCGGACCGGATGTGGCCATAGCAACCCCCACTTTTCCGCTGGCACGAGCAAATCCATCTGCCATGTGAGTGGCACCTTGTTCATGACGAACGAGAACATGATGAATTTTGTCCCTATATTTTTCTAGGGCATCATAAGCGGGCAAAATGGCGCCGCCGGGATAGCCAAATACAACATCAACTTGTTCTTTGACCACACATTCCCAAATGATCTCAGCACCGGTTAATTTTCTTTCATTCATTTTTATATTTTACCTCAATACGGCACCGGTATTTGCTGATGTTACCATCCGAGCATACCGTCCTAAATATCCTGTTTTTATTTTGGGTTCAAATTCTGGAAGTGCATCCAATCGGGATTGAATGTCTTCATCACTTAATTCTACATGTAAACTTTTTTCGGGGATGTTGATATGGATTGTATCCCCTTCGTTTATGGCGGCGATGGGACCGTAAACCGCTGCTTCCGGAGAAATGTGACCGATACAGGCACCACGAGTGCCACCAGAGAACCTGCCGTCGGTAATCAGGGCCACTTTATCACCCAACCCCATCCCCATTATGGCACTGGTTGGAGATAACATTTCTGGCATTCCGGGACCCCCTTTCGGTCCTTCGTAACGGATGACGACCACGTCTCCAGGTTGAACTTCTTTCCCTAAAATACCGGAAAGGGCATCTTCTTGTGATTCATAGATTCGAGCCGGACCGGAATGAACCAGCATATCCGGTTCAACAGCAGCGGTCTTTACCACCGATCCATCCGGTGCGATATTTCCAAATAAAATGGCCAAACCCCCTTCTTGAGAATAAGGGTCGTCCACGGTACGAATCACTCGCCCATCCTTGGATTGTGCGCCATCAATATTTTCACCCAATGATTTTCCCGTCACTGTTGGACTATCCAAAACCAAGGTGTCTTCTTTTTTAGAAAGTTCAGATAAAATGGCCGAAATGCCGCCGGCCCGATCCACATCCTCCATATGGACGTCTTTCGTGGCGGGACTCACTTTGCAGATGTAAGGCGTCTTCTTGGCAATTTCATTCAATTCTTTTAAGTCAAATTCCAGTCCAGCTTCAATGGCGATGGCCAATGTATGTAAAACGGTATTGGTGCTGCCACCCATGGCCATATCCAATGCAAAGGCATTTCGAAGTGATTCTTCTGTAACTAAATCTCGTGGTTTAATATTTTTTTCAATAAGATCAACAATTCGCACTCCCGCTTGGCGAACCAATCCCATGCGTCCTTCATCCACAGCCAAAATGGAGCCATTCCCCGGGAGGGCGATGCCAAGCGCTTCCATCAAACAATTCATAGAGTTTGCGGTGAACATTCCGGAGCAGGATCCACAGGTTGGGCATCCTTCTTTTTCTAATTCGGTGAGGGATGCTTCAGAAATGACACCGGATTTCACTTGGCCTACACCTTCAAAAACAGAAATTAAATCTACTTTTTGACCATTGATTTGCCCCGCTTTCATGGGTCCACCGGAGACAAATACAGTGGGAATATTTAATCGAACCGCCGCCATAAGCATCCCCGGAACGATTTTATCACAATTGGTGATACAAACCAGTCCATCCAGGCGATGGGCTTCGGCTACGGTTTCCACGCTATCTGCAATCAGTTCGCGACTGGCTAAAGAATAGCGCATGCCGATATGACCCATGGCAATCCCGTCATCCACACCGATAGTGTTGAATTCGAAAGGAACACCGCCGGCCTCCCGGATGGCTTTTTTGGCCACCTTACCAAATTCCTGTAAGTGGACATGGCCCGGAATTAGGTCGATATATGAATTGGCCACACCGATAAACGGTTTGTCAAAATCCGATTCGGCCTGGATGACGCCCGTGGCCCGGAGGAGACTCCGGTGGGGGGCGTGTTCAAATCCTTTTTTTATTGTATCTGATCGCATTTATGCTTCCATCTTTTTTCAAAAACAATGGACGCGCTAAAAGTCCAATCAGACCGGATATTGGTTTGGGTAGGATGTACGGATTGGGGGAGGGCTTTATCGTCCCGCCGTCTTCTTCACCTACCGTTTGTTTACTATTCGGTCAGGCGACTTGGACGGCGAGTCCAATAATCACGAGAATAAGGAGGTTAATAATGAGCGAATTAATTCGCAAAGATTCAATATCAATACTCAGATTGCGCGCACCGATTGGGCCGCTTGGGATAAGTTTCGCTGATATTGTGTTTTTCATCTCTTATTCAAGTAATCCGTTATCGACCTTGCGATAACGTGGGCAGAAGATTAGCTAAGCAATCCTACGCGTTACAATACTTTTTTTACAATTCAGAAAATAAATTTTAAATCAGTGCAGAAGGGCATAAATCTTGAATCACACATGCCCCGCATTGGGGCCGGCGGGCGATACACACTGCTCGGCCATGATCAATAATTAAATGGGTAAGTTTGACCCAGTTTTTATTTTCAAATAATGCCATCAATTCAAATTCAATTTTTTTCGCATCCTTGGTCTTGGTAAATTTTAATAGGTTCATGATGCGAACCATGTGGGTATCAATTACCATAGAGGGCACATTGTATATTTCACCCAAAACACAATTGGCCGTCTTCCTTCCCACGCCCGGGAGTTTCACCAATTCTTCTAAAGTGTCAGGGACTTCACCCCCATGCTCCTCTACTATTTTGAGGCTGGCACCTTGGATGGATTTTGCCTTTTGATTATGGTATCCACAAGAATGAACATCCTTTGCTAATGCCATGACATCACAGTAAGCAAATTCTTCTGGTGATTTATATTTATCAAATAGTGCCGGTGTGACTTGATTCACTCTGTGATCGGTGCATTGGGCGGAGAGTATTGTTGCCACGAGTAATTCATGGGCTGTGGAATAATGGAGTGAACATTTGGCGTCTGGATATTCTTCTAAGAGCGATTCAAAAATTGCTTTCGCCCGATCAACTTTCTTGGCTTTACTCTCTCTCACTTTGCCAATTCTTGCACTAAGGATTGTACATTTTTAACGATGGATGCTTTGGAGATGACCATATCACATCCGGCTGCTTTTAGTTTATCACGTGTTTCTTTATGGACTCTGCCCATATATCCCAAAAGCGTGAGTTGTGTTTTACTATTCAGTTCGGATACAAATTGGACATTCCCAAATTTCTCATCATCCAGATCGATGATACCCACTTTGCATTGATCGGGAATATCATAAATAGACTCGGCAAAGGCCACATTCATTTCCGCTGTAGCAAGACGGTCAGAGAGCTCTGTCCCCTTTTGAAAATCTTTTACAAAAAGTGCAATATTGTTCATGCTATCCTTTCAAATGCGGGACCAAATCCCAATCAAATTCTGAAGTGTTTTCCATATCCTGATATACGAGATCAACCGCTTCAACGGCGGACTTCAATTCATCCACATTAATATATCGTTGAATGCCCTTGTATTCGGCAAATTTATTTTGGCATTTTTTTAAAAGGTTTCGGGCACCGGTCATATTTCCATTCCCTAAGTGGACAAAACTCACCGCCAATTGGATAAGGCCCTGCACAAATTTTCGATCGGGTAAATAATAATCGGACCATAAATCTTCCCAAGCTTCGTGTGCCTCGAAATAATCACCCCTTTCATATTCAGCCAACCCCTTTTGAAAGAGGGCTTCCATTTCGGCCGCTTCACTCACTAATCGTCACCGATTCATTTAAACGATAATGTTTTCCATCAAATTGAACAGTGCATGCTTGATGGGTTGGATCATGTTCAAAAAAGAGAATCCAATTTTCATCCACCGCCTTGGGGAGGAATGCTCGTTTTTCTTGAACCGTTAGCACAGGATGAATATCGTAAGCCATAACCCAAGGTAAAGGAATATGGGCCGCCATGGGGATTAGATCCGCCATGTACACAATGGTGTTGCTACTGTCCTGCACTTTGGGGAGCATCATGCCCGTGGTATGGCCGTAGGACATTTCCATATTGATTCCTGGCAAAAATGAGTCTTTTCCATCCACGATTTGGATCATCTTGTTTTCTGCCAGCACGGACCAGTCTGCTTCCATAAAACTGCCTTGATCTTTTTCCGATGGTGAATTGGCTAAATCCCAGTTTTCATTCTGCATCCAATAGGTTGCATTGGGAAAGACTGGTTCCAATTTGCCATCCACCAATGTTGTATTTCCGCCGATATGGTCAAAGTGCATGTGGGTGCAAAAAACATCGGTAATGTCTTCGGTGGTAAATCCATGCTTAGCCAAAGAGGAATTTAAATTGACTGTCTCTGTATCAATATTATAGATGGATTTGAACTTTTCCTGCCATTTGTCCCCATTGCCAGTATCTACAATAATTTTTCGATCATGACCAACCAGGAGTAAGGAACGGGTCACCATGTCAATGCGATTCTGATTATCGGCAGGGGCTTTTTTCTCCCACATGGGTTTGGGGATTATCCCAAACATGGCACCGCCGTCTAAACCGAATCTGCTGGTCTCAATGCTATAAAGGTCGTAGCCACCAATATTCATAATATAATTTCCTCCAAATGGGATGAAATCTTTGGCAGATTTTGGGAAGATCCGTTTTTGCTAAAATACCGCAATGCTTCCAACTGAACAATTTTTGATTCCCAATCAGGATTTCCCATTAACTCTTCTGCCAAATCGATAAAAAAGTTACCCCCATTTTTTACATAATCTTCAAGTCCATTCATGAGATTTTTTCCAGGAGATTTTTTAAAAGAAACTGAATTGATCCAATGGGACAATTCACGACGAATACCGTTGATTCGAACATATTCCCCATCCCATAACCGTTTGGCTACTGCCATTTTAATCCTTTGTTCTGATTCATTAGGTATATGATTCATCTTCAATCCCTCATCATTTATCTTACCATGAGGTTGGGGCAGAGGCAATTTGGCAATCTCTTTCAGCATACATCGGGTATAAGGCCATGTATTTTCCACATTTTGGTTAAAAGCATTGGCACGCTGCAAATGATAGGCAAATTGACCCAGTCGATCAAAATCCTGGAGGGCCACTTCAATGAGGACTTCCAATCCGCCAAGGCCATTTTCGCTCACCCATTGGAGGCGGGCCGCTTCTGTTTCCATTTCAATTGGATTTCCACTCTGGCAGGCATCTTCCAAATCGGCGATAAAAACGGTGAGTCCCAAGCCATCCTTTGCGGCTCGGTCGAGAACGGCTTGATCATCTGTTCGCTGAGGATGTTTTGCGGATAATTCCTCCATTGCATCTAACAATTTTTGAGAAGGGTTTTGTCTGTCATCCCCGATGATATTTTTTAGTGCATTGAGGGGAACGATAGGATGCGCGATTGAAGGGCCGTCATAGTCTGATAAGACAGCACGATCAAAGTAGGATTTTATTTTATCGGGAAGGGACATTTTTATTAATCACTTTTTTTTCTTCGGTGCATCCAAATCAAAAAACACACTGATATGCAACCCTGTCAGTCGGGAATATTCGGATGGGAATCCGGTTGCACTATCTTTCATTGGCTTATCCTCAAATCGTTTCGAAATACCCTCAGCCGTGGGATCCCAGTTCGGATTAAATAATTGAGTAATGGGCATGGAGGTGGGGTCATGAAAATATCCAAATTCCATTCCCCACCGTGGATTGCCTTGAAATCCCATGAGAACTCCCAGTCGATTACTGGAGTGATTTGTAATTCCCTTTTGAATAAACATACCGCGAATTCCCCACCATCGGGATTTCAAAAAACCATCATTTCCCTTTTTGGTTTTGAACTTGTAGTATGTGGCATCCATATTAAAATTTGGATTCACCGACCAAGCCAAATTGATCAAATCCCATTTATTTTCTTTCTGATAAACGACTCGACTATAATCAATCCCTGAACCATAAATTGGTAATCCGACCCTAAAACCGATTTCACTTTTATCTGATATTCCCTTTCGATACCACATATATGGAAACACATTCTCAGTAGAAAGCGCATATCCTTTTTTAACTTTTCCCGGTTCGGGTAAATGGGGGTTCACCACAGGATGGGACGCACAACCGATCCAAATGAGAAGTGAAATACTGATGGGAACAAAGCGTCTCATGGGGTGAAAATAAGACACTTCGTGAGAAGAAAAAATGGATCAGGCGTTATTTTTAATCCACTCGGTGGTGACTGATTTGGGTCGCGTTATGGGGATTCCCATTGCACGATTAATGACCATTTGGGCAATCATACCCATAGCACGGGAGATACTAAACAGCACCGTATAATAATTAAATTCAGTCAATCCATAATAGTATAGTAATGATCCGGATGCAGCATCCACATTGGGCCATGGATTTTTGGCTTTCCCTTGTTCTTGAAGCACTGGCGGCACCACCTCAAATAATGATTGAACAATGGAAAATACATCATCATCTTGAATATGATCTTTCCCAAATCCCATAAATGCTGTAAATCGCGGATCGGGACAGCGCAATACTGCATGGCCATAGCCGGGAATTACACGTCCACCATTGAGGCGATCCCAACAAAACTGTTTCAACTCATTCTGAGAGGGTGCACCATTAAAATGGTCTCGCACTTCTAACACAAATTTTAAACATTCCTGATTGGCCAACCCATGAAGTGGACCAGCAAGACCATTCAGACCTGCAGCTACCGACAGAAATGGGGAAGACAGAGCAGATGCCACTGTTAACGAACTGAATGCACTTACATTACCCCCTTCATGATCGCAGTGGAGCATCAAATAAAGTCTCATTAATTTTTTGAAATCATCACCTTCGATGCCCAGCATATGTGCAAAATTGCCCGCCCAATCCAGAGACGGATCTGGGTCAATGCGATCACCTTTGTTAAATCGCATGCGATAAATTCCAGCTGCTATACCCGGTAAAGCACCCAGTAAACCAATGCCATCCTCTAGCGTCCATTTCCAATAATCCGATTTGGGCATACCCTCATCATAATGTTTCACAAATTGACTATCCACCTGCATGGCTTGAATAGCCGTAGTGAGCATGGTCATGGGATGTGAATTATCCGGCATGGCTTCTAATAGATCCCAAATGTACTGAGGTACATCCTGATGGGCTCTAAATTGGTCCTGAATATCATTAACGGCTGCTTCATTGGGTAAATCCCCCGTGAGGAGCAAATAGAAAACTTCTTCAGGTGAAATGTGTGTAATGTCTAATAAGGGATACCCACGGATAATTAATCCATCATCAGCGGATACTGCAGATGTTTCGCAAGTGAGTCCTTTAATGCCTCGCATACCGCCATAGGCTTGTGCCACAGTCACTTCACTAATAACTGAATCACCTTTATCAGTTAGGACAGATTTTATTTCATGTTGCCAATCAGGTATTTTTTTGGCGAGGGTATCTTGAAGCATGGGTTCCTTTTTTGTTATAATACTGGTTTAAATCAATAGTGAATTTATAAAATAATGCTGAATAATATTTCGTCTAATCGCCGGTCATTCGAATATAATCATCGAAGTTATTTAATATACCATCTGCATGGCTGCATACATTCTTCCGCTTTACATTTTCAGTGAATGCAAAAAATCGACTCGCTGGGCCGTTGGCCTTTAATTCATAATCAGTATAACCATCACCAATGACATGAATTTCACCCTCAAGTTCCATTGCATTAACTTGGAGAACTTTCCCCCCTGCTTTGGCCATTGGGTTGTTTGAATCAACACCAATAATCTTTTGCGCCTCATCATATATGAATTCATTTGCAAAAACATGGGTTTCATGAATTTCAAATGGTGCCACAACCGGAATAATCATTTCACGAAATCCACCGGAGATAATCCATATATTTTCTTTATACTTCCGTATAAATTCTGCATTTTTCGCAAATGAAGGTGTAATAGATTTCACCAATTGTCCAATAGCCATTTCTACATCTGATCGGTCGGCATTTAAAAGGGCCATCCGCTGGGAAAGAGATTCATCAAATGTGATTTCGCCTACCATTCCCGCTTGCGTTAATGATTCAATTTTCTGGAGTCGATTTTCCTTTTCTGGGTGATCCTTTAATGCAATATGAGCCAATTCATCCAAAGATTCTTTGGTGATAATGGTACTGTCAAAATCGATGATCAGATGATCAGGGAACACAGTGGATCAATTGAACCAATCCGAATGGACCAATTCACGGGCCTTTTCCAGGTCCTCAATAAAATCAATTTCAATACAGGGTAAATCCGATACATCTTCATAATAAACTGGATGATCAGCCATGAGCGGGTGAATCGCTGCTTCAAAATAATCTGCATTCCCGCCTGCTTCGATGAGCCTATCTAATGAATCCATGAATGCTTTAGCAAATGCCGAAGAAAACTTGGCCACACCAATGAATTCGCCTAGAGAATTGCTTTCAATCAGTTCTTTGCCAATGGCCACCAATCGGTTATCATCTCCCTCAATCACTTTTACTTCTTCACGACCACAAGGTTTTATTTCCACAGCCAAGGCCGTATCGCGAGTGGATTGAATCACTCGATTCAAAACTTCATTGGGATAGAGGACATCCGCATTCATGAGGATAAATGGAGATCCATCTAATAATGCATTACATAATCTCAATGAGTAAGCTGTATTGGTTTCAAAATAATGGTGATTGATCACAAATTCAAAATTCAATCCCGGAAATTGGGATTGGACATGATTCATGATTGCTTCTCGATAATACCCCACAACCATAATCACGTCGCTAATATTTGCGGATTGTATGGCTGATAATTGACGATCTATAATGGGTTTTCCACCTACATCCATGAGACACTTAGGCGTGTCATATGTTACGGGATACAATCGACGAGATACGCCTGCGGCTAGAATTACTGCTTTCATAGGAGGCGAAATTACTTCTGATAGTTCTTGTGATGAAAAATAAATTATCACGTTAATTTCACCACCTAGTTTTCACGGAATAATCTTAATTACATCATGACACGACTCACCGTTTTTTACATCCTCAACTGGTTTGCCCTATTTGTCTATATATTGAATTCAACCATATATCTGAGCCAAGGAGATATGGGATTATTTCTTTTATTCATGACAGTGAATACACCCTTTTTCCTCATATTAATAACAAAAGGGATGACCAAAGGAATCGCCAAAATATTCAAATCTGACGAATTTGGATTGCGCTATCTCGCTGTAATTATTTTAGGGGTGATTTATTTTTCAACGGCGATAGATGAAAAAATTCTATCCATTTATCGGGATCATTTCAACTTACAATTGTTCTCGCTCTTATTTGAACCGGGCGTTATGCAGGATATGGGTGTGCAGACTTCCGATATCCTAGGATTAATCTTTCGTTTTGTGGGCATCATGGTATGGGTGATCGGCTCCCTATTTATTTCAAATTGGGTGTATCAATATAAGTTAAGCTCAATCCCTCAACTCATTTCATCCAATGTGAAAATTGGTTTTAAAGTCCTCATTTATTTATCTGTAATTGAAAAATTATTATTCTCCTATTTTCATTACACAGATCGGCAAGCCACCAATCAAAATTGGAATTCCGTTCCATCTTACACACCACTTCGTATGAGCAAAGTGTGGACGCCCCTTCTAGAACCACCTACGGAGGCAGAGAAAGAAGCAGCAAAAATTAATGCTGATTATGAAAATGAATTTTTGTCGGCGCACTTAAAGCTCGAAGAAAATGTGGAGAATATCACGGCCAAATATTCTGACATGAATGTGGTATTTCTCGTGTTTGAGTCCCTTCGTTCTGATATGAATGATCCTGAGATTATGCCAAACCTTCACCAATTCAGCCAAGAGTGGATTTCAAGTCAGCAACATTTCAGCAATAGCAATTGTACCGGTAATGGCACTTTTGGCGTGTTAACTGGATTAACGCCATTCTATTGGTATCCGTCTTATAAAAAAGAACTACAGCCTTCTGCCTTATCAATTTTTGACCAATTGGATTATCAGGTGGATATATACACCACCACAGAGCTGGGTTATTCAGATATGGATAAACATATCTTTACCGATGCCTTTGATGGGGTCTATAAGTTTACCGGTTATGGCGGCGGCTTAGGGCATCCCATGGTAAAACGAAGCAACCTATATAAATGGGATGAAATGATGGTGGATGAATTTCTAACTAATTTTACCCGTGAAGATAAAGACGGCCCAAGTCTCAGTTACCTTTGGTTTTATTCTACCCATTTTAATTATTACTTCCCTGAATCGTTCGGAAAATTTGAGCCGTACATAAAGCGCCATTATCAAATCTATGAAAAGGGACTTCAGAAAGAATCGGATTTAGTCTTTAATCGATATAAAAATGCTGCCCATTATGTGGACCATCTCATTGGTAGGATTGTGGCAGAAATCAAAAACAGCGGCCAGTGGGAAAATACTATTTTGGTGGTGACCGGTGATCATGGTGAAGAATTCAATGAATTCGGACGGTTTGCCCATTCCTATTCATTTAAGAATGTGCAGGCATCAACCCCATTTGCCATGCATGTACCCGGCACTGCACAATCTAAATATAAAATAACCAGCCATGCAGATATCATGCCCACCATTATGGATTACATGGATGTCTCTATACCGTTTAACCAATTTCTTTCCGGAAAATCATTGTTACAATATGATGAAAATAAAGATTTTGCATTGGTACAGGAATGCGTGGTCACCAAACGTCCCGGCAAATTCATGATTGCGGATCAAGATTGGAAAATGGAATTTCGATTGTCCGGAGATAAAATCGAATCGGGATTACTAGAAACGATTCAAGACAAACCGGTGAAGTCTGATACCGCTTCCCATTTTATAGAAATTAAACAAGGATTGCTTAAAAAAGCTGAATCCAATTTAGGGCATTATTCGACTCAAAATTAAAGTCCGTTGAGGGCACCCCAAACTGAATCAGGCTTAATCTTTTCTAAGCATAAAAGCGGTTCATCTCGATTATGACATGTATTTTTTAGACAGGGACTGCAGTGAACCTGTTCGTTTACCACACTAGTTTTTGGTCCGATTGGACTTGTGTTATTGGGATCTCCGGCACCAAATAAAGAAACGGTTGGCACACCCAAATTCGCTGAAATATGGCCTAACCCACTATCTGCAGCAATGGCGCCCCTACATTGGGCAATGAGGGCCATACTTTGGCGCAGTGAATATGCACCGGCAATCGATCGCACATGATTTCTTCCGGAAGCATTTTGAATAATCAAACCGGCACTTTGATCGCCTTTCCCCCCAAATATTAAAATCGGATCATCCCCATGATCTATAATCTCAAGTGCACGGCGTTGGGGAATCGTCCGTGACGATGCGACACTAAATGGAAAAAATGCTACCGCATTCGTCATATCCATTTTAGACAATTCTTCCATGGCCCATTGGTTTTCTTCTGATGATAATTGAATCCCCATTCCATGTTCCGGTGAACTATCCTGATATGCAACATCCAATAAATTCAAATAATATTGAGAACGGTGAATCGGTTTCTTTGATTTCTGAATTGCGTGAGTCAATAAGGGAGAGCGGCCTTGGCTTTTGTATCCGATTCGTTCAGGTGTTTTAGAATGTTTGGCTAAAAATGCGGCTCGGTAAGAATCAGATAAAAGATAAAATTGATCTAAATCCAACGCACTTAAACTTCGACCTACATTGCGGGTGGCTCTTAATCCGGACAAATCCTTTTGTTGAAAAGAAACAATTTCATCAATGGTGGGGTGATGTTGGAAAATTGGTGCCACCCATGATTTGCAAATGGCCAAAATAATTGCATCCGGATTTTCTTTTCTGAGTCGATTGAAAAATGGCAGCGCCATAACCCCATCCCCAACCCAATTCGGACAGAATACTCCGACCCTCAAGATCGCTCTTTCAATTTAGATTCTATTGCATCTACCAGTCGATGAGATGCTTTACCATCTGTCCGATATAAATATTCAGTTTGACTGGCTTGCCTTTCTTGGCTTAGATCAGTAGGGTATTCCAATCCATGATACACCAATGATGGCAAATCATCGGGATTGTCTAATTGAAATGCAAAATCCACATTGTCCATCCTTGCCATGTCCATCTTTTTTAGAAATCGTTGATGGAAGATTCTGTGCTTCAAACGAAGGTTAAAACAAGTGGCCATAATGATCGGACGATCCAAATAAAGATACTCGAACATGGTGGATGATATATCCGAAACCAGCATATCTGCCATATGGTAATAAGGTATAATATTATAGTCTGATGGGGGCGCCAAATAAATATGATCAAATTCATTTGCTAATTTTTGGATGGCTTGACTCTGGTACAAATACCGATCTTGAAACCAACTAAAATTATGGAGTTTCACAATAATATTGGTCTCATAACTCAGTTTGCCGAGGATAGGTAAAAATTGATCCAAAGATGTGGGATAGAAACTGGGGGCATATAAAACCGTTTTTTGATCTGGATTTAATCCGAGGGATTTCAAATCAATTGTAGTTTCAGTGGATACCAGTGGATCACATTTGGTAAATCCTGTGAGGGCAAGATTGGTATGGCCGTGGGCCTTCAATTCGCTTAATCTTGATTCCGATTCCACTGATCGTAAATCGATCCGCGGATCAATGTCGTTATAATAAGATTGTTTGAGTCCAATGCCATGATAGACCATGACGGCTAAAGTCTCTTCAGTGACTATCGAATTTAATTGTCCCACATTGCCGACCATAACCACATCAAATGATTGATCCAGTATTTCTTTAATGCGATCTTGTTCATTATCGTTTCGGATGGTTTCAATGTGGAGGGCACCACATCCTTCATAGAAAGCGGACTGTTCAGACTTGGGCATATGGGCTGGCATGGATGCATATACTTCATAATCCCCCCTATTCCTCATTTCATCTATAATGGGAATAAAATTGGGTAAATAATAGAGATGGTGGTTTTCAAAGAGTACTTTTGTCATGATGAAAATCTAACGGTGAAGTTGGGCCATATGACTATAGAAATGGGATTCCAAGTGATCTAACATGCCATCTATAGTGAATTGACTTTCCATCTTTTGTTTGGCTTCTTTTCCCCATTGTTCCAATTCACCAGTGCCATGATGATCAAGTCCAAATTGGATAGCGTCCATAATTTGTTCTACCGACAATTCATTTATGATATATCCGGATTGACAATGATGTATTAATTCAGGAACACCATTTACGTTCGAGGCAAATACCGGTTTCCCGAGGGCCATGCTTTCCATGGCAACATTGGGCATCCCTTCATGACGAGAAGGCATGATAACAAAATCTGCCGCCTGAATCACACGGGATAATTCATGTTGAAATCCGATGAGTTTTATACGGTTTGTCAGGCCATTTTTTTCAATCTGACGATTGAGTGCATTCCGTTCTTTGCCCGTCCCCGCAATTAGAATTGAAAATGGTTTAGCCGTTCCATTTAATTTGGAAACGGCATCAATCAATAGGTCAAACCCCTTTTGAATGGTGAGTCGTCCCGCCGCAACAAAAACCAAATGATCTTCAGGAATATTCCAAATCTTATGGATATTCATGGGCCGAATAGTGCCATTCGATTTGATGCCATTATAAATCACTTTGGTTTTTTCACTATCCATCCACGGGAATTGATTATAGGTATCCCGAATCGATTGGGTGTTGGTAATGATACTGTCTACCAATCCCGCCGTTTTTTTATGCTTCCAGATATCTCGAAAAAGCTGAATACCATTCCTTGCAATGATTACAGGAACTTTGGCCAATCTCGCAGCAATCCCTGCCACACGAATATCCTTTTTTAAATTCAGTACGATGACATCCACATTTTCTCGCTCGAGGATACGTTTTGTATGCCAGATTTTGAAAGGACTATAATCTTCAAAAAAATTTAATGGAATAATATTTAATCCTTTATCCCGGGCATTGGATAGAAATATGGAATTGCCCTTCCCCGAAACCATAACGCGGTGACCTCTGCCACTCAATCCACTTGCCGCTGTCACCATCCATTTTTCACCCCCTCCCCATTTATGGGATGAGATCGAATTGCTAAATAGTATATTTAATTTTTTGGCCATGGGCCTTAATCAAATTGTATATCATAGAGACGTCGATACAAACCGCCATTTTCGTATAATTCATTATGGGTGCCCGTTTCTACGACACGTCCTTTTTCAATGACCACAATTTTATCTGCATTTTGAACGGTGGATAATCGATGAGCAATCACCAATGCAGTTCGGTCTTTCATTAATGTTTCAATGGCCTTCTGCACCTTTTTTTCCGACTCTGTATCTAATGCAGATGTGGCTTCATCTAAAATGAGGATGGGTGGATTTTTCAATAATGCACGAGCGATGGCCAATCGTTGTTTTTGTCCACCGGATAAATTCACGCCCCGCTCCCCGATCAAGGTATCAAATCCATTCGGTGTTTGTTCAATAAATTCAAGCGCATTGGCCGCTTCGGCGGCTTTTCGAATTGCATCTTCACTCACATAGGGTTGAGCATAGGCAATATTATTTCGAATGGTATCGTTAAATAAAATCACTTCTTGCGTCACAATGCCCATATGCCCTCGAATGGAGGATAAGGTAGCATCTCTCAAATCATGGCCATCAATCTTGATGGCACCTGTGGATACATCATAAAACCGGGGGATGAGGTCCGCAATTGTAGACTTCCCCGATCCACTGGGGCCAACCATGGCCACCACTTCACCTTTGTTGATGGTAAAACTCAATTCATCCAATACCAAATCATCTCCATCATTGTATTCAAAATGGACATTTTCAAATGCGATGGATTTACTAAAATCACCCAAGTCCACCGCATCAGCTTTTTCCACAATCTCCGCCGGTGTGTCTAATAAATCAAAAATCCGTTCGGCCGAAGCAGCACCAACTTGAATACGCAGATTCACATTGCTCATTTGTTTGATGGGCCCAAGTATGGAAAACAGAATCACAATAAATCGGATAAAGTCCTCTGCGCTCACACCCTCGTTAGACAACACTTCCATTCCACCATACCAAAGGAGGACCACCCCAATGATGACACCGAAACTTTCGGTCACCGGTGCGGAGATCAAATCCAACCGAGCTCTTTTTAACAGCAGTTTAAAATAATGCTGACTTTCGCCTGTGAATTTTTTCACTTCCTCTTTTTCATTTACAAATGCTTTTACAATCCGAATGGAGGATAAGGTCTCAGTCAAAATTTGCATAATTTCCGCAATCTTGGCTTGAGTCCGCCTTGATTTTCTTCGGATACTCCGGCCGATGCTGATAATGGCAATCCCTGCCAATGGAATAATGACTATGGCGATGAGGGCCAACTTCCAACTAATGATAAATAAAAGGGTGACAAAGGTGAGGATATTGATCGGCTCCACAAAAAGGCGTTGAAATACCACAGCCAATGCCACTTGAAGTTGCTCCACATCATTCATGACGATGGATGTAATGGAACCGGTTTGTCGTTTATGAAAATAGCCCAATGATAAAGTTTGGATGTGTTTATATAAACGATCTCGAATATCTTTTACCAATTTTAATTCCACCACACGCAGAAGGATATTCTTTGTATAAAGAAAAATATTTTTAGTAAAAAAGACCGCCAATAAGGTCATGCATAATACTTTTAATGATTCCGCCGGTGTCTCCCTTAAAATGAGCACATTGGTCCAATATTTCAACTGCTCATTGGGTGTAAGTGTGGTTTTGTTGGCCCATTCCATTTGGGATTGAACAATCTTGTCAAAATCAGACAATACATTGTTAATCAATGATGCCACCAGCCACATGGATGTACTATTCAATAATACAAAAATGATGGCCGAAAGGGATGATATGATGATATAGGGCCAAAAACGGAACAGTAGCCGTCCCATGCGCCTATAGACAGAACCAGACATTGTGTTTATTTCTTTATCTTTTGAATGAAAGTATTCAGAGGGAATATAAGTGGAAATTTAAAACAGAAAAACGACTGCTTTCCTTTATAAGTTCCTCGAAAATATCATCAGTTGATGCTGGATTCCTGCCTCTTCAAATAGGGGCCCAACCGATTGAAATCCCAATTTTTCATAAAAACCAATGGCTGTATCCTGGCTGTTGAGATAGATATGCTCATTATTCGGGATTCTATCTAAAATAAATTCAGTCATTTTCTTACCTATGCCCAAGGATCGGTATTCATTCAGGACAGCGAATCGTTCCAGTTTTATCCCTTTATCTGTTTTTCGCCATCGAGCGGTTCCTGCAGGGATATTTCCAATTTCTGCCAATATATAATTTGCCTGATCTTCATTGTTATCAATTTCAATATGTTCGGGGATATTGAGTCCTTGAATAAACACTTCTCTTCGGATCGATAATACAGAATCTTTTTCTTCTGCCGTTTTTACTATCTTTATTTGGACATCCATGAGATAAATTTCTGACACGAATTATACTATATCCAATAGTTGATTACTCTGTTTTTTCACCCCTAATTTCTACCATGCGTAGTAAGAATAAACAAATCCTTGTGGTGGGTGATCGTGTCTTGATCCGCCCGGACAAAGGTGAAAAGAAATCCAAAGCAGGGCTTTATCTACCCCCCAGTGTGGTGGAGAAGCAAGAAGTCTTGAGTGGGATTGTTGTAGAAGTAGGTCCCGGCATCCCTCTGGGAAATCCGGAAGAAAATCTGGATGAACCTTGGTCGAGCAACGATGGGGGTTCGGTGAAATATATTCCACCGCAGGCAGAAGTGGGCGACATGGCCTTGTTCGTGAATAAAGCATCCATCGAGGTGAAAATTGAAAATGAAGATTACCTCATTATGCCCCAATCCGCTATTCTCATCCTGATTCGGGATGACCTCCACGGTCTCGCTGATTAATTATTTCTGATATGCCTAAGGCCGGCATTTATATCCATATGCCCTTTTGCCGTGTAAAGTGCATGTATTGTGACTTCTATTCTGTCGCCGATCGAGATGACCAAATCCCCGCATTTTTCGATGCACTTCTCAAAGAAATTGATATGTGTGAAACGGATACAAGCAATTGGATTATTGATACCATATTCATTGGGGGCGGTACCCCCAGCCTGACGCCATCCCATCTTTTGGAAAAATTAATTCGGACCTTGGAACGTAAGTTTAATTTATCTCAAGTGAATGAATTCACCATGGAGGCCAACCCCGGTGAAGCGCATGCAGACAGTCTCAAGGCCTTCCGTGATTTGGGTGTGAATCGACTATCCATGGGCGTCCAATCTCTTGAACCAAGCTTGCTCCAATTTTTAACGCGGATTCACGGTCCAGAAGAAGTATTCAAAACATTTGATGCGGCGCGAGTTGCAGGATTCGATAATATTAACTGTGATTTGATTTTTAATATCCCAGGACAAACCATGGATATTTGGAAACGAGATCTTCAAACCATCATAGACTTGGAGCCCGAACACATGTCCTGTTATTCGCTAACAGTAGAAGAAGGCACCCAACTATTTCAATATGTAAATCGTGGGAAGGTGGCCATGCCATCCGATGATGATAGTGCCGCATTCTATGAATGGACGCAAGATGTGTTAGGCAACAATGGATTTGATCAGTATGAAATTTCTAATTGGTCAAAACCAGAATTAACATGCAAACACAATCTCCATTATTGGGAAATTGATCCTTATTGGGCATTTGGTCCATCGGCCCATGGATTTGACGGGAAAAATCGATTTTCTAATATTCGAAATCTGGATGGATATATAAAGAATTTGGGCGACGGCAAATTGCCGCGCCAAGATGATTATAAATTATCGGATATAGACAGAACCAATGAAATGATCGGCTTTGGTTTACGAATTAAGAATGGCATTGATATAACAAAAATTCCAGAAATCCATCGAAGTTCAGTACACCAATCCATTCATGAAAATGAATCGAAATGGGGAGATTATTTTATACTGGAATCGGATCAATTAAGATTAAAAGCAGAAGGGTTTGCCTTTGCGGACGCCATCGCCGTGGATTTGATGATAGATTAAAATCTGAGTTCATCAAATATTAATGTGTTCACGTAAACACGCTAACACTTCGCACTTGAACACTATCAGTAAGTAAAATGTTTAATCTGTTCCATTTCTCTACCGATAGATGCCATGGCTTCCATACCGATATCTAAATGGAGGTCTACCCATTTTTTTGTTACTTCTTTATCTGACTCTTCCGTCTTAATCCCTTCTGGTGTCATGGGTACATCAGAAACAAGCAATAAGGCACCGCGATCGATTCCATTGGCAAAGCCCACTAAAAATAGGGTGGCTGTTTCCATATCGATGCCGAGGACGCGAATCTTTTTGAGATAATTTTTGAAATCATCATCATGCTCCCAGACTCTGCGGTTGGTGGTGTAAATGACGCCTGTTCGGTATTCCAAATCTTGCCCCACCAATAATTCAGATACATGTTTATGGATTTTGAATGAGGGCATGGCGGGCACTTCTTTAGGGAAATAATCATCTCCAGTTCCTTCGCCGCGAATGGCTGCACTGGGCAATATAAAATGGCCAATCTCCGTGGAATGTTTCAATCCGCCACATTTACCTAAAAACAAAACACCCTTTGGTTCCACGCTGGAAAGTAAATCCATGACCGTGGCTGCATTGGCGCTACCAATCCCAAAATTGATAATGCTCACACCATCTCGGTTAGTCGCCGATGTCATGGGTCCGCCCCGCCCTTGGACTTCTACATCATATTTCTCCGCAAATTTTTCCACATAATTCTGGAAATTTGTGAGGAGAATCCAATCGCCAAATTCATCCGATGCTGTCCCCGTATATCGTTTGGTCCAATCTTTTACAATTTCTGATTTTTTCATTAGAGTCCCTCTCCTTTTAGCGTTAGTGACACAGGGCAGTGATCTGACCCCATAACATCATCATGAATATCCGCATCTTCCAATTGATCTACAAATCCTTCATTCACCCAAAAATAATCAATACGCCAGCCCACATTCCTTTCCCGTGCACCAAAACGGTATGTCCACCAAGAATAGCGATCTCCTTCATCGTTGAAGTGACGAAAGGTATCCACCCATCCATGGGATTGATATACATCCAATTTCTCCCGTTCAATGGGCATAAATCCAGATGTCTTTATATTATCCTTAGGGCGCGCCAAATCAATAGGATGGTGGGCAGTATTCCAGTCCCCCGCTACGGCCACATTCATACCATTATCCACCTGTTCATTAATGATGGGCAATAGTTCGTCATAGAAATCGAGTTTGTATTGAAGACGGACTTCATCTTTTTGTCCATTGGGAAAGTAAATATTATAAAGTATAAAATTATCGTGCTCGGTAATGAGGACACGACCTTCTGCATCGAAGCGATCAATACCTAACCCTTCCTGCACATCGTGGGGTTCATCCTTGCAAAAAGTGGCCACACCACTATAGCCTTTTTTTTCTGCTGAATGCCAATAGGTGTAATATCCGTGGTCCTCGACCAATGACGTACCCAATTGATCTACATTGGCTTTTGTCTCTTGAAGACACACCACATCGGGCTGGGTTTCATCCAGCCAATCTAAGAATCCCTTTTTTTCGGCGGCCCGGATCCCATTCACATTCCAACTATAAAGTTTCATTCATACCTCAATTGTTGGATGTGAAATTGGGAAATATTGGGGAAATACGGAAGTGCCGTATTTTTCGAAATAGTGAGTAATATTTAAATCCATATTTAAATATCTTGGGATAACAAAACACAGAATTATTCAAATTTTATTTTAAATCCAATCGTAATTTCCGCGCTCAATATTGGACTTATTCTAATGGAACCAGACGCAGTAAAAGCATTAATAGAATCGGGCATCCCGGATGCGAAAGTTGAAGTGGTAGATACCACCGGCACCAAAGATCATTTTAGTGCCGTGGTCATAAGTCCATCATTTGAAAATCTTTCTCTGGTGGATCAGCATCAGGCGGTTTACAAAGCAGTGGGTGACCATATGACCCGTGAAATTCATGCCCTTCAACTCAAAACGTATTCATCCCAGCAATGGGAAAAACAAAATAAATAGGACGCTTTATGACCTTATCAGAACAAATCAAAAATGATATTGACACCAACCCCATCATCCTTTTTATGAAAGGCACAAAAGACATGCCCATGTGCGGCTTTTCAAATCAGGTCGTACAAATTTTAAATCACTACGGTGTAGCCTATAAAGATGTAAATATTTTGGAGGACCCTGAGATTCGAGTACGCCTATCTGAACAATCTGGATGGCCCACCATCCCCCAGCTATTTGTAAAAGGGAAACTGATTGGTGGTGCTGATATTACTTTAGAACTTCACCAAAATGGTGAGTTGCTGGATATTTTAGACATATCCGAAAATTGAGAAAATTGGTTTGGTGATTAACCATCTAACCACATAATTTCGCCACCGCTCATTCGAAAGAATAGCATCAATTGGCCCGTTCGTCTAGTGGTTAGGACTCCAGGTTTTCATCCTGGCAACAGGAGTTCGATTCTCCTACGGGCTACAAAACAAAACCCTCGCCAAGTGCGGGGGTTTTTTAATGCAACAGGAGTTCCCCGCCTGAATGACTGCATCTGCAGTCGGGCAGGGATTCTCCTACGGGCTACCAATAGAAACCCCGCTGAATTGCGGGGTTTTTTGTTTTAATTTTAACCATGAATTTCCCCCTCCATCCTGCATTGGTTCATTTTCCTATCGCGTTTTTATACGGTGCAATGATTCTTCATGCCATTCATTTATGGCGGCATAATTGGATTTGCCGCGTGGTGGGGATGTGGATGCTTGGTTTGGCTGCCATTACTTCAATTTTGGCATCCATCACCGGTGAGTGGGAATTGACGCGCGCTGGAGAAGTCGGCTATCCTACTGAGGTCATCGAAATGATGAGTCGCCATGAGTTGGTTGGCAACATTATCACATGGGGATCCATCATTGTTTGTATTGGATGGATTTTTCTATTTTTTAAAAATATGGATGATCGCCGGATCGATAAATTGGCCATGGCATTTTTAATACTATTGGTGGCCTTAGTTTCATTTACATCGTATTTGGGTGGACAATTGGTATGGGTCCATGGTGTAGGCACCCCATAAAACAAAAGGCCCCATTCCGATAAATCGAAACAGGGCCCTTTAACCAAAAGAAGTTTTTTTTAACTCATTTGTTCCGCTTCATAATTCTCTAACCCCACTCTTTCAATGAGACTCAATTGGGTTTCTAACCAATCAATATGCTCTTCTTCTTCGTCAAGTATTTCTTCAAATAAATCTCTAGAAACAAAATCTTTTACAGATTCACAATAAGCAATAGCCTCCTTCAGATCTGGGGCCGCTTCCATTTCTAAACGCAAATCCGCTTCAAGCATTTCTTTTGTATTTTCGCCGATATAGAGTTTGCCTAAATCTTGCAGATTTGGCAATCCTTCTAAAAACAAAATCCGCTCTATAATTTCATCAGCGTGTTTCATTTCATCGATGGATTCTTTGTACTCGTATTCTGCTAATTCTTTTAAGCCCCAATCCTTAAACATTTTTGAATGACAAAAATATTGATTAATAGCTGTTAGCTCATTCTTTAGTACGGTATTGAGAAATTGAATTACTTTTTGGTCGCCTTTCATATCTTCCTCTTTCAGCGTTATTTGAAGATATAAATTAGGAACCAGGACTCCCTAAAACAAGCGTAAGTTAAACAATATTAATATATATGATATTGAGATTCGTTTACAATAAAACGAGTTTAAGCAGGGATTTTATGGGAGGAAGAAAGGGATTGGTTTAAAAATTGAGATATTGGCGTTTCATCAAAAACGATTTCTTGGGCATGATCTACGCACTGCCCACATTGGGATCCTACACCCAAATTTTCTTTTAAATCACACAGTCGTCCACGGCCTTCCCGGACTTCCTGCCTGATTTTTGTTTCGTTAACGCTTTTGCATATACATACGTACATGCAAGAAATTATCAGTATTGAGACTGAGTATCAATATAAATTAATTATTTTTATCACTAACCATTGAGGAGATGACTTTCCCAACTTCCCGGTTACTTTTGTAATCATATCCCAATACATGGGTAATGGTTGCGGCAATTTGATTGGTTGCAATGGTATCCGCATGGGTGACCTCACCCATGTGTGGTGTATCCGGACCGATTATCGCCGCCCATACAAATTCTGCATTGGCCACACTTTGTCCATGAGAGCCCCATTGTCCATTTTCATAACCGCCACGGCCATGATCGGTGGTAACGATTAAAGTGGTTTTATTTCGGTACATATCATTAGACTGGATCCATTTCCATATGTCACCAATATAGCGATCCAACCGGTGGATCATCTGCAAATATTTGTCATATTTTGTCTGATGGGCAAATTCATCTGTTTCATCATAAGCGATATACAAAAATCGTGGTTTTCTATACTTCAAATATTCGAAGGCATATTCGTGGGTTAAAGCATCCCAGCGAACGCCTAAACCGTATCCCTCGTATGGCATATCTGAAACGAATGTATTCATCCATCGTTGTTTTTGCGTCAAAAGGCTATCTTCTAATGGATATCCACCAGAATTGATGGTGAAGTCGTTTCGTTCATGATTAATGATCCAGTCAAATACATCCCAAGAAGCAAAGGCAGCCACTCGCCCATTAAACCCATCTTGTTGGTGCATGAATTCCAGCACATTGGTATGTGGATTCAATACTTTTGCATTGCTGTTAACGCTATCATCATTGAATCCAATCAGCAATTCGCTATATCCCGGATATGAAAAGAAATAGGGGTTTGTTAGGCGCATGACACTGCCACGATTTTTATTCCCATAGATTTGGCCATGTTCTTTGACTGTGCTCCATATGAAGGGCATTAGCGTCTCTCGCCGTTTATTTTCATCATCAAACCAAAAGGCATCATTAATTTCTTCAATGTTTTTGACCATGGTAGAATCATTAATAATGTTTCGGTCAGCACCTTGAAAAACTTCCTCATATCTGACCCCGTCTAGCGTAATCAAAATTACATTTTCAGTATGAAACCCTTTTGGATTGACTGTCGATTTTTCAGCGCAGCCAAGGACAAATATTAAACAAAAAATAAGCTTATTCATTATTCTTCCATTTTAACGTAAACCAAGAAGTAGCGAGAATAGGTGGATGAAAATAATCCATATCCACCTTCAATATTGCTCTCGGGCAAAATATATTGATTTTGAGGCGGTCCAACCGGAAACCCCCTATAATAACTTTGGAATGAACTGTCGGCCACCTGCACTTCAATCAAATGAACACCGGTATAATTGAAAGACATCCAACTAAAATCCAGATATTTTTGGCTCAAATGCCATACGATGGGGTTTTGGCGAAACAGATTTCCATTGTCATCAACCATCATAGGATCTTTAAAAATATTGGCCGCAAAGGATGTATCAATAATGGCGTTATTGACATGATCTTCAAGGCTATAGCTCACGATACGCATCATACCCGGATCACTCTCTGCCTCCCATTTTAAAATAAACATGGGAATCGAAGCAAAACTGGCAGAATAACATGAGCCCTCTCTATACGTTACCGTATCCATTTTGACTTGTGAAAAATCATTTTGATAAATGGCTCGGCGAATGGCCGCTGTCGTATTCTCATTCAAATATAGATTGATGGCTGGCACACTTATACCTTCACCGCCACATGAATAATCATCGGAGCTCACGGATAAAATATGCACAGTGTCAGGAATTGTAGTCTCAGAAGTGAGCGATTGCCCTTTCCAATCAACCTTAAGTTCATAGGTTTTATTGGGCATGACTCTTTCGCCCGTATACTTTTTAATATATCGCCCGGGCATATTTTCTACCGGTTCAAAGGGATGGGTAAAAATAAGACCTTTAACAGATACATCAGCATCTGTGATCCAATTGGCCTCTGCTTCATGCGGCTGTGTTATGTCATAAGATCTAGAAACATAAATAGTATCTGCGAGTGTAAAATTGGCCTTCAAATTCCCAAAGACGACTACTTTTTCTTCATATTTAATTTCATCATCTACAGGCGCACAAGATGAAAGAAATAAAAGTCCGGTTAAAATAGTTGTGGCCAGTTTAGAATTCAAAACTAACTCCTATGCTTGGAATAATGGGTAAGCCATTCACCACTTGTCGCTGAGGTCGGCCTTCATCTGCTTCATCTATTGTTTCGTCGCCATCATCATCAATCCCATTTACTGTGCTGCCAAATGAATAGGCATAGCGAAAAACATTTTTCTGCCAATATGAATTCACCAGTTGAATGAATAGATCCATTTTCTTCCCCCGAACTTTCGTATGCCAAACAGCACCTAAATCTAGCCTGTGGTATAAGGGATATCTGCCGCCATTTCTTGTGCCTGGGATTGTGCGATAAATTTGTTGAGACGCATCGGGGACTTTTTCAATATAGTAACCTAAAATTGGTGTATAGGGCTGCCCCGATTGAAATGTCCATTTGGCATTCACATCCCATTTTTTATTTACTTGGTAATTGCCGATGAGATTAAATACATGGCGTCGATCCCAATTGGTATAATACTCGTTCCCCTGAAATTTTTTCCGCGCCAAAGACCATGCATAAGATCCCCATCCGTTGAGGCGGCCCAACCGCTTTTCAAAAAATATTTCAAATCCATAAGCATATCCATCGCCCACATCTACCAAATCGTCTAATGATTCATCAGAAATAATTTCATCCACCGTAGAGCGTTCATCCACGAAGGTGAGCAGATTTCGCATATCTTTATAATAAGCCTCAACTTGGACATGATATGAAGATCCAAAGTATTCTTCATATCCCACCACATACTGGGTCGCCGAAGCGGGATCTACCGATTGATCTATGGCAAACCATGCATCCAAAATCTTTGGGTTGAAATCATCCTGAATCGTCTCCATAAATTGATGATATATACCCGTAGAAAAATTGATATACCGATCATCCGTTAATAGAAACTTCATCCCAAATCGCGGATCGATATACGTGGTTGTCCTCGCTTTATCATAATAATTCACCCGAATACCCGGCTCTAACATGAGCCGTTTGGTCGGCCAATATTTGGTCTTTACATAGGCGCCCATCTCTTGTGGATAGGTTCGTGTATCAAAAATGGTGCTGTCTAACCAACTGCTGCTATATACAAAAGTCAGATCTTTCATTTCCCATCCAAATTTGACTTGGGTATTTTGAGAGCCAAACCACGTCCAATCCGATCGGAATGTTAGATCGTCAATATAATCGGTTTCATTAATGCCCGATTCACCACCCAATCCAAAATAAATATCAAATCTGCTTTTTGCCAGCAACCAATTGGAGACCAATTTCGTGTTAAAAAATTTCCGATAATTCATACTAATGGTTTTATTCCCCCAAATGCCTTCGAGGAATAATTCATCCCAGAATAAGTCATCTTTCCCTGCATAAAAAGACATAGACAATCGATCATTTTCTCCCACATCCTGAAAAACATGACCCTGCACATCGTAGAAATAATAGGGGAATTCAAAAGACGTTCCTTTAAAAATCTGGTCGAAATAGGTCCGGCGTGCTGAAGCCAGCCATGCACCGTTTCCTATGGGACCTTCTAAAGTTGTTTGGGCAGATAATAGTGAAACGGATCCTTTCCCTTTAAATTCGTTTCGATTCCCTTCTCGGCTTCGCACATTAAGCACAGCAGAAAGTCTGCCGCCATATTCTGCATTGAATCCACCTTTCAATAGGTCCGCTTCTTTTATGGCATCCACAATAAAATTGGAAAAAAGACCGCCAACGTGAGACGGGTTATAAACGGTAATCCCATCCAGTAGAATTAAGTTTTGATCTGAATTCCCACCACGAATCACGAGCCCTGTACTGAATTCAGATTCGGTTAATACACCGGGGAGACTTTGAAGGGTTCGAAACAAATCCGCTTCTCCCAATTGGGGGACATTCTTTAACTGGCGCATATTCAGAGTATTGCGGCTAATCTGAATATTCACCCTTCGATCCACTTCCTCTCCCGTCACTTCAATCGCACTCAGTTCTAATGGCACTGTTTTTAGCGCCACTGATAGTTCTTCATCCATACCATCAGAAAGGTGAATTGGTTTTGTTGAAGTTTCATATCCCAGGTAAGAAACCACCATAGTATAGTTGCCATTTTGAATATCTGAAATGACAAAGTATCCATCGTGATTTGTGGCGGTACCTTGATCTGTTCCAGCCAAATATACGTTGGCACCAATCAAGGCCTCTCCGGAAGCTTTATCAGTTATAAAACCATAAATTTGGTTGAAATCCTGGGCATTTATAAATCCCAACAGGATGATGAATAAACTATTTTTTCTCCAGAATGTCGTCAAGAATTTCCCCTGCATGTGTATTCACATTCATTTTCTTATAAATTTTTTCAATTCTGCCTTTTGTGTCTATCACAAAAGTGTAACGCTTGGCCCAAAACTTACTTTTGGCTCCGTAAGCCTCGGCTGCTTTTTTCTTCTTATCCGACAATAAAATGAAGGGCAAGTTGTACTTTTTTTTGAAGGCCAATAAAGCACTGGGTGAATCATAACTGATGCCGAAAACGGTAATCTTTGCTTTTTCATATTCGCTGAATGCATCGCGGAACCCGCACGCTTCTTTGGTTCATCCCGGCGTATCCGCTTTGGGGAAAAAATAAACCACGACCCTGTGCCCTCGATAATCCTTTAGGGTAACCTTTTTCTTATCATGAGAAAGGAGGGTAAAGTCCGGCGCAACATCTCCAACTTTTAAAGTATCTGATCTTCCAAACAAAAATGTGATCACAGTAAGGATGAATATACCTGTTTTCATGATTTCAAATAACGAAGGTTTTCTGGTGAAAATGAAATGGGATCAATTGGAAAATCTTTAAATGCCTTTGTGCCGTCACATGTATTCCCTTCCATAAGCATATTTAATTGATCACGAGAAATGGGAAACCAATGGAATCGATCCAGAAATAATGCCGCCATTTTCACCCCAAGAGCTGGTGCAGGCATTTTCCATTTCTTTTTATCATATGATGTTGCAATGATATGGATTAAATCTTTCCAAGTGAAAGTGGCTTCACCACCCAATGTATAGGTTTTGTTGATCGAAACTTCTTCAGTAATCGCAGTTGCAAAACATTTACTCACATCAGAGATATGGATGGGAGACATGGAAAAATTGCCAGCATTTCTTGGGATAATTCCATTGAAAAACAATGGTGCCGGAATCGGCAAACTGAGCATATCTTTTTTCAATTGAGAACAAAATTCAGGACGATTTCCACCGCGAGGATCTCCAAAAATAAGAGATGGGCGAAAGATTGTCCAATCCAATTGGGTTGATTTTAAATATTGTTCTGCCATGAATTTGGTCTTTTGATAGTCCCATCCATCCACACGAACACCATTGGCGCTCATAAGAATAAATCGATTCACACCCAATTCCGCTGCCACATCCATACAGTCTTTTGCACTGCTAAAATGTAATGCTTCAAATGTGATGCCTTTTCGTGGAAATTCCCGAATAATGCCCACCAAATAGATGACGGCGTCTGCACCTGAAATTGTCTGAACAATGGCTTCTCGATTGGATAGATCTCCCGTGACAATTTCACAGTCATTAGGGCGTAGAAGTTTATTTTCACTCCCTGCCCTAACCAATAATTTTGGTCCATGACCCGCTGCAATCAGTTCATCAATTACATATGAGCCAACAAACCCGGTTCCGCCAAAGACTGCGATTTTCATTTTCGATAATCCAGTGGTGGCTCCCGCTCTCCCAATAAAGAGTAATAATTAAATTTGGGACCTCGACGTTCAATCAATTCTTTTTTTGCATTTTTCACTGCTTCAGGATTGTTATATAAATCCACAGCAGTTCCGGCGATGGTTTTGGCTGCATTCATCATGCCTTTCATCCCGATTCCCATACCGCCAACGGCCACAGCCTGCCATGTGTGGGCCGATGTCCCGGGGACCCACGTGGCCGTTCGGAGCCCTGCAGTGGGCACCATCCAACTTACGTCACCCACATCGGTAGATCCCTTTCCTTTTGAGAACTTGTATGGTTGAACCACTTTTGAGGATACTATATCCAGTCCGGGGCTACGAAGTGTACCATAAATCTTTTTGGCAAAATCATTCTCTTTCCGAGAATAATTTACACCGCCGATCGCCACCAGATTATCATACATAATTTTTTGGGTAACTTCATTCGCCAACACTGGCCGGTTACCATGAATGATTTCATATTCCAACCGCGTATCCGTTCCCAATGCCGCCCCTTCAGCTGCCTTGATGACACGTCCCCAAATATTTTCTAAAATATCCACATTAAAATCTCGAACGTAATAGAAAACTTCTGCGTAATCGGGGACTACATTTGGTGCATTCCCACCGCGGGTGATGACATAATGAATTCGAGATCCATCAGGAATATGTTCTCGCATGAGGTTTACCATGTGGTTCATGGCTTCAACAGCATCCAATGAAGAACGCCCTTTTTCCGGTGCTCCGGCTGCGTGTGCGGAATATCCATGGAATCGGAATTTGGCAGATCGATTGGCCATGGAAGTAGATGGACTGGCTGCATTCCGATCTGAGGCATGCCAATGGAGTGCAACATCCACATCATCAAATAAGCCGGCCCGAACCATATAAACCTTACCGGAGCCTCCTTCTTCTGCGGGCGTACCATAGAGTCGAACCGTCCCTTTTTGGCCAGTTGCCTTTAAATAATCTTTCACTGCAATAGCTGCCGCCATGGAGGCCGTTCCAAATAAATGATGACCACATGCGTGACCGGCGCCACCATCAATGATTGCTTTCCGTTCTGTGACCACATCCTGAGAAATTCCGGGGAGAGCGTCATACTCAGCTAAAATACCAATGATGGGTTTCCCGGAACCGTATTCCGCAACAAATGCGGTGGGGATTTCAGCTACACCCGACTCTATGCTAAATCCCTCTTCTGATAACGTTTGTTTGAGTAAACCTGCGCTTTTTTCTTCTTGGTATCCTACCTCTGCCCATTCCCAAATTGATTTGGCAATTTGCTCATATTCTTTTGTCCGTTTTTCAAGAGACTTCTGAATGGCCCCTTTGCTGGTTTGTCCAAAACTGAATTGAGAAATAAAAATAAAGATGGCAAAACCATAGGCCAACGATCGTTTAAAATTTTGCAATTTAACCTCCTGCAATTATCATTAATAACCTTCGGAAGTTATGGGACAGAAATGAATTTCTAAAGAACGAATCAAAGCGGCCGGAGCATCATCTTAAAGGGCAGTGTGACGAGTCAGCCCCGGCCTTAGGAAAATTTTAATTGAACAAGTATTGAAATTTTAAAAAGTATTGTCGACTGTTCAATTGTCCTTCGTTAATGGCATCTACAGATAATGTATTTACAGACTGATTTTGTGAAGATCCAATATAGAAAATCGTAAATGGGCTGGGTTGATAAGTCAGTAAGGGTTGAAAGGTAAATGAATTGCTAAAATCATTATACTGTCCTAAAAGCTTAAACCCAAATGACTCGTTAAATTGATAATTCACCCTAAGTGCGGCTAAATATCCGGAGTAATATTCTTCATCACCGTTCAATGTTGTCATTTTTTGTGTATTGTACCGTGGACTCACCATGAACTTATCCGTTATTTTGATTCTGGCCCAAAGCCACATGGCACTGCTTTTCCCTTTTTCCGGCACATCCAAAAATCGGACGATACTTTCGCCATCGTTCATCCCGCCACCGAATGTTAAAGATTTGCTGAATGAACTATTGATATTCATCCCAAAAGTGGACAGATTTTTTAGATTCGTATCTTTGAACCGAACCAAGGGTTCATATTCGTAAAACAAATTGATTCGAAATTGGCGGGGCAATTCCACATTCCCGAATAAATTGATATAACGCCCTTTGGTTTCGCCATCAAAATTTTGACGAATTCCAGTATTAAATCCACCCACCGCCTTACTCACAAATGAGTTGGGAAAGGATATCCACACACTGGATACATAAGCCCGTTTATTATTATTGCTGCGGATAAATCCATTTTCAGCACGGAATGTGGGCGAATTGTGATCATATCCCGCTTCTAAAATCCAATGTTCGGTTTGCCGTGCAAATTCAATTTCCACTGCATTCCCCGTAAATGATTCACCATCAAAAGTAAAAGTATGATCATCACCAAATTGATTTTCTGAAACCACCAATGAATCATTTGGTTCTTTTGTATGACTAAATACAGTTTGAAATTCCAATTGATACATATCATTAAAACGATATCGCGTATCCAAACCAAAAACAGAGCCACTGCCTTCATTATCCATCATTTGGCGATTTGTGGCTAAAAATCCTACATAACTCCCTTGATCTAATGATCGCTTATATCGAAAAATATTGGACAAACTTTGTTGACCCATGGCTGTATAACTCCGCTCTTCTCCTGGGATGATATAAGGTGAATCTTCGTCAATCGCTGAAAGGAGGGCCCACGTATTTTTCTGGCCACGATTGATAATCCGTCCCGCAGCAATAGGATTATTTATGGAACGGGTGTAAATGGCATTGATCCACGTATCCATCAAGTCCGCACCCTCATTAAAAAATGGTCGCTTTTCACGAAAAGAAAGGGCAAACGTGGTATTTACATCTACTTGGTCTTCATCTGCTTCAACCTGACTAAAGTCTGGATTAATGGTTACTTCTGCAGTCCGATCTGAACTGAAACTATATTTAATCCCTAAGGACGCCTCCCCAAATGGATCATTATCTTTAATTTTATCATCGACTTTTTCAGAGGACTGTGATCCTACGATTGTGGGTAAAAATTCTAAACGCCCTTTTTGTTCAATACCTTCAATTCCTTTTAGGGTGCCCAATTGGCATAACCAACAGGGATTGGTTCGATCAAACCCACCCCATACAATCATGTGACGGGTGGCACGAGGCAGATTCCGAAAGAAAGTAATTCGCCACTCCTGCACATCTTTCTTTGGGAAGGACAAACTGGAAAATGGAATGGCCATTTCAACTTGAAACCCCATATCGGTTATTTTCCCTTTAGATTCATAAATAATATCAAAGGATTCATCATCGTCATTCCCTTGATTCAAGGCATCCAATTGAATGCCATAAGGGTTGGCACCAATCATCACAGCAGCGTTTGCATCACCATAGGTATCCACGATGATGGCAACAAAATCATCCATCCATGCTTGATCTCTTTTTTGGATAGAAGCCCGAATTTCTTCTGGATCTGAATAAGCGGTAAAAGCCACATAAAGATTGTCATTATCATAGGTAAGTTTGACTTCAGTTTCATCAGGCGGATCAATATTGTCACCCGGTTGAAACTCTAAAAAGTTATTGGTACTGGCAGCGTTCTGCCATCCTGCGTCATCAAAATTCCCATCAATATCAATGGGTGAAGATGTTTGAGTGATTGTAAAAACACGATCTCGAAGTTGATCTGATTTTACTGCCGATTTGGGCGCCCCCGCTCCTAGGATTCCGATGCCAAACAAGACTGGCATGATTCGATTAAATTGCATTGTGTATTCCTTTACCATTTTTTATAAACACCCCTTAGACAGGATAGTTTCAAAATGGTTGTCAGGTAATTTAATCGAGACGCAATGCATTGCGTCTATTTGGGAATTTATAAGGGAAAAATAGAGACGACCCGTCAGCTGGCGGATCGTCTCTACCAAATTAATTCAATGGATTATCTAATCGCTGATTGATCCACCGGTTCAACCCATAAAAAACACCAATGACGATCCCCCATTGCACCACACAAGTAGCCACACTAAACGCATTGGTAGGATCATACCAATCATTCGGGGCATATACTGTAGCCGATTGCCACATCCACCATGAGAATATGACCACACCAATTACAGGTACAATATAATTAATAATGGGTTGCCACCAACTGGGGAATGCCCAATCATCTTCACTTTCCGCACTGACTTCCACCACAATTCTATTCAGGCCATATTTAATTGCTGCCAATGCGACAAATACACCGGCCAGCATGAGGGCAACACCCCAAACAAAATCCTGATTACTTAATAAATCTAAATTTCGCGCAGAAGGAATGCCCATTATAAAACAAACACCAACAATCCAGCCGACGGCTTTTTTACGCTCCAAACCCATATCCCTGAGATTTCTTACAGCTAATTCCAACATGGAGATTAAGGAAGAAAATCCTGCAAATGTTAAACCCAAAAAGAAGAGAATAGCTAAGGGCTTCCCAAAAGCCATTTTTGCATATAATTGGGGCATCCAGATAAATGTTAATCCTGTAGCTGCCGGACCGGATGTTTTCATTACTTCCAAAATGTCACCCTTGGCCATCCCCATCTCGTTACCAAGAATTGAAAACACAGTACTGAATACCATGATGGCAGCCAATAGGGAAACCAGATTATTTCCGATGGCAGTGGTAAAAGCGTTTTTAATTAAACCATAACGTTTACGAATGTAAATGGCATAAGTGAGGAATAATCCCCACCCTGCACCTGTATCCCATGCATTTTGAGTCAAAGCCTCTAGCCAGATGCGAGGATCTCGAAGTTGACCCCAATCCGGTGTAAAAAGATATGAAATTCCAGACATAGCCCCCGGCAGTGTAATTGCCCGAATCACGGAAAGAAGGACAATCCCCAATAATGTGGGAATCAAAATTTTATTTACCTTTTCGATGGATGAGACCCCTTTATAAATGGCAAAGCCGCCTACACTCATGGCCACCGCATGAAACATGATTGGAAACCCACTCCCCTGAAATTGATCCCATAATGCCATGGATGCATCCGTTGTGTTTGGGAGATCAGAAAAAGTCATGCTCCCAAAATAAAAGATATTCCAACCCACAACGACTGAATAGTAAAAGGCGATGGCGGTGGCGACAAAACCAATAAATCCGCCGAGGAATGCAAATGGTTTTCCCATAAAGTGAGCAAATGCACCGATGGTACCTTTGCGAGATGTGCGCCCCATGACATATTCAACAATGATAAGAGGAATACTCCAGAGGAACAAAAACATAATCCATGCGATAAGGAATGATCCGGCACCATCATCGCCACCATTGGAGGCAGCAATTCTTGGGAATCTCCAAATGTTTCCGGTGCCAACGGCAATACCCAAGGCACTGACTAAAAATGCAAATCTTGATGAAAAACGGGGGGTTGAATCAGACATTTTCTTTCCTTTTAATTTTTTTGAGTAGTCACCCAATCCTTGATCTGGTCTTCTAATACATCCAGTGGAACGGAGCCGTTACCAAGTACGGTATCATGAAAATTTCTTACATCGAATTGTTTTCCCAATTCTTGTTCAGCATATTTTCTTAATTCTTTAATTTTTAACTCGCCTATTTTATAGGACAATGCTTGACCTGGCCATGCGATATATCGATCTGTTTCTGTTGTGCACTCATGTATGGGCAATGCAGTGTTGTTTGATAAATAGTCGATCACTTGTTGCCGTGACCATCCCATGGCATGAATTCCTGTATCGACTACTAGACGACAGGCCCTCCACATCTCATAGGTAAGGCGGCCGAAGTTGCTATAAGGATCGGTGTAAAAACCGGCTTCAATCCCTAGGTATTCACTATACAAACCCCACCCTTCACCAAATGCAGATAGATAAAGATCTTTTCTAAATTCCGGAAGATCTGTTAACTCAGATGCGATCGAATTTTGCAGGTGATGCCCCGGGACTCCTTCATGAAGTGTTAAAGCTTCCAGATTATATAATGGTCGCACATCCAGTTTATAGGTATTCACCCAATAATAACCCGGTTCTTTGCTCCCCTCTGCAGGACCTACATATCGTCCACCGGTATATTTTGGTGCCAAATCGTCAGGAACAGGTGCTACGCCATAAGGCAATCTTGGCAATTTATTGAATAGTGCCGGCAATTTTGCATCCATCCGTTTTGCAATAAAGGACGCCTCCTTCAATAAAGCTTCCGGCGATTCTGCATAAAATTGTGGATCAGTTCTGAGGAAATCAAGAAAATCAGAAAAGCTACCTGAAAAACCAACAGATTTAATGATGGCTTCCATTTCACCACGGATTCTTGTCACTTCTTTTAAGCCTATTGAATGAATCTGTTCAGCAGTCAAATCCAACGTAGTAAAATGATTAATCTTGAAATTATAATAATCCATGCCTCCTGGCAGTTTATATGCACCTAATGTTGTGCGCGCACCAGGATAATATTCATTTAGAAAGAAATCCAGAAAAGCGGCATAAGCTTTCACAGCACCATTCATTACGGCATGTTCACCCTGTTGTTTAATAAGAGATTTTTGTTCATCCGAAAATGAATTGGGGAATGAGCGAAATGGTGCATAGAAGGCACTTTTATCAGGTGTATCTACCACATGGGTATTGATCGTCACCTCATATCCATTCAATACAATTTGGGGAATCGTGATACCCGATTGAATACCCAATCGCATATTGGTAATCTGTTCATCAAAATATCTTGGGAAATCCAATAATCGATCAATATAGTTTTGGTAATCCGCCACCGTTTGGAATGGCATCGCTTTATGCAAGCGTGCAAGACCCGTGTGAAAACCTGAATCGGCATTAAAAGGCATATAGTAATCTTTATATTCGACCCCCTTAATACGGCTAATCACAATTCGCTTAAAAATCTTATGATTCACTTTGTCTTTTTTTGAGAGGGCATTTATTTGAATTTTTTCCATCCTCGCAATAATGGATCGCCAAAATTCCAGATTTTTTTCCATCTGTTCTACAGAGACCAATGGCATACGATCATTCGATGAATGGATCCCAGAATAAGTAGCATTGATTGGATTGGAGTCCAATTGATATTGACGGGCGTCCGAAAAAATTTGATACAATTCGGTAGTTGGGTCCGGCTTCATGCAAGACACAAAAATAACGGCCCACCATAAACCGACATACCATTTATATACTTTGCTATGGTTCAATTTACCCTCCTCATAGGGGTCTAAGTGTAATGTAAGCCTATACTCTTTACAAATTAAAAAACCCCCGATATCCTAAAAATGAATAGCGGGGGCTCTGTAAACATTTTAGAATATTAATCTTTTACTTTTTTTACAATCCGTTTTTTCATGATCTTACCATCGGTAGATCCTTTTATGATAAATACATTTTCATCTTCCAAACTACCACCCATCTTTTTGATGCTGACCGTTTTATGCTTTTCGCCTGATTCACCTTTTTCAATCCAATGCATTTCATCTTCACCTAGATCAGAAATATCTGCTGGTTCTCCATTGATGGTTACGGTCCTTGTGGTGTCCCCATCAGCATTGATTTCTTTTTTCACTTCGATACGCTTGGATTCACCATCCATTTCATGAAGTTCGTCTGCTTTAAACATCATCATGTGGTCACTATCCATGGGCTGAAAAGAAAAAGCAGCACCGTGGCCGCATGAATTGGAATGGCTATAGACGGCATAAAATCCCAGCAATACCAATAGATATTTCCAGCCTACATTTAATAAATCTTGTTTTGTCATATTTGTCCTCTTCTATTTTTTCAGGATAAAACTACCGGATGACCTAGCACCAGAAATGGTGCTCCAATACCACCCGCCTCTAATTTCTGATCCATAATGTCCATTCAATGAAACATTATTGTCTGTCCAGCCCGGATTTAAATTTACGTACAATTGATCATTCTTGATACTACCGGATAATTGTCCACTTCCCACTTGGGGACCAATCTCATTTTGGGTAAATCCATCTTTAGCTTTAATAGACCACGTGCCATTAATTGTTGAGTCAGTATCGATGGTTAAATCGATTGTGCCCTCCGCACATACTCTGAGACTTTTGCCATAATATGCAATGTACTGATAGGGTTTATCCTCCTGTCTTTCTTCTTCGCAGGCGAGGATTAGAATTGAGAATAGAATTATTGAGAGGGGCCTCATATGAATTCACTCCACACCCACATCCCGCCTATATTCCTCATACACTTCCCTAAAAAGTTGGATATCCGAATCAAATGTCTCCGGGAGAAGGGGCCCGAATGAGAATCGGAAGAATCGTTCATAGGGTGATTTATAACTTGGATCTTTTGAATGGGGGCGCGCCATATCACAATCGAATGCACAGAGGATCGCTGCTCCTTCTTTAAATAATCGCTTGTTGAGTTCATGGCTGGTCATCCCTTTAGGCAGCTCAAGCCAGTGGTAGAATCCACCATTTCCCGTGTAAACACCCAAGCCCATTTCTTCAAATGCCTTACCATAACGTTCCCGTTGCCAATTATAGTGTGCCTCTACCGCTTGCCGTGCTTTTTTCACTCGGCCCGGTTCTAGTAACTTTACGGCATAATGTTGTGAGGGATGGCTCACTCCACCCATACCGAAGCTGGAGTAATTTGCCATAATTTCGATATTGGAATTTGCGGCGATAATCCAACCGATACGAATGCCCGGAGATTGAAGCCCCTTAGTACAAGCACCAGAAAGAAAAATATTACAATTATCTAAATCGTTGACGAATTCAATACCGCTGACTGAGGGCGAATGAAACATTTCGTAGGCCTCATCCAATAAGATGCCATTCCCGGGTTGTTCAGCCATTTCAATGAGTTCCCTCAGTTCCTCACCTGATCGGGTTTGGCCTGATGGGTTTTGAGGATTGGAGATTACCGGCATTAAACCCGTTCCTTCATCTACTCCCTGGCGATCGAAATATTCTGCATTATTTGGATGGAAATTGTTCTCCTTGGTAAATGGAACAGTTTCATACTCGGTATCGGTCTGGGTCAGGATGTCCAAATAAGCCGGCCATTCGATATTCCCAATTCGCACTTTTACGTGAGATTTAAGAAAGGCCATGACCGTAAATATCCCCGGCCTTCCACCGGCAAATACCATGACATTCTCGGGAGCAATGGTGGACCCATATTGTGAATTATAATATTCAACAATGGCTTCTCGCAATTTGGGATGTCCCCATGCTTTGGGATAAAAACGGTCCTCCCAATCCACTTCAACACTCCCTGGCAACTCAGGACCACCAAACTTCTCCAGTGGTGTCGTTAAAGGGAATCCTTGAGACCAGGGGTGAGTGTCTTTTTCACCCATGAATCGCCCAAATGTATCCCTGAATGCGTAAAGTGTTTCGTATATCCCCATCGGTGGGACATGATTTAAAAAGAAATGTGAATCTGTCATTTTACTTTGTCATATTTTTATCAGTTGAACCAAACACCATAGCCCTGCGACCTTAGATTTTTTCCGATCATGGCTTCGATGACTTCCGCATCCTTTCGGGTGGGAATTGGATTATATTTTTCATAAAGATCGGGTCGCAGTTTAAGACCAAACTTTTTTGCATATCGATTTGATTTATATCCTTCTTTATGCTGCTCAAAGCGCACCTCAGGTTTACGGGATGATTGCCCCACATAAATGCATGGATTGCCCTTGAAATATTTTGGATTTTCTTTCCGAAACTTTCGGATATCTGCTACTTCATCATCCAATTCAATCACATATACATAATAGTTTTTCTTCAAAGAAAATATCAGCCATATAATTTCATTAAATCATCATATCCACCAATGGCTTCGCCATCGATCACAATTTGAGGGACGGTCATGGCCTTTCCCACTTCTAATAATTTGGTGCGATCCCAGCCCTTTTCTTCAATATTGACCTCTTCATACTCCCATCCTTTTTCATCAAAGAATCGCTTGGCAGAATTACAATATGGGCACCAGTTCGTGGTATAAATTTTGATATCCTTCATATTAATTCTCCTTCACAGGATGAACCTGTTTCCAATTTTTGACTTTAAACCCTTCTTCAGTCGCTTCAACTGTTTGAATGATTGTTTCCTTCTTCAGTTTCAGTTGATTGTAGGTCACTGAATATATCCATGTATCATGATCAAACTGATGACCCGTAACACCTTTCAGCCCATCCAGGGCCTTACCCACATTGGCGGGTCATCCCAGTCAAAGAAAACCGTTGCGAACATCCATACCGTCCACTTCAAAGGTGAAAGTAGCCATTTGTTCCCCACTGCAATTGATTAAAAGTATTACAGGTAAAATCCAACCGAATTTCAAAATAGTCTAATTCTCTTTATCATTTTATCCCCAATCCTAGTCTTGGAATTTAATTCCATATGATGAATCTAATTTGGGCTTATCCATCATCATATAAACAAAAAAGCCCCATCTTGATCCATTCAGATGAGGCTTTGAAATTGAGTCGGCTTGGCAAATCAGCCTTCATGTTTTTCTGCGACGAGAATGAGTTTATGAATGGCAAATAAACCGGCAAGAGATAAAACCCAACCAACCACAAAATAAAATGCTTCCATTGATTTAATTCCTTTTGATTGCTACAAAATTGTTGGCGAATTTAGGACTTTCAACCATTCTGCAAAATGATTCCTTTTACTTGATACCTCCCCTAATAATTCAGTAAACTTAGTTGAATATACCATGATCAAGTATCTCAGATTTCTCGCCACCCCATTTCTTGCCGCTTCCGGCGTATTTTTTGCCCTGCAAGGCCAATATTGGATGTGGGTTTACTACGTCATTTTTGCTGCCATTATCATTTTTGGCGATATCTTTCTCGGGGACAATAAAACACACCCAAATTATAAATCTACCGGTTGGCTTAATTTTTTTCTATACATCAATATTCCCATTTTATTCTTGGCCGTAACCATTTCTGTATGGATGGTGGGAGATATGCCGCTCCCAAATTGGGGAACCACCTTTATGGACAATCGCTCGGCTACCACACCGTTCCATTTGGTGGGATATTTGATTGTTATGGGATTATTGGTGGCATCGGCAGGGACAAATGTTGGCCATGAACTCACCCATCGTAAACGAAATAAATTGGATATGTTTTTGGGTAATTGGCTGCTGGCTCTTACTTGGGATTGCGCCTTTGCCATTGAACATGTGTATGGCCACCATAAATATGTGGCCACTTCGAAAGATCCCGCCACTGCAAAGCGAGGGCAAAATCCATATTTATTCATTATCCGTTCCACCATTTTTTCTCACCGCAATGCATGGATCATTGAGAATGACCGGCTAAAAAGACAAGGAAAATCACCATTCACCATTCATAATCGGATGATCATTGGATATCTACGATCGGGGATGCTCACCTTTGGTGCATACGTCATCAGTGGTTGGGCAGGTGTGGTCATGCTTCTCCTGATTGGTATGGGGGGCAAGGTCATGTTAGAAGGAGTAAATTATATGGAACATTATGGATTAGTCCGACAAGAGGGGACGCCCATTCGTCCACATCATTCATGGAATACCAATAAGCGAATCAGCAGTATCTTCTTATTCAATTTGACACGTCACTCATCTCATCATGAAAATGCATCCTTGGAATATTGGGAATTGAAGGCTTATCCAAATGCCCCGGTCATGCCCGGTGGATATTTATCCTGTGTCTATTTGGTCTTGTTTGCACCATGGATCTATCATCGAATCATGGCGCCAAAACTCAAGGATTGGGATATTAATTACGCAAGTGAAGAAGAAAAAAAATTAGCCCACGAACAAAATATGGCCAGTGGATTATCCTACCTTATACTTGCCTGAACTATAAATTATTCCTTCGCCTTCAATACAATGGAAACCGTATCACTATTAAAAGCCGTAAACATGCCGAGCCCGCCTTTGATATTGGAATAGGGCTCGTTCAAGTCTCTAGAATCTTGACCACTAGATTGATAGAGTAAAACATAATCTGTTTGTACATGAAATAAGACTAACTCATGTCGTCCAAAATGGGTGATATTACTGGCCTGCATCGTATAGGTAGTATCTGCAAATGGTTGGGAAATAAATCGACGCCATCTGGCCGGCAGCTGTTTTTCTAATGGTTCCGGATCCGTTTCCACATTATCCATAATTAAGTAATGATAAGCCTCATCGGGGTTATCCCAGTATAGTCTCACAATATTTGAGTCGGCGAAAATCCACCGAATATAATCAATATTTCGTCTGAACTCCGGCACCCATAGCGTATCAACCGATGCCTTAAAGCTATCCGGTGCAGTGGGTACAATTGTTTCGGCAGTTAAATGCTGGCCGGCATAATTGATCTCTAAGCTAAACGAATCGCCTTCTGCAACAACCAAGTCCGAATCTGGATAGGCATAGGTGATGCCAAAACTGGTATCCGTTTCTGTGGTGTCATAAGCATAGACTGGGTCTAACATCCATGATTCAGAACCTCGTTTTAATATGACTTCTGCTGAATCGATAGGCGTTGCAACCGTACTTTCATCATCTAGTGCTAAGGTGGACATAAGGATCACATCTTTCACCGGTTGTCCTGCATAAATATAGGCGCGAACTACTACCAAATTTTCATCAGGGACGGGCGCCAAATCATCCTCACAACTGGATGTGAACATTGCAATCATGGCCAGTGTAGAAAAGAATAGTTTGTTTTTCATCTCAATCCCCTATTTCAACGAAACTTTAAAGAAAAGTGTAATGGTCATGGGTAGCAGTAAATTATCAGAAACAATTACGGGCACCACATCCAAATCGTATTCACGATAATTCACGTTTTTACGGTTATATAGATTGAATATAGACAAACCCACATCCCATTTAAAATCAGATGTTTCCATCTGGCGGAATACACTCACATCCATCCGATGATAGTCCGGAAGGCGGTGAGCATTTTTGTCACTCACATGGATATAATTGAACTCATCCCCATTTAATAAGGGCAGATAATATCGACTTTCCGGTGTGGTGTAAGGCGTCCCCGTGGCGTAAATCAATGTGGTTGCGAAATTCCACGGGCCCCATTTATAAGTCCCCACCACTTTGGCTTCGTGGGTTTTATCATGACTGGCAGGATAGGGTTCCGGTGCTAAGGCACCAAAATCATAATTTACATTGGCGTAGGTATAGCTAATCCATCCGTTGAAGGCGCCGGATTTTTTCTGGGCCAATACTTCAAGCCCTTCTGCATATCCATCGCCGAAGAAGAAGTAATTTCCATAGTCGGCCAATTCCTGAAACCGCCTTGTATATTCGATCAAGCCATCTAAATGTTTTCGATACCCCTCAATTTCGAATAAATATTTTCGCGTTTCATACTTCATACCTAGGATTTGGTGCTCTGCTGATCCGGCAGGGATATTATCATCGGATACGAGCCAAAAATTGGAGTTCCCTTGCAGCACATCTTCAAGCACAATATTATTGATGAATTGGAAATAATTCCCCCATGCCCCTTTCAGTGAAAAATTTTCTGTCACGTTCCAGTTAAAGGAAAATCGTGGTGAAATGAATACGGAGTCTGTAGCCAAATCCATAATGAATAAACTATCCAACCCCGTTTGGGATGTGGCGCGAACACCCAAGCCAAGCGTCAGTGTGGGGATGACCTTCCATCGATCTTCAATATAAAAACTGGTGAGCATGGTGTTTGATTCAAGATCCAAAATTGGAATCGTATCAAAAACAGCAATATCATAGTGTGTGCCCAAGTTGGTCAATTCCAATCCAAATTCAAGAATATGTTTCTCGCTGGCGTGGAGTACATTATCGATTCGAAATGACTGATCACGTGCCCCATTCCCTTCGGCAATTTTAAATGTTCTGCCACCACCACCTTGTGAATACAAATGGCGATCATAATTACTTTTAAAACGGGACGAACTATATAAAGCTTGGGTGGAAAAACGATCGGTCCAACGGTGGTTCCATCGCATGCTCATTGCCAAATTGCCCCAATCCGTATTATTGTCGTCAATCCGCGTGATGGTTTGCTGACCACCACCACCGCCAAATCCACCACCACCGGGACGCTGCCGCACACCTTCTGTCTCACGGGATTCGTTCAAGAAATCCCTTCCGCCATACATACTGATGCTGATCACATCCTTATTCCCCGGTGTAAACGTCACCTTATTATGAAGATCGTAAAAATAGAATTTGGGGAAAATTTGCTGCTGAAAAGCGTCCTCCTGGTCGGGGTTATCGGGATTGACTCTTCTGCGATTATTTGTAGGGATTTCATCGTCACCTGTAACGAATTCGTACATTTTGTCAAAGAATGGGCTAGACATAAAATCGGAATAAGATCGACGGAATGAGAGCAGCCAGCTCCCTCCCCAAATAATGGGGGTCTCATATAATAATTGGGTGGACATGAGGTTTGCACCAAGTCCGAATTGCCGACGAGTGAGGTCACCATTTTTTCCCGTCATATCAATTACACTAGAAAGGCGTCCACCATATTTCGCCGGGAATCCTCCTTTATAGACCTGCACATCCTTAATGGCATCTGCATTAAATGCACTAAACATACCGAAAAAGTGATCGACGTGATAAATATTCATCCCATCCAAGAGTATCATATTTTGGTTAGATGAACCGCCACGGACATTGATGCCGGAAGAACCGTCGCCCGTACTGCTAATCCCCGGGAGGAGTTGTAACGAACGAAAAATATCCACTTCACCCATGTTGGGCAGGAGAGCCAATTGGCGTGGGGATAAAGTGATTTTGCTGATTTCATCACCTGAACTTTTAATAATTTGATATTCATCGGCGATCACATCCACAGCCTGAAAGTTCAATGCTTCCATCTTAAGACGAATATCCAATGACCGGCCGGTCTGAGAATTATCGTATCCAATCTTGACAGTACGATACCCAATGTATGAAATGATTAATGAACAAGGTTCAGCCGGCACATCCACTAAAACAAAATGGCCGTCCGAATTGGAGGTGATTCCCCGTCCCATATCCTGCACCACCACGTTGGCATAAGGGAGGGGCTCCAAGTTATCCATATCCACAATAATGCCGGAAATATCCTGAGTGGTCTTTTGCCCAAGGATAAAGGATATAAATAAAAATGGTATAAAAAGTTTTCTCATTAGTTGCGCCACCCCATGCCGCCGTTTTTTCCGCCGCTCCTTCTTTTTTTCAACTGATTCATTCTGGCGTTACGTTGGGATTTTAATTTTTTCTGATATGTTTTGAATTGTTTTTTCGATAACACACCCTTCACAGCAGAGTCTCGTTTTTCCATCATTTCCATGGCCATTTCGCGCATGGCCATCCGGTCGTTACCGCCTTGTTGTCGTATGTCCATCATTTGATTGCGAAAATTATCTTCGATTATACGCATCTGATTCGCTTGATCTTTAGACAGATCTAATTCTTTCTCCCAATTCACAGGCGGTGCCTGCATGGCATCACCCCTTGATCTATTTTGAGATATACCTACAGATAGGCAAAGGAGAAATAATATTGATTTTATTAAATATGATCGTGTCATAAGACTTCCTTGGTTTCGTGGTAATTTAGGCGATTAGACAAACGTAGACCAAAATAGTTAAAAAAAAAGGGCCGCCAAAGCGACCCTTTTTAAAACTGGTTGATTTAGGGTGTGTTTTATTTTTGAACGACTTGCATTTTAACCGATGTTGAATTAAAAGCAGAAAAAACACCTAAACCACCTTCGATATTAGTGAGAGGTTCATTGAGGTCTCTTGAATCCTGTTCTCTCGATTCATATAAATCTACATATTCACGATTTACACGATAAACCCGTATTTCATGGAGTCCTAGAAACTCAATCAATGGCAGTCTTATTCTATATGACGTATTCTGTATGGGCGGAAAAATTATTTGTCTTCTACGTTCATTAAATCTTGAATTCATTTCAATGGGTATTGGGTTTTGTTCAATATTTTTCAAAACCACATAAAACCAATCATCTTCTGATTCTTGTTCCCAATTAACAATAATTTCCCGATTTTCAGATTGACGCCATGCAATGAAACTGTCCCGATCATTAAAATCGGGTATTTCCATTACATTTGAGTTTAAAGCTAAACTCGCTGGTGGCAAAGGAACGGTACTTTCGCCCCTAATACTTTGACCTTGCCAATCAATTTCAATTCGGATTGCATCACCAGTTTTAATACTCAAGTCACTATTCAAATATTGGTAATAACCTGAATCTCCCGGTGTCAAATCGCATTCGTATCGCGTTTCATTCACAACTACCGTCACATCGGCATTATTTATGGGAAGATAACTAGATAATGAATCAGCATCCAGCGGCATGGTACCGGTGATTTTTATATCGGTGATTGGTTCCCCGGCATAAACGAAACCCCAGATTACAGCTAAATCTTCATCCGAAATCAGGGGAGACGAATCGGTACATCCCTGGGCAATGATGAGTAGGGAAAGTGTGAGAAAGAGTTGATTTAATTTTTTCATTTTTTTATCTCAATTTGAAGTTAATAAAAAGGGTTGGAGTAAATCCAAGCATCGATACATCCGAAGCAATTATGGGTGACACATCTAAATCATAATCTCGATAACTGACATTTTTGTTATTTAGGATATTATAGAGCGAAATACCCCCTTCATAATCGCCAAATTCTGTTAACCATTTTTTAGAAAGGCTGATGTCTAATCGTTTATAATCCGGTAATCGAAATCCATTTTTGTCTCCCACATGAATATAATTCAATTCCTCGTTATTTAGCATGGTAAGAGCGAATTGATTCATGGGTGCTGTATAGGGATTTCCTGAAGCAAACATATAAGTAGATGACAAGGTCCAATCATTGGGAAGCTTATATGACCCTACTAGTTTTAATTCATGGTTACGATCATGGTTCGCATAAAAGGATTTGCCATCGTTAAGATTTGGAAATGTATTGATAACTTGACCCAAAGTGTAACTGACCCAACCAGTCATCTTTCCTCTTTTTTTCTGGGCCAAAAACTCTAATCCCTTGGCAGTCCCTTCACCAAAGAAAAAGTAATTATTAAAGTCAGCATCATTTGTAAATCTTCGAGAGAATTCAACCAAATTAAACAATTCCTTATAATATCCTTCAACTTCGAACAGATAATCAGGTGTATCGTAAGATATGCCTAAAAGAGAATGTTTCGCAAAGCCGGGTAGGATATTTTCATTGGAGGTTAACCAAAATTCTTCACTCCCTTGAAGGACATTTTCATTTGTAATCGTGTTGATAAATTGGTAGTAATGCCCCCAAGCTCCCTTCAATTTCAAATTGGGCAGAATATCCAGTCCAAAAGAAAACCTGGGTGCGTTATAAATTTTTTTTGTTTGAGCAAAATAGTTTGATCGTAAACCCAGGGTAATATCCAAGTTTTCAGTTAATTTCCAATGGTCTTGTGCATATAAAGCACCCACATCTGATTTGGAAGATATATCCATAATTGAAATTGAATCTCTTACATTTGCCTTATAATCTGTATTGATTGAATTCAATAGTAATCCAAATTCAAAGTCATGATTATTTCCAACAGGTAATCTATTATCTATTTGAATGGCAAAATCATTCACCGTATTATATTCATTTTGGGCAAATGTACCAAGTCCTCTGGCACCACCTTCTGAACTTCCGCCTCCAACATTTTCACCATTTACACTTAAATTTCTCTCAAAAATGCTGTTGAACTGTGAACCAGAAAAAAGAAGATTTGTGTACATAAGATCCCACTGATGACCCCATTTAAAGCTGGCGCCAATATTACCCCAATCAGAAACATTCTCATCAATTCTTGAGGTGAATTCAATTCCACTTCCCGTTAGACCACCGCCGCGTCCACTAAAATCAAGTTCACGTGACTTATCTAAAAAATCACGACCTTTATAAAAACTAAGGCTTAAAATATCTCGACCAGTGGGATTTAGGGATAATTTTGAGTTCAAATCATAATAGTAAAAACTGGGTAATACATCCTGCTGGAATGCCCCACCACCCTGCCGGCCTTGGAAGTTTGTAAGTGAACTGTTGGTCGATTCCGACCCCGTTACAAATTCAAAGATATTTCCATAAGTGCTACTTTGCAATATATCTGTATAAGATCTTCTTCCTGTTATAATCCAATTGCCCATTCCACCAAAAAGTGGTGTTTCATAACTGAAATTTCCGGATAATAAATTTCCCCCCAAAGAGAACCCACTTTCATTACCACCTCTCTTACCCGTGAGTTCTAAAACTGATGAAAGTCGACCGCCATATTTAGCAGGGAATCCGCCTTTGTATACTTGCACATCCTTAATTGCATTGGCATTAAAAGCACTAAACATACCGAAAAAGTGATCTACATGATAAACGGTCATACCATCAAGAATAACCAAATTTTGATCCGGCGTACCGCCACGAACATAAATCCCTGATTTTCCGTCTCCGACACCACTAACTCCCGGCAGTAATTTCAATGAATTAAAAATATCCACTTCTCCAACTGAGGGTAATGTTTGGATATCTCTTGTAGAAATAGTCATTTGGCCTGGTATATCACTACTTTTAAATATTTCATATGATTCCCCTATGACCTCAACCACTTCACCTTGGATGGCTTTGGGTGAAATTTCAACTGAAATGGGACCACTTTCTATCTGTTTGGCCGATAAATCGATCGTTTTTGTTTCAAAGCCGATATAAGTTATCATTAATGAAACTTCTCCCTTTGGGATTCCCTCCAATGCAAAATAACCGTCAGAATTGGTTGTTGTACCCCAACGAGAATCCTTCACCAATACATTTGCATATGGCATTGCTTCTCCAGATTCTCGATCTAAAACATACCCATTTATATTCATAGTTTCATTGGATTGGGATAGACCAATCGTCCACATGACGATTAAAATAAACACATTTTTCATTATTTCCCCTTATAAGATTTATTGTATAATTTTGATCTTAGACATTAAAACAAATAAAAAGTTAAAAAAAAGGGCCGCCGAAGCGACCCTTTAATAATGACGGATTAAATTCGTTCTATTTTACGGGGACAAAATTTAAGGCCAACGAATTCACACAGTATCGTAATCCTGTTGGTTTTGGACCATCTTCAAAGACATGCCCCAAGTGAGAATCGCATTTGGCACAAGTAATTTCGGTTCGAATCATGCCATAACTTAAATCCCGTTTTGTATTCACTTTTGTTTCATCCAATGCATCAAAAAATGCGGGCCACCCTGAACCGGAGTCATACTTGGTATCAGAGCTAAATAATTCATTCTCACAGCCGGCGCAGGTGTATGTACCTTTTTCTTTATGCTTATAATATTTTCCGGTGAATGCAGCTTCTGTCCCTTTTTCCCGAAGGATTTGGTATTCTTCAGGTGTGAGGCAAGTTTGCCATTCTGCATCGGTTTTAACGACTTTGTCCATAAGCTGTCCTTTGGGTGATTGGTTTTTGGTTTGGCCGGTAAATATAATTCCAGCCAAAATGAGTGATGAAATGGTGAGTAGTTTTTTCATGACAATTTTTCCTTTTGCCCACGTATACGAATTTACATCTGTTTGGGTTTCATTGTGGAACAATCCATGTGATATGGTGCACATATAAAAAGTCCCCTCTCGAGAGGGGACTTTTATTCGGAGTCATAATATAATTTAAACTCTCATTGATTCATGCCCCAAACTTACCTTCCTCATAATCTGCAAATGCCTGCAATACTTCTCCTCTTGTGCTCATGACAAAAGGTCCGCCTCTTGCTACCGGTTCATTAAGGGGTACTCCGGCAGCAAGATAAATGCCCGGTCTACTATCTCCAGATTTGAAATTAATATTCCCATTTTTTTCAAAGACGGCTAATTGGCCTTTCGATAATTCTTGTTCGCTGAAAACCTGTCCTTCATAAATCAAGGCGAAGGCATTCCACTCGTCGGATATAGGGATAGTAATATTTGCATTCTCTTTCAATTGAATATCCAGGATCAGCACCGGTGTGTGAGATTGCCCTGGGCCAACAGTATTTCTGTAGTTCCCAGAAATCACTTTCACAGTTCCCCCATTCTCTTGGATAATTGGGATTTGGTCTGAATGAATATCCTGATATGCGGGTTCAATCATTTTTTTCTCTTTTGGGAGATTCAGCCACAATTGAAATCCACGAGCCAGTCCATCG
>JAERSH010000014.1 GCA_016845785.1 Fidelibacterota bacterium
TTCAATGTCCAACCATGGACAAACAGCATTTAATGACTTTACAGGCGTATTATCAGGATATGGATCAAAAGTAGCATCAAATAGCAAAATAGATGCTTGGGCCGGGCAAGCCATCAGTGGCGCACTCATCGGCGGTTCAGATAACCTTTATGAAACAGTAGTCTCTGCAGCCACATCCGTATTGTCTGAAAATAGTACTTATAAATTCTCCCATAAAACATCCGTGGATCATAAAGATGTACGAATGGCCAGGATTCAAGCAAATTATTATTTAGGAAAATATACAGAAGCAGCATCGGATATGAATGTGTTGGATCCAGCCAATGCACCCCATTCATCTGATCCGGGCACATTATTAGCCGCCATTCAAGCCTTAGCCGGATCATTATAATTTGAATCTCGCAGGCAAAACGGCTATCCTAACCGGTGCTTCTCGTGGTATCGGTCCATATATCGCAAAAACCCTTTCAGCCCAAGGTGTGACGATTATTGGTATTGCCAGGAGTGAATCGGGGTTGAATGAGACGAAATCCATGGTCGAAAGTGAAGGGGGCACATTTCATTCTTATCTCCAAGATTTAACTGATATAAATGAATTAGCGCCCATGGTGCATAAACTGGAAGATCAGTATGGTCCCATCCACATATTGATCAATAATGCAGGTATTGAACACTATGAGCATTATGATCGATTGAGCCGTGACAAGATTTCAGATATAATGAATACCAACGTTCGCTGCCCCATGGAATTGACACGAGTCATCCTGCCCAAAATGATTGAACAAAAGGAAGGTCATGTCATTACCATTGCATCCTTGGCAGGGAAAAAGGGGTTGGCCTATAACTCGGTCTATTCAGCATCCAAGGCGGCCATGATCATGTGGTCTGACGGATTAAGACAAGAATATCGAGATTCCCCCGTTCATGTGTCAGTGATCTGTCCCGGTTTTATTTCGGATGCCGGGATGTTTTATGATGGCCATGTGCCACCACCACCATTGTTAGGCGCATCCAATCCGCAAAAGGTTGCGAATGCAGTCATGAAAGCATTGAAGAAGGGGTCTTGTGAGATCATTGTCAATAAAGGCCCCATAAAGCCCTTATTGGCTATCAGTCAGCTTTCATGGAAGATTTCAGACACCATTACCCGTTGGTTTGGTGTGCCGGCACTCAATCGGAAGCGGATTTCTGGTTAGCCGCTTGTTTCTGCACTTTTCTTAATTGTCGCTGAGTCCACCACTTTACAGGTCGGCTATTCATGATGGGCCGAACCACGGGCTGAGACTTTTTCCACATCCACTCCGGCAAATCAAAAACAAACATATTATTAGGGTATGGCGTATTTTCGTGTGTTGGCATGAAGTAGTTTGATCGTTTATCTTTAATCCAATCATAAGCAATTTGCCCAAGAGTGATGACAGGAATAACCGTTACAACTGTGCCGAAATTTCCCTCAATAGGCGGTGTCATATCAGGTAATAATTGCAGTATCGGTTTTATAGATTGTTGAGAAATAACTTGAAGGGATACCATGCCGCCAATGAAATATACACCCGTCCAAGATCCTTTTTCAACAGATTGACCAACATATGATGGTCCCGATCTGATTTTATAAATATCAAAAAAAGAATGGTAAACGGCCTTACCGGTTGTATCGGCATAATGAAAAGTGGCTACTTCGGGATTTCGCAATACCGGTTCAAAAAATATATTATCAAAATTTAGCGTGTCCCCATTATGAAAAATGATATATCCATCCCGTTTTTGTAGGTCTTGCATTCGATCCTTTAAGGATCGTGATTGGTGAATAAAAATGCCATAATCATTATAAATAAAATAGACTTGATCCAGTTTCATTCTGCCTTTTTGCAAATCATTTATTTCCGTATAAAACACGGTATCCACGACCATAGAATCAAGCAATACTGTATTGGCGTTTCCGTCTAAATCTACGATGACATGTTTAATATTTATTGAATCGGCAGGAACTGGTGTAGAAGAAATTCTTCTCATCTTAAAGGGAGAATCCACTTCATAATGTGCAGGCTGATAAATAGGAAATTCTTTAAATGGATATAGTGTGCCTAAGTCCACAGGATCATTTTTGACCACAAAACGATGATTGATATCAATATCTTCACCGGTTTTGATATTGATTTTGTAGGATCCATTGGGAATGTTGGTGAATTTGAATGTACCGCCACCGAATCGTTTAAGCACTTTTTTAGATGTTTTGCTTTTACCGATGACTTTTTCAGTTGTATCCATGAGGGTCACTTCTGCATTCTCCAATAGAACGCCGGATTTGTAAACAGCCGTGCCTTTCACTTCAAAACCGGAAGTACTTTGTCCAGTAATCGTGGCGAACATGATGGCAATGCAGATAAAAAATCGGTGCTGGCGCATGGATTAATTTAAATCCATTTTATTCAGGATGTATGCATGACAATGGATTAATTCCATCGTAATTTTTACAAATGAATCCACCTCGCCGAACTGCAACTCAATGGATGATATGGGCTAGTTTGTCTATTTCAATCGGTATGGCTCAACCCAAATGGACTTTTCATATTGGCAGTGGATTTTATCAGCCATCTTTGGGATATCTTGATCCCGATTCCAATAGTGTCATTCCTTCTTTAAGTGCATTTGGAAAAAATATTCTCATCGATTGGGGTGTTAAATATCAGTTTTATCCCAATGCGCGAATTGGCTATTCAAGATCCAATTCATACCATACAGGGAAGATCGGTGATTCAGATTATTTACGAACCATTTCTTACCGAATGCTTACCTTTGAAACATTTTTCTATCCACGAGAAAAGATGGAATTAAATTTTATGTTGGCACCCATGTACAACAAGGGAATCATCAAATTAACTGCAAAATCCACATCTACAGATTGGGATACCATTTTAAATAGTTATGGAAATTCAGGCGCCACCTTAACCACCGGCGGAGAAATGACCAAAAGATGGTTCGGATTGGCCAGCATGATTGGATTTCGGTATTATATGTTTCCATGGTTGGCCATTGATGGAAAAGCCGGGTTTATCCGAAATGCTTATAGTGAAAAAAATTGGAAATTAGAGAAAGAAAAAGTGGCCGGACCCACCATGGATATCAAAAAATTGCCCGTGTTTAACATCCATTTCGTTTTTGGATGGTAAGAAAAATATTCATTTTAACCATGAGTACTGCCCTTTATGGCCAAGTGGCCGAAAAGGATAAAGGTCCCTGTGCAACAGAAACAATTTTAAAAGCACGAACAGAAGGGTATCATTCTCTCTCATTGAGTGAAAAAGTGCAATTCACATTGGATTTACGCAAATGCGAACCAAATAATTTGCGAACAGCGATTAAAAAAGAAGTGAACCAAAAGCAAATAGAAGCAGATGCAAAGGAATCAGAAACTTTTGTGGGAAAAACATCCTCATTCGCTTATTGCGTGATTGCTGTTGTGCTATACTGGGCGTTTGTATAGATGAAAATTCAAAATCTATTCATATTGATTATTCTCGGTGGATCTATCTACGGTCAATCCTTACAGCAACAAAAAGATTATAAGGCAGCTGTCCGTATTAAACTTCGACTGGATGACAATCCACTCTTATACATGGATGAGCCCACATCAGCCCATTTGAATACGGCCCATGATGAGAGTGTGGGATTTATTGTGTTTTATGAAAATCGACAGTTAAAGAAATTACAAACCAAGATGAATAGGCTTGATGCGGCTGCCAAACGATATCATCAGACAAAATACAATCAAACATTGCCCAAAAGAAAACAACCCCACATACGATATAATTATTTTTCTGTGTCGTCGGCAGGAAGGGATTGAATGAATTCATCACCCAATTCATCGATAATCACTTTCGCGATGGATTCAGCCACTTCATCATCATTTAATCCTTCTTTCCCCAGTGATTGCCAGGATTCGGTCATGGTGCTCAAATCATCTGCATTGGCAAAGATTTCATCCAATACGACGGCGGGTACATTGAAGTCCCGCAACCGTTGATACATATTTAAGTTTTGTATTTCCATGATAAAAATTAACCCCATCCAATTTTAGTTAAAAGGAGTCCTTCTATGGATAAACATCATAAGATTCTATACGGTTTGGTTATTGTTGGGTTTCTGTCTCTCTCAGTGCAGTTGTGGCTTCAAACCCAGGCGATTAATGAATTGAATGTGAAGATGGAAGCGGTGCGAGAATTATTATTCAGATTTGCCTGATTGATTTATAGTAAAAAGACCCTAATTTCCGCCCCGAAATAATTCAATATTTCACCCATTGGCGTCGTACCCAAGTGGTCTAAGGGATCGGTTTGCAAAACCGCCATTCGCCGGTTCGAATCCGGCCGACGCCTCTCATCATCGCCCGGGTGATGGAATTGGTAGACATGACGGACTTAAAATCCGTTGGCTGAATAAGCCGTGCCGGTTCGAGTCCGGCCCCGGGCACTATTGAGACCCCCTACTTCCAAAATAGGATTTAGGGGGTTTTGCTTTTACGGAATGTTGGCAGAATAAGCCGTACTATTCGGTTCCCTGCCCGACTGACTGCGTCAGCCATTCCCGTCGAAGACGGACAGGCAGGCGGGGAGTCCGGCCCCGGGCACCACAAAGACCCCCTAGGTTCAGAATTGGATTTAGGGGGTTTTGTTTTATATTCACCCCTATGAGGAAACAAATTTTTGCTATAATCTTCATGGCCAATTGTATGTTTGGTCAGATCGATGTGTATGACCGTCAATACCATACCGAACCGGATTTTGACATTGATGTCCAGCATTATGATATATCAATTCAAATCTATGATCATATCAAATCGTTTACTGGCCAAACTGATATTACATTTAAAATAAAAAAACCTAATATCGCTTCTCTAAAACTTGATGTAGAAACAGTGACGATCACAAACGTGTGGGAAGGGGAACAATCACTAAATTTTAAACAGAAAAAAGGTATCCTACTTATTGAGCCTCATGGGATACCCCAATTAGGTGAAGTCTTGACATATCGGATCCAATATGACTCAAAGGGTAAAGAAGCCGATCCATCTCGATATAATATGGGAGGCGTTAAAGTATTGGGCATTGGATTTTTCGATGAAACAGAAGACAATCCTCAATTGGTTCAGAGTCATAATTTTCCAACGGGCGCGCGACATTGGTTCCCATCCAATGATCACCCTGCAGACAAAGCCACAAGCCGTATTACCACCACCGTTAGAAAAGATTGGAAAGTGCTAGCCAATGGACTTTTGACTCATGAAGTGGTGAAAGGAGATTCAGCCACCTTTACATGGGATTTAAATTTGCCAAACTCAACCTATCTATATGTAATGGTTGCAGGACCATTTGAAGTCATTCAGGATTATCATGGTGATATTCCCATCGCCTATTGGGTATATCCGAAAGATGTGCCTCATGCCATGCGTTCTTTCGGGCGAACCAGTGAAATTATGGCATTTTTAGAAGATGAATACGGCGTGCCTTTCCCTTGGCCTAAAATGGACCAAATTACGATCCCCGGCATCGGCGGGGGCGCAGAGAGCACCACTGCCACAATTCTAGGGCATAATACCATCCATGATGCAAAAGCGGATAAGGATTATCCCAGTCATTGGCTCGTTGCCCATGAGGCTGCCCATCAATGGTGGGGTGATTATATCACCATGGGTAACTGGCACCATGCATGGCTAAATGAAAGTTTTGGCACTTACGGTGAATACTTATACAGCGCCCATTCCAAAGGCTATGACGAAGGGCAAATCAATTTATGGAAAAAGAAACAATCCTATTTTCGGGAATATAGAAATCGATATTCACGCCCCATGGTTCATCCATACTGGGATTGGCCCAATCAGAATTTTGATAGTCATATATACCCCCGTGGGGCAGCGGTGCTGCACATGCTTCGACAGGTGATTGGGGAGGCGCATATGAAAGGATTCCAGAAAGGGTTTCTTACAGAATTTGCTTATGGAAATCCAAAGTCATCTGATCTATTTCGAGTAGTAAATGAAACGGTAGGCAAAGATGTAGGATGGTTCTTTGATCAATGGGTCATGAGTGCCGGTCATCCGCAATTGGATATTCATACGGAATGGAAAGACGGCATACTAACCATTTGGATCGATCAAACTCAATCTGGGCGAAATACACCGGATGCATATAAGCTACCAATGGATATAGATTTGTATTTCAACAATCGAGTGGAACGGAAATCCATTTGGGTAGAAGGTCGCCAAACGGTTCATCGATTTCATACCAAATATGAACCCATTTTGGTTCGCGTTGATCCGGATAATCATTTACTGATTGAAGTCAATCAAGAGAAAACCAAAGCAGGACTTTTACTCCAATTGAAAAAAGACAATGTAATTGGACGTCGAGATGCGGCGTTGGCCTTATCGCCTCATCATCCGGATGCGAAAGTTGTAAAAGCATTGAAGCGGTCAGCCTTTCACGATCAAAGTTGGTTTGTTCGGGAAGCGGCACTTTCTCAGTTGAAAGATCATTTAAGTGAGGCAGAATGGATGCGTGCCTATAAACGAGAAAACCATTCTCAGCCGCGGCGCACCATCATTTCTCAATGGACCAAAGCATATCCTAGATCAGCAGCTGAAATGATTCGAAATCAATTGGCCGATGACGACAGCTATATCGTTCAGGCAGAAATGATACGTCAGATGGCTCGTATTGGTGAGGCGTCAGATATCCCAATGCTAGAAATGTACATTGCGCCATGGTCCCCAAGAAAAATAGTTCGAAATGCAGCGATAAAATCGGTGGCCACAATGAAGGAGAAATAACATCGCTTCTCGCATAATATTTTTCATATGTATCACGGGTAGCCTATTGGGGCAATCCCGAATCGATGGACGCATTCTAGATGAATCCACCGGGAAACCACTGGTAGGCGTCAATATATTTTTCTCGAAAACATCCCTGGGAACGACGACGGATAAGGATGGTTTTTATACCATGAAAAATATTCCGCCTGGGCGTTATGAACTGGTATTCTCTATGATTGGCTATAAAATGGAGCGAGAAGATTTAATTATTCTAGACCATGATCGCATCGCATTAGATCTTCGCTTAACTCCTGAGCCCATTCAAATGAAAGAAATTATCGTCACAAAGAGAACGGATAAGGAATGGCAAAAAAATTATAAATTATTTAAACGGGCATTCCTGGGCACAAGCCAAAATGGAGAATCCTGCAGGATACTGAATGAATATGTACTCAATTTTGAACGAAAGGGAGGATTGCTTACAGCAACAGCCAGTCGACCATTGAAAATTGTAAATAATCGATTGGGATACGAAATTACTTATTATCTCGATGAATTCAAGTTGGATGATGTATATGTGCGATATGCAGGTGATTCACATTATAAAGAAATGAAACCAAGGTCTGGCCGAGAAACAAAACGGTGGATGAAACATCGAAAGGAAGCTTATAAGGGGTCCATACGTCATTTTTTATCTACTATAGGAGAACGCTTTGATTTACGCTATGCAATGGATAAAGATAGTCTCATGGAAACATCAGCATGGAATAAAATAAGGGGGCGACGGGGTAAAGACCCACTAATGATTGAAGGGTTTGATATTTATGTGACCAAACCGGGGAAGTCCGGCTATTTTGATGATCATTATCGATTAATGAACCGAAATGATCGAATCGTGTTCCCCGGTGATCATCAAAATGAATTGCGGATTTCATTCCAGAAAAAAATATTGGTGATCTATAGAAAAGAATCAGAAGAAAATAATTACAGCAAAGATCTCATTAAATTGAGAGCAAAACCGTTTCAAAAATCATATCTATTATTAAACAAGGATATCGTCATATTCGATAAATCAGGCCGGTATTTTGAAACCTATATGATCGAACAGCGAGGATATATGGGCTGGGAACGATTTGGCGATAAATTACCCTTTGATTATATGTTGCCTCAATAATGGGTTTCATTCTTCCCTTTATCTGTGATTCACCCTAAATTAGCGTCGCTTTAGAAAAGATTTGATTACCTTATCACTCAATAGGAAGCAATTATGACGATGAAAAAAATATTTTTGATAGTGGCATTTACATTCATGGCCACCGGATGCAACGGATCCAAAGTTGTATTCCCGAAGCAAATTGAATTCGGAACCAGTGCAAGATTAGTCGTGAGCGAATTTATTCCTTATATCGAATCCAACGGATATGTGGTCATTAATAAGTTGGATACCCAAATGACCATGATGAGTCAAAATGGGTTTATGACCGTCGAATATTTGGAAACCGATTGGAAGCGTTCAGGACTTTTCCATGAAAATACGGGCAGCGAATATATCATTAAGCAGAAGGTGTGGATCACATTGGATATGCCCGGTGTGATCACAGTAGAGTCTGTATTTGGATATATGGATGGGGATGAAATGATTGTAATGAAAAGTGCCCCCGGTGATTTACATCATGAAGTGATTGCCTTACCGGAAGGATTGAATAATCTCGTTTCTTCTAAATCGTTATAAGATGATGGCAAAGAAAAAAGAACCAAACCCTGTGGACGCATTCAACAGTCTAATTCGAGATAGTGCATTAAAAATTGAAAAGGGGATGGATTCAATTTTTAATGATGTTGCCAAAGGTGCAGAACCTATTATCGGTCATTTAGATCCACCCGAATCATCTGAAGATTCAGAGGAAAAAAAGAATTAAATTTGCTCGATTTGTGCGCTGGGTCACAAGAAAGAATAATGACCTTGAACAAAGGTAGATTCATAGCTAATTTGCGCCAGAACGAAAAGCTAATCGGAAGAGCTTTCGATCGAACCAAACGAATATAGGAGATCATTATGACTCGTACATTAAAAACTCTAGCCCTTTTCCTAATGGTATCTACCGTCTCTTTTGCTTTTGCACAACAAGACGAAGTTGACGATGCCAAAAAAGGCGGAAAATCCCTTGCGAAAGATCATGTAAAGAAGGGATCTGGTGTCAAACTTGATGGTAACATTAAAACTGGTGACGGCTCTACACCTAACCCAGCAAAACTATCTAGCCATGAAACCGGCGTTGCTACTGCTGATAGAACAGAAGGTATGGGAAAAGGTAAAGCGAAAAAAGGTAGTTTCTGGACACGTCTATTTGGTAAAAAAGATGCCAAAGAGAAAAAAGAAGAATAGAAAAGACACTTTTTAAAATATCTTTAAAAAATAGGGCGATTGATTCGCCCTATTTTTTTTACCTATATCTAATGTAAAATTGACACCAACAATTAGAGGAATATCAAATGATGCATCTCCGTAAAATTTGTTTAATGCTTATAATTTCATCCTGTCTATTTGGACAGCAGTTTAAACATGATGTATCCGGCGGCTACTACGGCCGTGAGGGTAATACCGATTATCAATACTATAATTTCGCTTGGTCCACCACCGCTTACGGTGATTTAAATCTAGGCGGAATGGTATTGAAAGATTCTGAATTCTTATTTGCTCTGGATAAAAACAATTCCACTTGGCAGGGTAAACCCTATGAAAATGATCAAAGTATTATCCTGAAATTTGATTTATGGGCGAATGGGAAAATTTCGCCCTTCTTGATTGCCGAAACATCTTATGATGAAGCATTAGGGATTAAAGATCGAACCAACTTTGGTTTGGGTGCAAAATATCGCGTGTTGGGCGATATGCTTTCTATCAGTGCCGCCTTTTTGACTGAAAGTGAAGAAACAGCAGGAAAGAATGCCATTCACCTCTATGCGGATTTTGGTGATTCTCTAGGTGTAACTGCCTACAAAAATAATTCCGATTTAAAACCAACAACCTATTCCCGAGTATCTATTCGACCTAAACTAAAATTGCCTTTAGGTGAAAACTTCTATTATGAATCAGAATACTATTATAAACCTGCCGGCGATGATGTGCTTACCAATTGGAAGAATTCATTCTCCATTAAGACTGCAGAAGAATGGCTGAGTATTGAAATTAAGTACAATCTCAAAACGGATAGCCGTCCCGCACCAAAAACATTCATGGCATACGATCCTCGATATTATACGGAAGGTCAAAACATTACATTTACCAATCCGGGGAAGGGTACAGTTTCATTTGATCGAGATAAAGATCAATCCAAAGCAGACGGTTTTGGCAATTATTATATCAAAGATTACAAAGCCAATGACACCACCATCACCATTGGTATAAAAGTCACCTTTTAACCACCTTTAGCTCATGAAACATTTTTACGCCTTTATCGCGGCGATGCTTTTCGTCGGATGTACACCTACGCAACCCCCTGCACCGGAGAAGCCAACATCTACCCATAAACCATCCATACCGAAACTGACAGAACGAAATCGCCTATTGGGCGCATTATTGCCGGAGCGGATTTGCTATGATGTGCAGCATTATGATATCAATATTGACATTGACGTGGAGAAAAAATATCTAAAAGGATATGTGGATTTTACGGCTTTGGCTGTGAATGATTTTACCAAACTGCAAGTGGATTTAGCTAAAGCCATGCAGCTCAATGGTGTGTGGTACCAAGAAAAGGAATTATCCACTCGCCGTGTGGAAGATGCGGTCTATGTAGATTTTCCTGAAGTGAAAGCAGGAACAGAATTCACATTTCGCGTAAAATATGAAGGGTCTCCACAGGTGGCAAAAAATCCGCCGTGGGATGGAGGCTTTATCTGGGGTAAAGATGAAATGGGTAGGGACTATGTATCTGTAGCTTGTGAAGGGGATGGATGCGGCTTATGGTGGCCATTAAAAGATCATATCTCCGATGAGCCGGATCGCGGCGCTACCATGACATTTACGGTACCGCAGGACTTGGTTTGTGTGAGCAATGGCCAACTCGTTAAAACAACCCAGGATATTTTTACGGGTAAACAAGCCTATACATGGGAAGTAAAAAGCCCCATCAATAATTATAATATTTCTGTCCAGCTAGGGAATTACGTACTGCTGCAAGATACACTCCATCGGAATGGCGAAATTGAAAAAATGAATCACTTCGTCTTGGATTATCATAAACAAGTGGCATCCACTGTGTTTCCTCAAGCGCGGAAAGTCATCCGATTCTTTGAAAATTATTTTGGCGATTACCAATTCTGGAATGATGGTTATAAACTTGTGGAAGTATCCTATTTGGGGATGGAACACCAATCGGCAGTTACCTACGGGAATGTATGGAATAATTGGGGTGGTGATCATCGTTCATGGACGAAAGATTATTACGGTATTATTGACGGATTATTATTCCATGAAACAGCCCATGAGTGGTGGGGCAACAGCATCACAGCCAGTGATCCGGCCCATGTATGGATTCACGAAGGGACAGCCGTTTATTCGGAAGCCATGTTTATCGAACAGGAATTGGGTTATAATGTGATGGTAGATTTCATGCTGCGTAAACGAAAAGGGATTCAGAACAAATTACCGATCGTTGGTCCGGAAAATGAAAACTATTGGGCTTTTGGCGATGCATACAACAAAGGGGCGTGGGCCCTTCATACATTACGCCATATGACGAATAATGATCATATATGGTGGGATTTACTCAAAACTTTTGCAGTGAATAATGCCAAATCCAATGTGAATACAAAAGATTTTCAAAATCATGCTGAAAATAAAACAGGTGCCGATTTAGATTATTTCTTCCGACAATATTTCTATGACCATCGACTGCCCACATTGGAATATTATCAAAAGGATGGCAAGCTATATTATCGTTGGGCCGATGTGGTTGATGGATTTGTCATGCCCATGGACGTGGATATCAATGGGGTAGAAGGACGGATTTTCCCTACAACAGAAATTCAGTCCGGCGATTTACCGAAGCACTCTGTAGTCCATTTTCGGGATTGGGAATTTTTGGTAAAGAAAAGAAAGAATCCGGAACTAGCCGGATAATTGACGCAGCCGTTCAAACAGAACGGCACTCACCGCTGCGGAAACATTTAAGGAATTGGTTTTCCCCTGCATGGGGATAGTGGCTTGAAAGTCGCTGCTCTCTAATACCAATTTTTTTATCCCGCGACCTTCGCTGCCTACCACAATTAATACTTTCCCTTTATAATCCATTTTATGCCAGTCTCTGGCTTTCACGCCATTCTCTAAGGCAATAATCCAAAATTCATCTTTTTTTAATGTAGTGATGGTTTGGTGGAGATTGCTTACTGTATAGATAGGGACTTGGGTAAATGCCCCTTGGCTCACTTGGATAACCGTATCGGTTATACCGCAGCTATCGTGTTTAGGGATTACAATACCATCAATACCTGCACATTCTGCTGTTCGGATAATTTGTCCCAGATTTTGCGGATCTTCAATCCGATCTAAGGCCAATAATCCAATATTGCCATGCTGTTGTTGAAATGAAGGCAGGGGTGATTCAATTTGTCCGGAGAATCGGACGATAATCCCCTGGGTGCGCCATTTGCCAAAATTTTGTTTAAACTGGGTAGCATTGAGGAATTTGATATGGCCACCGTGATATCCCAAGGCATGGGTGACGGCGCCATCTCGTTCGGCAGGACTCCCCGATTGAATGAGGATATCCGCAATTTTATATTTTCTGGATTCCAGAACGGCAGCGCATCCATTGATGCCATAAATCGTATGTTGGTCTTTTCCCATGATCTTACAGTAAAGAATATAATAAAAGATTGCATCCAGAGATTGAAACAAATGTGAGATAAATTTTAACTTATCCGCTTGAATTAAGGAAAATCATGGCTACAAAAGAATTTCATAGCAGATCAAATGAGCATGCCGGCATTGAAGCGGGCACCAAATTTAAAACCGTTAAAGCCCACCACGAGGTGAATGGGGACGTAGAAGCAGGGGTAGAGCTTACTTTAGAGAGTATTGCGCACTATCCCACCCGATATGTCCTTAAAGATGATGAAGGCAGAGAATGGGTCATGCCCATCCATACGGTTGAAAAAATCGAAGAATAATTTCTATTTCATACCCTAAAATTATTCCCGCCTCCGACCGAACCATTCTGGTACAGTTCGGGGATAGTATTTCGAAAAACCTGCATGCGCAGGTTTTTTCATTTACACGTCATCTATTGGATCATCCCCACAAAGATATTATCAATGTACATCCTGCCTATAGCACGGTCATGGTATCATTGAAGGGGGACGCCACTTTAGAAAATATATCGGATTATCTTTTATCTGTAATTGATCAGTTAAAAGATGAAGCGCCACTTCAACCTAGATGGGTAGAAATTCCTGTTAGATATGGGGGCGAAAATGGGCCGGATTTAGAACGAGTGGCTCACCACACAGGCCTTACCCCGGATGAAGTGATTAAACGCCATTCTCAAGGCAAATACCTTGTTTATTTTATTGGATTCTCCATTGGATACCCATATTTCGGAGGCATGGATCCATCCATTGCCACACCTCGGTTAGATTCACCTCGAATAGCTGTACCCAAAGGCGCCATTGGCATTGCGAGGGATCAAACCGGTATCTACCCCTTATCATCACCGGGTGGATGGAATTTAATCGGCAGAACAGAAATGGATATATTTAATGTGGATGACCCTGATAGCAGTGCCATTAGAATGGGGGACCATGTGAAATTTATACCGGTGGATGGATGAGCATTAGAGTTATCAAACCGGGACTACAGTCCACCATTCAGGACTTGGGGCGACATGGCTATGCCCATTATGGCATATCTGCCTCCGGTGCTGCCGATTGTTTTAGTTTGCGGATTGGCAATCTATTGGTCGGGAACCCCGAAGATTCATCAGGTATTGAAATGACACTTCTTGGCGGTACATACAAATTTGAAGATGAAGCATTTATTGCACTATGCGGCAGTATATTTGACGCAACGCTGGATGGCAAACCTATTCCATGGCAAAAAGGATTTTACGTAAGAGCTGGCCAAACATTATCCGTAGGGCCAACCATAAATAATGCGCGTTGCTACTTAGCCATTCGGGGCGGCGTAGATGTGCCCCATTATTTATCGGGAAAAACCACACATGTCATGTCTAAAATGGGTGGATTAAATGGACGGCCTTTGGAAAAAGGAGATAGTATAGTCATCGGTGATTTGTCTACTGTCTCTCAACCCGTAACAATTAAAGAACTACTTAAGTATGACCATGCTATCCTTCGTATTACCAGTGGGATACAAAGTGATTGGTTCTCCGAATCCACGTGGGAAAAGTTCACTTCAATTCCATTCACAGTTTCCGATGCATCCAGCAGAATGGGTATACGACTGACCGGGAATTCGATTTATTCTGAAAAGGGAAATGAGATATTAACTGAAGGCATTCCACTGGGTGGCATTCAAGTACCGGGTGGCGGCGATCCTATCATATCATTTGTGGAGCACCAAACCACAGGTGGATATCCGAAAATTGCCAATGTTATTACGGCAGACTTATGTAAAGTCGGCCAACTGAAACCGGGGGATGAATTCAAATTTCAACATGTATCCATTGAGGAGGGAGAACGTTTGCGGCTCGAGCAGGAGTCCTATATCCAATCGCTAAGACTATGACAAATACCACTGCCATACTTGTAACGCTCGTCATTTATAAAATCGTACTAATCTTCATTGGCTTCTGGGCACATAAACGCACCCATTCTACTTCTGATTATTTTCTCGGTGGACGGAAACTCGGTCCTTGGGTCGCTGCATTGAGCGCTTCTGCCAGTTCCTCTTCTGCATGGACCCTTCTTGGTGTGAGTGGCGCAGCCTATCTTTGGGGATTGCCGGCCATTTGGATTTTCCCTGCCACCGTTTCCGGTTTCATGATTAATTGGTATTATATTGCCCCAAGACTGAGTGTTCATGGACAAAAAGTGGGCGCTATTACCCTTACCGATGTTTTGGCCACAGATGACAGTGGATTATCGATCAAGGAATTGAGATGGTTAGGATCGGCCATCATTTTATTCTGTTTCGTTTTTTATATTGCCTCTCAATTCGATGCAGCGGGGCAATCCTTCCAATCCACGTTTGGAATGGATAAAAACACCAGTATCATTCTCGGTGCAGGCATCATCCTCATTTATACCCTTTTGGGCGGTTTTTGGGCCGTGAGCGTCAGTGATACCCTCCAAGGGATTATGATGGCTTTATCCGCCATTGTATTGCCAATTGTGGCCGTTTCTCAAGCAGGATTGGGAAACATTTTTGCCAGTTTCTCCAATCAGGCTATTTTCAGTTCACCGGCAGGGATGGGCGGCATTGTTGCGTTGGGATTTATTTTAGGCACCATGGGAATTGGTATTGGCTATCCCGGTCAACCCCACGTGGTCAATCGATTCATGGCCCTTGAGCCGGGAGAGAAGGTAAAGCAAGGTCGCATGATTGCCATTGGATGGGCACTTATCATTTATCCCGGTATGATCTTTCTTGGATGGGCCGGGCGCATCCTCACTGACATTGCGAAATCTGAGCAAATACTCATTGTGCTTGGCAACCAATTATTGCCACCGGTCATTGCAGGCATTATCCTGGCAGCGGTATTGTCTGCAATTATGTCCACAGCGGACAGTCAACTTTTGGTCGCATCCTCCAGTGTGAGCCATGATCTGAAAGGATCAAAAGAAGAAATGAGCTTGAGCCAAACCCGAATTGTGGTTGCGGTAATTTGTGTTATTGCAGTAGGCATGGCCATATTTATCGATAAAAGTATTTATAGTCGGGTGCTATTTGCATTCTCGGCCATGGGGGCTGCTTTCGGGCCTTTATTATTAGGACGGATGCAGGGCGGTGTGCCGAAAATTCATGCGATTGCCGCTATGGCCGTAGGATTTTTCATGACATTATTTTTCTACTATTCCGAATTGAAACCGGAAGGGAATCCATTGGAAAGGCTCATCCCTTTCATATTCGCTTTTGCCATTGTTCAATGGGGACGGAAAAAGGGATAAGCATGGATATCAATTCAGATATGGGAGAACTGAACCGTCTGTTGGCCGACGGGACTTATGAAAAGCTGATGGATCATGTCACATCAATTAATGTGGCCTGTGGAGGGCACGCCGGTGATGAGACTATGATGGAAGCCATGGTGATAATGGCCAAGGATAAAGGGGTGAATGTGGGGGCACATCCCGGTTATCCTGATCAAGAGAATTTTGGTCGTTTTGATATGGACATGGACGAAAATGAATTGCTGGATACCGTTCGGGATCAGATTCAGCTTCTCGTGGATATTGCATCTAATCATGGTGTGGAGCTCACACACGTCAAACCGCACGGTGCATTGTATAATCGTGCCGTACATGATGAGAGGATAGCCGAAATAATTGGAGAAGCCATCATTCAGGTGGATCCTTCATTTAAAGTGATGGGGTTATCCGGGTCAAAGATGCTCACCGTGTTTGATGCATTGGGGTTAGATACAATGGCAGAGGCATTTGCCGACCGCACTTATGAATCGGACGGTACATTAAGGAATCGAAAATTTGACGATGCATTGATTACGGATCCGATAAAAGCGGGGGAGCAGGCGAAACAAATGATGGAAGGTCATGTCATTGCCGTGGATGGAACGTCCGTGCCCATAGATGCACAGACGTTGTGCATTCATAGTGATACACCCAATGCAGTGGTTATTGCTAAAGCGGTGCGGGTTGTTATATAATTTTACACCCCTCCTTTATTTCCTCCCCATTAGGGGAGGAATTCAATTACGAATTTTCACTAATAAATAGCAGGGGGTGGGTAAGAATAGAAAAAATTTTCTTTGAGCTACAATTCAATCACTGAAATCTGCAGATACCTTCGCAGGAATCAAACTAAAGCAGAGAAGATATTTTGGGAAGCAGTCAGTAATCGAAAGGTTGAGAATAAAAAGTTTTATCGCCAATATCCGATCAAGGTCAGTGATGGGGAAATCGCTAAATTCTTTATTGCCGATTTTTTATGCTTTGAAAAGAAACTGGTGGTTGAAATCGATGGCGGTATTCATGAATCTCAAAAAGAATACGATGCCTTAAGAACAAAATTTATTGAGAGAACTGACAAAAAGGTAATTCGATTCAAAAATGAAGATGTATTAAACCGTTTAGATATGGTCATCGCAGAATTAAAACGATTTTTAGTCTAGTGTTTTGGACTCACCCCCCAGCCCCCTCTCTTTGAAGAGAGGGGGAGGAATTCAATTACGAATTTTCACTAATAAATAGCAGGGGGTGAGTTAAATAACTAAAACCCAAAAAGGAATCACCATGAAACACATCATCACTATGTTACTGACATTTACCATGGGCTTTGCCCAATCCCTTTCATCTGAAGAAAAGGAAATTCGCAATTATATCGAAAACCACGCTGACGAAGCCATCGACCTCTTGGAAAAAGTGGTAAACATCAACAGCGGTTCCCTCAATATCGAAGGTAATAAAAAAGTGGGGCAGGTCTTCCAGAAGGAATTGGATAAACTGGGCTTCAATACCTATTGGGTCACCTATCCCAAAGATGTAAAACGATCGGGACATCTTTTCGCTGAAATGCGTGGCGGCAAAGGGAAAAAGATCGTCATGATCGGCCATCTGGATACGGTCTTCGAAAAGGATCATCCATTCCAGAAATTTGTTCGGGAAGGAGATAAGGCATACGGTCCTGGGATCGCCGACATGAAAAGCGGCGACGTATCTATGCTCTACGTGATGAAAGCACTTCATTCTATTGGCGTCCTCCAAGATATGAATCTGACCTTGGCGTTCATTGGAGATGAAGAAAAATTGGGCGCCCATTCATCCATCGTGAGAAAAGAATTGGTGGATGCAGGCAAATGGGCCGACACTGGCCTCGGTTTTGAGGGCGGAGATATGAATACAGGCACCATCGCCCGACGGAGTTCATCCTCATGGATTTTAAAAACAACAGGCATCCAAGGTCATTCATCTCGTGTATTTAGTAAAGAATTGGGATACGGTGCCATTTTTGAAGCATCACGGATCCTGAATACATTTCGGGAAGAATTGGATGAGGAATACCTTACATTTAATCCCGGTGTCATGGTGGGCGGAACCGATATTGCTTTTGACCCGGTGAATGCGAAAGGCACAGCCTTCGGTAAAACCAACGTGGTTTCCCAAGCGGTGACGATTCACGGCGGTATTCGCACCATTTCCATTGATCAGTTAGAAAGGGCCATGGTATCCATGAAAGAGATCGCATCTCGGAATTTACCCGGGACCACCGCAACGATCGAGTTCAAAACCAGCTATCCGCCCATGGAGCCGACCAAAGCCAATTATGCATTATTGGCGGATTTGGAAAAAGTGAACTTTGCCTTAGGATATGGGGAGTTGAAACCATTGGATCCAGCCAAACGGGGGGCGGCAGATATTTCATTCGTAGCGCCTTATGTAGATGCAGCCTTAGCGGGGATGGGCCCGGATGGTACGGGCGCCCACTCTGCAGATGAGTGGTTAGATTTAACATCCTTTCCGAAAACAACCACTCGTGCGGCTATATTTATTTATCGGTTGACTCGGTGAGGTAAAAATATGAATGTCGTCAACCACCCCTTAATCCCCTCCTTAAAAAGGAGGGGAAGAAAATGTAAAAATATTTAATCTATCCAAGAAGTAGGGGTGGTTTTTAATAATCTCAATTAATATAATAATGGGGGTGAGTTTAAACACCCTTTCCAACTACCATTTAATATACTTCGGTTATAAATTCTCTCGACCTAAAGGAGGATTATAATAATCAATTACATATCGCAACCCCAAAAACGAATGAATCTGTCATTACGAGGAGCGAAGCGACGCGGTAATCCCATTAGTAATAGAGATTGCCACAGTCGTCCCGAAAGTGGGGACTCCTTCGCAATGACAACTAAGGTGTTTACATGAGCTTCATCGACGAACTCAAACGCCGTAAAGTCTTTCGCGTTGCCGCATCTTATGCGGTGGTGGCATTCATCATTATGCAGTTGGTGGAAATCCTTTTCCCCATGTTCAACTTCCCCCAATGGACGCAGCAATTCATAGTAATCGTTGTTCTTTTCGGATTTCCCATTGCGGTCATTTTGAGTTGGGTATTCGACAAAACACCTCAAGGTTACATCAAAACAGATGCCATTGATGCGGGCACCGTTTCTGCAGAGGGAGAAGTGAGACCATTTTATAAGAAGAAACGGAATTGGTTTTTAGTCGTCGGTATTGTCGCCGGCGTTCTCATTGGTTGGATTGGTGGCGGCAGCACATCCGCAGAATCGGAACCGATCCATGAAAAATCCATTGCAGTTTTGCCATTTGAGAATCTAGGCCAATCGGGCGATGATGAATATTTCGCGGACGGCATGACCGAAGATATCTTGACCGAATTATCAAAAATTAAAGATTTACTGGTGATCTCCCGAACCACCATTATGAAATATAAGGGCACGAACAAAACGCTAAAAGAGATCGGTGCGGAACTGGGTGTGGCCAATATACTTGAAGGCAGTATTCGCCGTGTGGGGAATCGTGTTCGCATCACAGGCCAGTTGATCAATGCCCAAAACGATCAGCACTTATGGGCAGAAAAATACGACCGTGATATAGAAGATATTTTTGCCGTCCAGGATGAAGTGGCCACAGCTATTGCAAATGCACTTCGAATTGAATTGTCTGATGAAGAAGCGCAGATGATTACAGCCACACAAACAAAATCAGTGGAGGCATACGATTATTATATTAAAGCCAGATCTTTAGCCTACACTTATGAACTTTCAAAAATTCCACAGGCTATCAAGTATTACAAAGAGGCTATAAAAATTGATCCGGATTATGCACTGCCGTATGCAGGAATATCTCGGGTAAGAATGACACAATTTCATTTTCAGTATATGGATACGGAATTCGCTGCCATGGCATTAAAAGAAGCAAAAAAGTATGCTGAAAAAGCAGTCGCGTTAGGTCCTAAAGAGGCTGAAGCCCATTTTTCTTTGGGTTTTTACTATAATGCAATTGATAAATTTGATTTGGCATATGCCAGTTTTAAACAAGCCATTTTTCTCAACCCCAGCCATGCTCATGCACACGATGAAATCGGGGATGTCTATGTGTATAAATATGGCGATTTTAAAAAGGCATTTCCGTGGTATGATAAAGCACTAAAACGAGACCCCAATTTGACACCATCCAAATGGTTTAAAATAGAATTATATATGAGGATGGGGCAAATTAGAACAGCGCTACAAATGATAGAGGAAGCATTAATTGATCATCCAAATGTTGTAATGTTTCATACGCTAAAACATGATGGTCTCATGATCGATGACCAATTTCAAGAGGCCCATGATTATATAATAACCCAATTTGAAAAATATAAATCCGATAATCGATTGTTAGAATATTATCAAGCATTAGGTCTGTCATTAATTGCATTAAATCGGTTAAGCGATTTAGATGATGTTCTCCAAAAGTTAGAAAAAGTACGATTTGCAGATCGCACACACCATATAGAATATTTAAGACTCATTAAACAATATAAAAAAGGCAACTATCGAGAAGTAATTCAGGGGTTTGAATTATTGGATAATACCAATTTTTCCGTTGCGAACCCTTCAAGAAGAAGGGTGATGTCTGATGTGTTTTACTATTGGCGGGCAAAATCATTTTTAGAATTGGGAGAGTACCATAATGCACTTGGAGAAACATTTCGCTTGAGATCAGCAAATACTCAAATTATAGGATCATATGTTTTGGACATGTATTGGCCCAAACAGCATTATTTAAAAGGGTTGGCATATGAAGGACTGGGCGATGAACGAAATGCGCGAGTGAGCTATAAAGAATTCTTAAAAGTATGGTCCGAAGCTGATGAAGATTTGCCTGAGATTATTGATGCGAAAAAACGCTTGAAAGAATTGGGGTGGGCGTCGTGACTAAACTGTCATTGCGAGGAGCAAAGCGACGCGGTAATCCCATTGATATAAGAGATTGCCACGTGAATTTTTCCGATTCGCTCGCAATGACAACTAAGGTGCTTGCATGAGCATCTTCTCCGAAAGAAAAGTTTCTGTCATTCTGAGTCCTGCATCGGCAGGAACGAAGAATCTCAAGGAGACGGTTATAGACGTACAAATGTTTGAGATCCTTCGTCCCGATGAATCGGGATTCAGGATGACAAGTATTGTTAATGAATGAGTATTTTTAACCAATTAAACACCATTGTCATACCGGGATTCGAAGAATACCCGGTATCCAAACCCAACATCAATAACTCCCTGGATACCGGATCAAGTCCGCCCGCCTGAATGCCAAGTGCGGGCAGGGTATGACAACATATTCCAATACTTTTATAAAAAGTAGGTAGTCATTGTGGGAAGCAATCCCCTAGTCCATGAGATCACCACATTCATCCTCCGGATTCCTTCGCAATGACAGATCAATATTTTCCTCAAACACCTTCCCTGAAAAATTCATAATATCCAACCCGCATTAGGGGGAGGGTGCGGTGACTTCGCCGCAAAATCGACAAACATTGTAAGGGAAAATTCGCCATGCTTGCAAAATTATTTATTACACTTGTCCACTCCACACCGGGACTTCAAAAAGCGCTATGGAAATGGTGGTACGAACGACTGGCACATAAAGGCCAAATTGAAGATTGGTCCTTCATGAACTATGGGTTTAATCCCATCAACGGTTCACCGAGACGAGAACTCAAATCGGAAGATGAATCCAATCGTGTATTTATCCAACTCTATGATTATACGGCATCCCAAATTCCATTAGAAGGGAAGAAGGTCCTAGAAGTGGGCTCAGGCCGTGGTGGTGGCGCTTCTTTCGTGGCGCGATACCATCATCCCACATCCATGATTGGGTTGGACTATTCTACCGAAGCGGTAAAACTTTCTGCCGAACTGCATAGTGAAGTGGACAATCTTTCATTCGTTCAGGGAGATGCAGAAGCGCTGCCATTTGATGATAATTCATTTGATGCGGTCATTAATGTAGAATCATCTCATTGTTATGGCAATGCGCCTCAATTCATAAAAGAAGTGGCTCGAATTCTCAAACCGGGCGGCCATTTTAGTTGGGTGGATATCCGCGGCAGCAATACGGTAGAAGAGACGGAGAATGCATTTCGCATTCGGGAACTGAACGCCATCCATGATGCAGTCATTACACCGGGGGTTATTGAGGCGTTGGATGAAATTCATGATCGAAAAACAGCCATGATCGATGCACATGTACCGGCATGGATTCGCCCCGCATTTCGAGATTTTGCCGGTGTAAAAGATTCTAAGATCTATAATGCGTTTAAAGAAGGTGCCACTGTCTATATGGCCAAAGCCTTTCAGAAGCTAGGGTAATTGCTGATCCAATAAGGGACTAAAGTCCCACTTTATATATCCCTATTACCTAGCCCTAAAGGGCAAGGTAATTATATTTTGAAGAAGTCGAGTATGGTTCTTTTGACTTTACCTATGGACGCAGCAATTTAATGTTAGGAATAATAGACCAATCTGTAATCATTCCGAACAATCGCTTTTGATAGGTATATTCTTTTAGCCTGTATGCAGTTATATCCATATTTACATTACACTTATAATCATACCCCATCCTTTAGGGTGGGGGTTCAAGACACAAGATACAAAGGGCTTTAGCCCCTAAAAGGATTTAAAAATGGGTTATACAAAAATCTGGATTCATTTTGTTTGGACAACCAAAAAGAGACAGCCATTTCTCACAAAGGATATAAAGTCAAAACTCATTACCCATATTCGAAAAAATGCGAAAGAAAAAGATATATTCATTGATGCCATGAATGGGGATAAAGAGCATTTGCACGCACTCATATCTCTTGGCGCAAAACAATCCGTTTCAGAAGTAGCTCAACTCATTAAAGGGGAATCATCTCATTGGATGAATAAAGAAAAATTGGTGAAGGGCAAATTCGAATGGCAGGATAGATATTTTGCGATTTCAGTCAGTGAATCAGTTCTATCTAATGTGAGAAAATATATACGAAACCAAGAAGCGCATCATCGAAAGAAGAGCTATGCCGAAGAGGTTGAAGCTTTTATGAAAACCTATGGTTTTGAAGTGGATGAGGGCTAAAGCCCCGATTTATTTCTGCTTATTACCTCGCCCTAAAGGGCAAGGTAACTTTTTCAATTTCTTCTAAAACTTTCGATCTGCTAGCCATTACAATATTTGGGGAGCATGTAGCGTAAAATGGGAAACTATAGTAGGTGCAGATCCGGCTTTATTTCTTTATAGGATTTTAAGTCAATTATTAAATAGGTTTTCGAGACGCAATCATTGAATCCGCAACCAATTCGCAATAGAACCCCCTATCAAAATTAAATGAACGTTTTTCACCAAGTAACGTCTGCAGAATTCCCCACATTCGGGACGGAACATCTCGTCTACATGGTCTCTTGTTTAGCCATTTGGTTGGGACTTCCCTATATAGGGAAACATCATCTCACGCCATCCAAACGTCATGCCGTAGCTATGGCGTTGATAGTCATCACGCTTTTTCAAGAATTCATTTTTGATGTGTTTCAATTGGTGATCGATGATTTCACCATGGCGGATGATTTTTCCCTCCACATGTGCGGACTGAGCCTCTTTCTCACATCATATGCCTTATGGAAGAAATCCCAAGCTGCATTTGAATTGGCTTTTTTCTGGGGATTGGCCGGCGCCTTTCAAGCCATCATCACGCCGGACCCTACCCGATGGCCTTATGGTGAAATATCTGTATTTTGGAATTTTCTATCCCATGGGATTATTATTCTGAATGTGGTTTGGCTCATTTGGGTGGATGGGATGCGATGCCGTAAGGGATCATTATTAAACACAATTTTAATTACCAATGGTGTGGTCTTTGTTATGGGCTTTATCAATAAGATCATCGGTGAAGGTGCCAATTATTGGTTTATTTGTGAAAAGCCCGGCGGAGACAGCCCTTTTTTAATCGGGGAGTGGCCCTACTATCTATTTACATTTCACCTTGTGGGCATTATCATGATGGCCATTATTTATCTCCCCATGTGGATTGTGGTTAATCGAAGTGAAAAAGGAGGGTTTACTACATCCGAAACTGTGTAAGTTCGGTGTAGAAAATGTCCACATTACTCGGTTATTTCTTCCTCGCCCTTGGCGTATCATTTATCTGTTCCGCACTGGAATCAGTCATTTTGACCGTCACCCATTCCCATATCGGGACGTTGGTGAAGACCAATCATCGTAGCGGTAAACTCCTACAAAATCTCAAAGATGATATCAATCGCCCTTTAGCGGCTATTCTGACGTTAAATACAATCGCCCATACTGTGGGTGCTGCCGGTGTGGGCGCGCAAGCCTTGGCCGTATTCGGTTCCGGCTCTGTAGCCATTACCTCCGTGATACTCACATTCTGTATTCTCGTTTTTTCTGAGATTATTCCCAAGACCATTGGAGCAATTTATTGGCGCAAATTAGCCAGTCCTTCTGCATATACGATCCGTTTGCTCATAATTCTAACCTATCCATTTGTATGGTTAAGTCATGTTTTTTCTGCGCGATTGACCCCATCCGTGGATGAACATAAAAAAGTGAGTCGCGAAGAAATTACTGCCATGGCCGAAATGGGGGAGGATGAAGGATCCATCGATGAGCATGAGTCCGATATTATTGAGAATCTTTTCCGATTAAAAGAAATGAACGTGGATGAAATTCTTACACCCCGTTCTGTGATTTTTGCCCTTGAGGATAATCAAACTGTGGGGCAGGTGATGGACGAACATGAGGATATTAACTTTTCTCGTATTCCCGTCTTTCACGAAAATATAGATGAAATCATTGGTATTGTATATAAAGACACCTTATTGGAAACCATGGCGGACGATTATTTCGAAAAGACCATGGCGGAAATTGTCGACCCGGTGGATTGGGTTTATGAGGAGCAGACTGTTGAATCAGTGTTAAATAAATTCACCAAAACCCGATCTCATATGTTTATTGTAAAAGATGAATTTGGCGGTACCACGGGCATCGTCACATTAGAAGATTGTATCGAAACCTTGCTCGGTGTAGAGATCATGGACGAATCCGATGAGGTGGCAGATATGCGTGAATTGGCGAAAGATCAACTTCGCGCGAAACGTCGCGCCGAAGAAAACGGCGAATAGTTTATAAATCTAAAATTATCGTCATTCTGAATGATGCCGATTTATCGGGTGAGTGAAGAATCTCAAGCTTACGTATGCCCTAAAATAAACACTTGAGATACCCGCCTACGCTATAGTTACGGCGGACAAGCTTCCCCTTCGTTTCACTCAGGGATCAGTATGACAATGGGTTGGCAGGGTTGAGTCCGATAAAATATAATTCAATTAAATATGACAACCACCCCACAATCCCCTCCTTAAAAAAGGAGGGGAAGCGTACTCCGCAGCATTTGATTTAACTATTTAGTAGAGGTGTTTTTTTAAATCGTTATCAAACTGCCAATCTTTCCCCAATTTGTTAAATCGAATACCAATATTTTCCGTTTCCAAAGGGGGATTATAGGTGCGCTGTTTGTCAATACTTCACAATATAAATCGCTATGAAAAAATTACCTGTAAGTCCAAATTCCAATAGGTAAAACAAAGGAGTGAAGTGATGAAAAACATCAAACATATAAGTCTCAGCATATTAACCACTGTATTTTTTGCAAGCATAATGGGCTGCGGTACATCCGCAAAAGATAAACAACTTACGGAATTGCAAGACGCAAAAGCGCAACTCGATAAAAATATTGCCATGTACGATGAAACGTGGAACATCTTTTTTGAGGGTGATACATCGGTTGTTAACTCAGAACGATTTCAAGAGGATGTTGTCGTGGTCACAGCCCAAGGCGATATTGTTGGAATAGATGCAACCAGAGATTATTATTATAATTTTTTAGCAGGTTTTTCAGATCAAGTATTTACCATTCTTGAAGTGGTGGGGCAAGGCGATAGACTCGTCAAACATTGGCATTTTAAAGGAACACATACAGGCAACTTTTTTGGCATGCCCGCTTCCGGGAATAAATTAGATCTTTCGGGAACCACAATGGTTACAATGCGAGATGGAAAAATTGCGAGAGAGCAAGATTTTTTTGATATGATGTCTATGGTAAACCAACTCACCGCAGGGGATGTCAACGCAGATGCAACGAAGTCAGGTGTGAATTAGCTATTTAGCGCCAGATTTATCTCTGATTTAAGATCTTCGAGATTAATCATATATACGAGCAAAATAGATGTCTTGTATTCGAGATATCGTTTTAGCATGACCAACTTTGCTTTGAGCCGATCGTCCTTTTGAATGGCATCATTTAGTAGTTCTGAGTAACGATTTACCGATACTTTATTGTTATTTCGCGCCAACACCACATTAGGGTGATGTTCCGTCAAGAAAGGCAAAAAGCTCTGTTTTAATTGTTTTTCATGCTCGACAGCCGTCTCAAGATGAGAAAGAGACGTATTGTGAAGCCGACTTAATATTTCTTTTACCTTTTCAGATTTTACATATTTAAGATCACCGGAATTAATAATGGATTGATATCGATTTATTGGTGGATCAAATACGCGATACAATACCATAAATGTTTCAATCCTGTTTTTACTCGTCGTGATTTTTAGAATATTATCTATATTGAATTCACGATTGGCAGGGGATAAAAATTCAGAGAGCAGCCGAACGTCATTGCCCCATGTCTGTTTTTTCTCATCGCAGTAGAATTGTATTTCGCTGATCTCTAATTGAAGGCTGGATAATACCTTGATTCTTTCTTTTTCATCTTGGCTCGCAATGGATAATTCGTTGAACCAAAATGAAACGGTGATACCCAAAATAATCACAACGAATTCAATCGAATACTTTATGCCGTAATTTTTCATCATGCTATTGTTGGGGATTTTCTGCTCGGTTGCCATAATAATTCTTTCGATCTTGGTATAAAGTTACAAAATGAAATCGCCGCGACCACTAAGAAAGTTTGGCAATGAGGAATAGGAAAGAAATGGGACTATAGATCAAAAAACACTGTCAATGGCTGACTGTATAAATACTTAGAAACAATAGGGTTAGTCCTTCGATTCACGCCTCAGAAAGTGTGTGACTATTATAATAATACCCCTCCTTAAATTCCTCCCCATTTGGGGAGGACCACATAACATAGCCAATTGGTCTCCTCCCCTTCACGGGGAGGAATAAGGTGGGGTCAGATATGCTTTTCACAGAATCTCAAGCATACGATTGCCTCAATTTGATTTATTGAAATATGGCAACCACCCCACAATCCCCTCCTTAAAAAAGGAGGGGAAGCGTACTTCGCAGCATTTGATTTAACTATTTAGTAGGGGTGGTTTTTATGAATACTCCCCAATTTTATCAAATTCGTTCAATCCCCAGTTTCCATAGGGAGAAATCCCTCCTAAATTAGGGGCTTGTGAAAACCGCCTTACGCACATTCCTGACCCTAGTTATACTGCTGCTCACCGCAGGAGAACGCCATGTGAAATACTATAAAAATGATCATGACTTTCTCACGGGGCACAACGTACCACAATCTGAAATCCTTCGGAAAAACCATATTCGCGCAGAATACGATGACATCAATCGACTCCTGACAAAATCCACCATCGACCGATTGGGGAATGTCACTGCCCAAGAACAATATTCATATATAGATACGAATACTATCATTCGTCAAAAAGATTTGGTGAATGAAGAAGGGCGCATATTTTATCAAACAATCTTTGGTCGAGAGCCCCAGTCTTTGTCCTATATCGAATGGGTCTTTGGCGTGGATTCAGTGAAAAAATGGGATGATCGTTTTACCACATCCGAATTAAACGAAATCAATAAACCGGATAATTATCGCTTTTTTGACGTGGATGCATTTGAATACGGGGGTAAAGAGTTCGACTACGATTCTACCGGCCGTGTAACGCGAGATGAATGGTTCCGCCGTCCTGATGGAAAATCCATGCACAAATTCATTTATAAATACTACAATGACACCAACATCACTCACATGTTTGAATATGACTCCAATGGTGTTCTCATTATGGATGTGAAGCTAAGTCCTGACGGTACGGAGGCGGTGTTCTGGTTTACAGGTCCTGCCGATTCTACCTATCAAAATCATAGTGAGGTGGCCTATAATCTCGATGGCGATCTCAGTTGGGGATATATCAATTGGGTGGTGCCGGGAGAAACGGATAGTGCCCGGGTGGATTTGACCGAACTCACGCGTGGCGATTATCAAATTTCTTTAGATAACGATAGCGTATTGAGAGACAGTGCCGTTTATGATATTCATTTTAACGGGAAGGGGACCAAAGGGTACATGGCCACGAAGCGGACGATTGAGCACGTGACCTATGATATCAGTCCGCCCCTCATGACCATAGAGATGGATAAATATATCAAAGATGTCTCCTTATCATTTACCCATTCAGAACCGATTGTTTCCGGGTATGTGGTGTGGACGCCCGATTCCAACTTTTCTCATATTAATGCAGATACGGTCCATTTAACTGAAGCTGAAATCGGATCGGATGCTCGATTTAAACCGGCCAATCAAACCGCTTTGGTAGATGGGGTCATGTATGACCCTGAAATTTATGCGGTGGACCGTGCGGGAAATTTATCGGATCCCCCGGGCAAAATGGAGGATGTGATTTTTGATGCAACACCGCCAATTTTATCCATTCATAGTCCTTATACAGGCGCATGGGTCAATCATCAATTGTTGGATATGGGTACGAATGAACCAATCCGAACGTGGACGGTTACGGCTACATGGCAGGGGGGTGCTGATGATAGTAATGCGCCATATTCTCATACATTTCCTGATACCATCCTGGATACGGCCCATGTGGATCTATCGACATTATTTCAACTGAATGATGGAAGCATCTATCAATTCAGCATCACCGGTGAAGATTTAGCAGGGAATGAATCCATGCCCGCAGTGGTTGACTCCATTCATTATGATATAACGCCACCGGTGCTAACCATGATATATCCCTTTGATGGTGCAGCGATCAACGATCCCACAGTCAGTTATGCCGCCAGTGAACAATTGTTGGCAGGGGAGTTCCGATGGTCCCAAATGGATGGCGCCCCCGATTCTCTGGCACCACACACCGTGGCTTTGGTAGGCGAGGAATTAAGTCCTGCAGAACAAATCAGAATTCATTTACAGAATGAACCCATACTTACGGATGGTGCTTCTTATACAATATTGCTTACGGGACGAGATTTGGCGGGGAATGAAAGTGAACCGATCACCATTTCAGATGTCCTTTACGACACAACACCCCCTGCATTTACAAACACTTCGCCCGGGAATGGGGATGCATTAAATCATCAATCGATTTCATACACATTATCAGAAACGATCCACAAAGGGAACATTACGTGGACGCAAACGGGTGGGGTGATGGATGAAAGCAGTCCGCATATTGTTGAATTCAATGCAGATGAAATGGCAGAAGGGGAACACGAATCATTTGTGTTAGCATCCATGCCTACATTACAGGATGGGGGCATTTATACAGTGGAATTCATCGGACAAGATCGTGCAGGGAATCATGCGGATACGATTCGAGCCATTGAGGTTCTCTATGACTATACACCACCGGAAATGATTATTGAATATCCATTGCCCAGATCAATTTCAAATACGACCGACATGACCTATACCTTATCTGAAGACTTGCATATGGGTGAATTTAAATGGGTATGGCTTGGGGGCGTGGATGACACATTGGCGCCTTATGTGGCCACCTTATCTGTTGAAGAAATGAAAGTGGGGCAGCACACGGATGTTATCCTCTCACAAACCCCAACCGTCGTTGAAAATGCACTCTATACGTTGTCATTCTCCGGCCAAGACCGGGCCGGGAATAAGACGCTTCAGGCTTTCGTACCGGGACTCCAATATGACTTTACACCACCTACATTGACTTGGTACGCGCCGAGATCGGGAGATGCGGTAAATCATAAAAATGTTTCATTTGAAAATAGCGAATTGTTGGATCGGGGTACTATATCATGGGTGTGGGTGAGCGGTGTCGCAGATCCCGATTCTGTTCATGCAATGGACATCACCGGTGATGAAATGAATAGCGATCCATTTACTGATCGACCGATTGCAAATGCACCACCATTAGTGGACGGTGCCACTTACAATATCACCTATGTTGGGTTTGATCCGGCAGGGAATGAGTCCAATCATATATTGATCGAAACAGTGCTTTATGATATCACTCAACCGGAAATCACCATCCATTATCCCCTTCAGAAGTCCTTTTCGAATAAAAGCACTGTTTCATACACATTATCTGAAGATATCTATTCGGGGAATTTCAAATGGCGATGGCTGGGCGGTGAGGCGGATCCATCTGCACCTTATTCTGCAATTCTTACGGATGCTGAAAAAACGGCCGGCGATCACATGGATGTTGAATTATCCAATAATCCTACTGTGGTTGAAAAAGCACTGTATGTACTCACATTTTTGGGGCAAGATCGGGCCGGCAATCGGACGAAGCCTGCTTTTATCTCCGGATTGCAATATGACTTTACACCGCCTGAATTGACCATAGTCAGTCCAAATAATGGAGAAGC
>JAERSH010000015.1 GCA_016845785.1 Fidelibacterota bacterium
ACGGTTATTCTTGGCTTTCCAATTGGTGATGATATAAAACTTATCCTCATAATGGTCGATCCCATACTCATGTTCTGTTCCACGGGGACTAAAGTTTTTGAAGTCGCCGTCTGGATTATTGGCATTCAAAATGTGGTAATCGCTCACAAGTGTGCTGTTGTTATAAATAATGATGTATTCACCGGACTTGGACCGATATACGCCATTGTAATATGATTCGTCTTTTTCATGATAAACCAATTCATCATTGGCCGCATCGGAACCCATTTTGTGGCGCCAGATTTTTTCCGATAAAAGGGTGACTTCATTTTTGGTTGTATAAAAAACCGTTTTGTTATCATTGGCCCAAGCCACACCCCCTGTGGTGTTGGGGATGGTCTGGGGGAGTACTTCTCCTGAGGATAAATTTTTGAAATGGACCGTGTAGCGTCGGCGGCTTACTGTATCTACACCGTAGGCCAGCCACTGGTTATCAGGACTGACGGACATACCGCCGATTGCAAAATAATCGTGGCCTTTTGCCAAGACATTTTCATCCAATAGGATTTCTTCTTCACCATCCAATGACCCTTTTTTACGACAGCGGATGGCATATTCTTTCCCTTTTTCATAGCGGGTATAATAGAAATATCCATTATCGAAGTAAGGCACCGATTCATCATCTTTTTTAATTCGACCTACAATTTCATTAAATAGATCATCCTGGAATTTTTCTGTATGGGCCAGATGGCCTTGGGTATAATCATTTTCTGCTGTGATATAGTCCACCACTTCTTGGGCATGATCATCTTTTTGTTCAGCGGATTTTTGTTCATCCGTCAGTCGCATCCAGTAATAATCATCCACACGGGTATGACCGTGCTCGGTCATTTCAAATGGTTTTTTGGTGGCGTCTGGTGGTGTGTTCGTTTTATCCATACATGCGCTCATTAACAGCGTTGATATTAAGATGAGTTTTTTCATGATTTCCTTTCATGCTATTAGTTCATTTCTACAATGGTTTAGTTTCATTTTATTGACCCCTCTTTAGTTCTCCCCTCTAAAGGGGAGAAAATTTAAGGGTTAACCCAATTATTTCTCCTGTCTGCCGTAGGAATGAAGGCAAATCATAGGGGGAATGAAAAGGGGTCCAAAAATATGTTTTATTATTTAAGTCTTCTTCCCAACCATAACCAGGTACTACCTAAAATAATGCCAAGTCCTTCCCGTTGGTGCTCCCACATATTCACCATGCGGTCATCGGCCTGTTGGGGCATCCATTGGTTCAGGATGCCTGATGCAATCAACGTGCCCAAGACAAGCAAAACCACGGCCAGTTGATTTAGATATGTTTGTTTAATCTTTTGGATGAATGGCAGGATTGCCACTGCCACATAAATAAGTGCCCACATCCACCCGTCGGGATCGTCCAAATTGACCACTGCAAAGACGATAAACATTAGAGAAATGACCCATGAGATGATTTGATTTTTATTTACGGCCATTGTATGACTCCCATAATAGGTCTGTGATCTGAAGCGATAAGTTCGTCCAAAACGATTGAAGTGGCCTTTACATCATACATTCCCCTCACGACTATATAATCAATTTCTACAATGGGCTTGTCCGCCGGCCATGTAAGGTTGGCATCTGATTTGGGAATAACGAATCCAGACTGACTCGCCATATTCATGGTAGGCGAACCGGGTTCTGCATTATAGTCCCCTGCCACAATTACCGGATGATTTCGAATGGCCAAAGCTTTATCTAAAGCCTTAAACTGGGCGACTCGCAATGATGACTTCGTCCAATCCAAATGGATGCTGGCAAATGAAATGGATTCCCCATTTACTTTCGCCTCTACTTCAAGAACCACACGGGGTTCGGCTCCATCTGGCAGTCGATGAATTTGAGTTTTAATAATGGGATATTTAGAAAGGACCGCCAACCCATATTCACCCTCATCATAATCCATAAATTTGGCAAAACTGTGATGCATACCCAACAGCTTGCCCAATACTTTTGCTTGATCAATATTGCCGCTTCTGTTTACCCCTTTATCCACTTCTTGTAAGGCGACAAAATCAGGTCTCTCCTTTTCAATCACGCCCGCAATACGAGGGAGATTAATTTTTCCATCCATGCCTTCACCATGGTGAATATTATAAGCGAGAACCCGCAACTCACCAGAAAATGCCCAACTTAAAGTTAGTAGCCAGCAGATGAATATTTTCATTTACCAGCCAATCCCGTAATCCTCTCCATAATTGGATGAACCACCCCACATGGTACCATGTTCCCAATCGAACCAGATGGCATTGATGGGGCCTGAAGTCAGTGAGCGTGTCACCACATTATACCCTTTTTTTCTCAAGTCCTTAATCACCCATGGTGGTGTATCCCGATGGACTACAATCCGACCTGCTTCTTTACTATGTGTTCCGAAAGAACTATACATTTGGTAACTGTTCACATTTGCAGCCTCTGCCGCTTCTTGTACATTCATATCAAATTCTACCATATTTAAGAAAAATTGCAGGAGGTTTTGATCC
>JAERSH010000016.1 GCA_016845785.1 Fidelibacterota bacterium
CGGTACTCTCCCGTGCGTCATCCGGAACGGGCCCATTATAAACGAAATGTGGTCCTTCGTGTTATGCGAGATCAACGATTCATTACCAAAGATATTTATTCTGAGGCTCGATCTATCGAATCGGAAAATGTCTTAGAAAGACAGGCAAAGGGAAAAGCACCTTATTTTACAGAATACATTCGCCGAACCATGGAAAAAGAGGACGACCGTTTGGGCGTCAATATCTATCGGGATGGCCTCAAAATTTATACCACATTGGATATTCGTCTCCAAGGCATTGCTGAAGATGCGCTCATGCAGACCATCAAACGAAATCAGGATAAGCTGAACAAGCGATTGTTTAGTAATGAAGAAGAATTTTCACAGTTGGCTTACCTGGGTATCTTTCCGGAAGATACAGTGAAGATGATGATGGAAGGGGACTCCACGCTCTATGCAGATCTGAGAAATAAATTATTGGTACAAGGTGCCTTTGTGGCATTGGACCCTACATCGGGAGCCATTCTCGCCATGATAGGGGGGCGTCCTGATTATCATGATCAGTATAACCGAGCAACTCAAGCCCAACGCCAACCTGGATCTGTTTTCAAGCCGTTTGTTTACGCTACTGCCATTGATAATGGATACCCCGTGGCAAAGCAATTGTTGAATCAACCATTGGTCCTTCGCGTCTTGAATGCAGAAGGTGAGTGGGAAAAATGGATGCCCAGAAATTACGATGGTACCACCAGTGGATTGACCACGCTCAGGGAAGGAATTCGCAAATCCATAAATCTTGTGGCTGTTCGAGTGGTGAAAGAATTGGTGCCGGCTACAGAGGTAAAATCCACAGCAGAACGGATGGGTATCAGTACAAATATCCGTGCAGTGGACGCTATCGCTTTAGGAACGTCTGAAGTCTACTTATTGGATATGGTAAATGCCTATTCTGCTTTCCCCAATCAAGGGGTATTGAATCAGCCATTCGGCATCACCAAAGTGGAAGATCGATACGGGAATGTGATTAAAGAATACTACCCTATTCGGGAAGAAGTTTTGCGAGAAGAATCAGCTTATGTGATGACATCTATGCTCCAAACCGTTATGGATGCGGGGACGGGCGGCAGTGCCCGTTGGCGCCATAATTTTTATCATCCTGCCGGGGGTAAAACGGGCACAACCCAAAACTGGACGGACGCTTGGTTTGTGGGATTCTCAAAACAATTGGCAGCCGGCGTGTGGATGGGTGTAGATGACCCCCGTGTCAGTTTGGGTGAGAGCCAGGATGGCTCTCGAGCCGCCCTTCCCGCTTGGGCGGATTTCATGGCTGCTGCTCACGATACCTTGGGGCTGAAACGGGTCAATTTTGAACGGCCGGATGGTGTGATTGATGTGGAGATTTGTGCTACAACAAAGGACAGACCGACGAATCTTTGTCCCATTGAATCAGAAATATATATTAGAGGGACGGAACCGTCCCAGACCTGCAAAGTCCACAGACGGGGTTAAGCTACGTCCAAAATCTCCTGGTCTTCCTGGCGAACGAGGGAAGACGGTTCCAATTGGCGGTCTTCATCCAGACCCATAACCTTTTTCACTTTAAACATAATTTCATTTTTCTGTATATCACTGGCGAAACTGTAGCGAATCAATTTCCCTATGGCGCGAACGGCCGTATCTTCACATTCCTTTTGGGGGCTGTTTACTTATCCCGAATCAGGCTGTTCAGATTCATCTTTTTTCTTTTTAAACCATTTCAAAAAATTGAACTGGAACCGAAGTGGGGGCTGTTCACGGACGGTATGAATCATGAGATAGGTGGCAATAATAAATAGAACAAGATTAGGAGTCCAAATGCCCACAGCCGGGGAGAGGATAGTGCGGTCCGCCAAATCTTCTCCGCCGATCATAAAGATATAATAAACCAAAAAGAATCCGAATGATAAACTGGTGGCAATGGTAAATCCACCTTTCCGAAAGAGTACGCCCAATGAAGCGCCGGTCATGATGAACAGGATGCATGCCACAGGCAGTGAGAATTTTTTATGGAGTTCCACTGTATACTTATTATCGGATCGGGCATAACTCCCCAAAAGATTGTATTCATTCCGGAGTTGGCGAATGACAATATCAACATCCCCTTCTTTTCGGTAAATAGCATCGGTCGTATTGTTGACCGTATCTGCGGCAAAGTCTGTTTTGACTTTCGTCAAGATCACTTCCGCATCCTCAAACGTTGGGGGCACAAGACTGTCTAATTCAGTGCGGAGAAAGGCTCGGCCGATTCGCCCCTTTACAATATTCTCCCGTTCAGTCAGATCTGCTCGTTTATCCAAAATCATTTGGATGGTCATTTCTCGATCGGATCGACTGGTCGTATCTCGCCGATTCAAAAATAGGTCATCTGCAGGGATGGTAATTTTGTGCTTTTCAAATTCAATCCGTCGGTAATTGCCGTAATCCTGAAGATCTAACTCATGGATTTCACCATTATACAAATCCAGAATGATGGCATCATCAATGGTGGAAAGGGTTCCTGTTTTTGAATGAATGCTGGTTTGGGTTTGAAATCCCCCTTTGCTAAAAATTCGTACATCCTTAAGCGTATCCCCTTCTTTATCCCGAATGATGATGCTGTAGTCCGGAAGGTCATCCATGAAATATCCCGGCTCAATATTCATATCCGGCCGTTTGCGATAAATATCCCCGGAAAGCATCCGCGCTTTAAAATTCATTTCGGGCATAATGAAAGCATTGAAAAGGATGAGGGTGAGGGCGATGCCGAGTCCCAACAGGAGGGCGGGGCGGACGATGGTGGTAAAACTGATCCCAGAAGCGCGCATGGCGGTGATTTCATTATCCTCAGAAAATTGCCCAAACGCCATGAGTGCCGCCACGAGGACGGCCATAGGAACGGCCAATGCGGCGATCCATCCTAAGTTGAGAAATAGATATTCAAATATGGTACCCAAATCGAGCCCTTTGCCGATGAATCGATCAATGGCTCGCAGGAGGAATTGCGTGAAGAGGACGAACACAATAATGAGCAGCGAAAATATAAAGGGCATGAAAAGCTGCTTGAGGATGTATCTGGTGAGCAGGCGCATATGAAAAATTACATTCATTCCATCGAAAATCTATCATCTTGAATCGAAAATTATCCCATGAGTTCCGGTAAAAATCTTTTCATTCGTAATGGTGAAAACACCTAATTTCCCCGGCTTCATTTGAAGGATATCAAATGAATTTG
>JAERSH010000017.1 GCA_016845785.1 Fidelibacterota bacterium
ATGATCATGTTTAATGTTTAAAACAGAAAAGTCAGGATAATTCGGACATTCCTTTTGCACCCGATCTGTCCCAGCCAAGGGGGCTGCGATGGAATGGATTTCCATGGTGGCAGAAAAATCGTCATCAGCCAATCCGCTCACAATCATACCACCATAGCTATGACCAAATATAATTAAATGGTTAATGACTGGATTGTCCTTGAGTAATTGCCGAATGGCCCCATCCAGTTGATTTGATATGGCACTGGGGCATTGACCCCAGTCATTCCGGAAATAATAAGTTTGGTGTTGGGTCAATGCCATTTGCCTCAGGGCGTAAACCCATTCATATCCTCTGGAGCCATACCCATGGACTGCAATGAAAACCGTATCTTTTTTTGCCAAATCCAATTCAATGGGGTGCAATCCATAATCATGCTCTTGTAAAAATTGACCGGAAGCACGAATATCATCACCCAACTTCAACGCACTGAAATGGATCGATTGCCCATAGGCAAATCCTGAAACAATGATCAGAATGATAATGTGTTTAATTCGATTCGGCATGAAGATTTGTATTTTTGGAGAACCGAATTTACATCCGGAAGAGATAGGGGTTAGAATTTATATTCGGTAAACAGGGTAACGAAGTTTCCACCGCCTTTTGTATGGTTAAATAATTTTACCTGTTCATAGATACCGGACCGATGGGAGACCGCAAACCCCACACTCAAAAAGTCCGTTCCCATACCGGGGAAAAGATGAGATGTTTTTAATTCAAAACCCACATTCAAATAATTCATGAGATTGGATTTTCGACTGCTCAATCGATGGGTTTCTCGCCCCTCTACGTAAGGGACCAACTCTGCATAGGACAACCCTTCTCCCACAAAAAATGTAACGGGGAAGCCCAACACCCTTCGATAATAATGTCCCTGAAAATACAATGTGTATTGATTATGGTCCGGTTGATATCCCATTTCATTATGACGAATAAACCCCGTGCGAAGGCTCCAATCGATTGGTAGTCCTCTCCATCTTTTCACCATAGTTCGACTCACGTCAATGCCGCGGATACCTGTATCATGTCTCTCTCGTGGCATATCTCCATAGGTGATGATGGCCATGAGGGGCCGGTAAGTTGCGTATCCTTGATAAAAACGGACAGCCCATTGGTTTTGATGCGGTTGAGATGGAGAGCGATATTGTCCGAATAGACCGGACAGAATTAAAAAGAATGATATATAAACGACCTTACCCATAGGGTAAATATACAGAAAATGGTTAATACATTAAAACCGATCCGGTTTTAGCATGGATAAATCCACCGCAGGATTATTTCCCGAAATTATGTCTGTCACCAACTGGCCTGTGCCGGATGCTAAACTAACCCCCAGCATGGCATGACCTGTGGCTGCAATCAAATTTGGATATGCTTCAAAGGCACCAATATATGGTACACCATCAGCGGATAAAGGCCGGAGCCCTACCCATGGTTCTAAAGTGGATGTCCAATCATAACCATAATCGGGATAATAATTAGAAACGGCTCGGAGCATGGCATGCAATTTTCGCTCATTAATTTTTCTCGATCGTTGTGTCACAGTCATGGTGCCACCAAATCGCCACGTAGGTCCCATTGGTGTGGATGCAATTCTTGCTTCAACCAAAATGGCGGGGATGGCCGGTTTTTGAGGTGGTGAATCCATGGTGACGCTGTAACCTTTGCCCGCCATGAGGGGCATTTTTAATCCTAAGGATTGAATTAATTTTGATGAAAATGATCCCGCCGCCAAGACAAAATGGTCGCCTTCCCAAGATTCATTTTCTGAATGGACTGCCATAATTTTATTTTGATCACCATCGACACTTATCACCGCTGTGTTATGATGAATGGTAACCCCGGATGCGGTTAAATGCTTTTTCATTTCCGAAAGAAAAGTGACAGGATTCACATGGCAGTCTAAGGGATAATACACGCCACCGGCCAAATCCGTGGCCATGCCTGTTTCCGTTTTAGCAACGCCATCCGGATCTAAATCGATGGCCTCCATGCCAATATCTCTGGCCATTTTGGAAACGGATAATTCATGATCTAAAGTTTCATCCTCACTGCAGAGCATTAAAATGCCATCTTGGGTAAATCCAAAATCTAGCTTCTGGTCTAATTCTATAAATAATGATCGACTATACATGCCCAACTCTCGGAGGGTATTGGCCGCATGTTTCACATGGGCCTCATTGGCTGCCTTCCGGAATTGCCAGAGCCACTGGATCATTTCTAGTGATGGAGAAAAATCGATGGAAAAGGGACTCTCCGGATCCATGAGCCACTTGAGTCCCTGCTTCACAACTCCCGGTGCTGCCAATGGGACAAAATGACTGGGACATACCATCCCCGCATTCCCCCATGAGCATGATCCAATTTGATCCGATGATTGATCATCAAGGACCGTAACACTATAACCGGCTCGATTTAAATAATAAGCGGATGAAAGTCCGATGGCACCGCCACCGATAACAATCACATCAGATTTGGGCATCTAAATCACCTGAAACCCATGGGCATAAGGATCATCCGCTTCATCAATAATTATCTGATTGTACCCATAGATTTTGGCCCATCCCTCAATACTGGGGATGATGGCATTGTAGTCGCCTACGTTGGTTTCCGATTCAATTCGGCCAATAAATTGACTACCAATGATACTTTCATGGATGAACTGATCTCCCTGATTTAATTGGCCTTTGGCTGCCCATTGTGCCATCCGAGCCGATGTACCCGTACCACAAGGAGATCGGTCGATGGCTTTTTCTCCGTAAAAAACAGCATTCCGAGCCGTGGCATTGGGTGCCTTTGTATCCCCGCACCACAACACATGAATGCATTTATTAATGCGGTAATCTTCAGGATGGACGAAAGAATACTGTTCGTTTAACTTGATTCGAATCTCACGGCTGAATGCACCTAGATCTCCCGCCGTATAATGATCGATACCTTTGAAGTTTTCCTGCATATCAACAATGGCATAAAAATTGCCCCCATAGGATACATCAATATTGAGGGAACCTAAATGGGATGATTTGATGGATAATCCTTCTGCATATAAAAAGGATGGTACATTCACAATTTTGACTGAACTGACCTTATCCCCTTTCATAGCATAGTAAGCATCCACCCTGCCGGCGGGGGTCTCCAATACAACAACACCTTCCGTTTTTGGAGTCACCAACCCTTCTTGAATCATCATGGTCACCGTACCAATGGTACCATGACCGCACATGGGAAGGCATCCACTGGTTTCAATAAATAAAATACCGATATCATATTCGTCACTGCTTGGTTCGTACAAAAAACTGCCGGACATCATATCGTGGCCCCGAGGTTCAAACATAAGTCCTCTGAGTATCCATTCATATTCAGCCATGAAATGCTGCCGTTTATCCAGCATGGTTTTGCCATCCAAATCAGGACCACCGGATTTAATCAGTCGTATGGGATTGCCGCAGGTATGGGCATCAATGCAATCGAAAACGTGTCTAGCCATTTATGAATACTTTCTCACAATTCTTGACCCCCTAAAGTCCCCCTATCACAGGGGGACAAAATTTGTCTGGTCGCCCCTTTTTTCTCCCTTGTCATAGGGGAGATAGCCTGCCAATAGGCAGGCAAGAGGGGTCAATAGATATGAACCTTCCTATTTATTAAACCAATTCTAAGGCTTTTCTAGTGAATTCCACCAGATAATCTACCAAGGCATCCGTGGCTACAATGGCCTTTTTTTCATCCCCATCTGCCACGGCGCGCATGAGTTGCTCATGGAGGATGGCCGTCCGTTTTAGATCATCATGAATTTTGTAATAGGACCAAAATCGTCGACAGTGAATGTGAAGGGGCACCAAAGCACGAGACGCAAATTCATTCCGACTGGCTTGATCTAACAATTCATCAAAGGCGTGATCTAATTTTAGATATGTGGGTATGTCTCCCTTTTGAGCAGCCATTTCCATTTGGTCCGCCATGTTCCTGAGGGATTGTCGTTGGTCATCTGTGGCTCGGCGCGCTGCCCGAGAGGCAATCAATTCATCCAGAGCCCTTCGGGTTTCTAGAATTGCTAATTGACGATTAAAGTCTATCTCGGTGATTTTCACCCCAAGTCTGGGGATCATTTCTACGAGACCATGGCCAGCCATTTTTTGGAGAGCTTCACGCAATGGCGTGCGACCAAATCCTACCTCCCGGGTGAGTTGCCCTTCGGAATATATTTCTCCCGGCACTAAATCCAGGTTTACCAGTTTTTCTTCTAATGCCTCATAGGCCAATTGAGATTGAGACGGACTCAAACAGAATCCTTTGTCCACTGACTATCCACCAAGCGCCAGATGTGAAGTGGATTTTCACTTTTCAATTCGGCCGGTAATTGGCTCTCGGGCCAACTTTGGAAAGACACAGGACGGACAAACCGTTTGATCGCAGCCGTTCCGACAGAAGTAAACCGTGAATCAGATGCGGCGGGATATGGTCCACCGTGCTGCATGGATGGACAAACTTCTACCCCGGTAGGTACGCCATTATAAATGATGCGCCCTACTTTTGATTCCATGGATTCAATGGCAGATTGATATTGGACCAATTCATCTTCAGAACCAATCACAGAGCCAGTTAGCTGTCCTTCAAGGGATGCCATTACGGCTTCCAACTCAGAGGCGTCTTTGCATTTAACGATTAAACTAAATGGCCCGAACACTTCTGTTGCGAATTCAGGATTGGCTAAAAATGTTTCTCCTGATACGTATGCCAACGTGGGCTGGCCCAAATTCGGACCATCTCCACCTTCAGATCGCGCTTCTACTGTAATGCCCGCTTGGGCTAATGTTGTGGCTACACCTTCATTGTAGGATTTGCAAATCCGTTCAGTGAGCATAACACCTGAATCCAATGCGGATAATGCCTCACCAAGCACCTGAACAAAATGGTCCAGCTCTGCGCTTGCAGTACTTACAATTAATCCGGGATTGGTACAGAATTGGCCCACACCCATGGTGATAGATCCTGCCAGCATTTCGGCTGTGTCTGTGTTATAGGCACTTGGCAAAAGTAAAACAGGATTAATGCTCCCCATTTCTGCAAAGAATGGAATGGGTTCCGGACGTTGATTGGCCAAATCGTAAAGAATTCTGCCCGCCTGTTGAGACCCTGTAAATCCGGCGGCTTTGATACCGGGATGTTGAATGAGTCCTTGGCCTACAATTTTCCCTGAACCATGGAGTAAAGAAAAAACACCATCCGGCATACCGGTTCGTTGGGCTGCTTTTACTATGGCTTCGCCAATCAATGCACTGGTACCGGGATGGGCACCGTGGGCTTTTACAATTACTGGATTTCCGCCGGCCAAGGCAGAAGCCGTATCTCCACCCGCCGTAGAAAATGCCAATGGAAAATTACTGGCAGCAAATACAACGACAGGACCCATAGGCACTAACATTTTACGTAGATCCGGTTTGGGGACGGGGGCACGATCCAGCTGGGCTGTATCAATGGTGGCCTCGAGCCAAGAGCCTTCAGAAACCAAATCTGCAAACATTCTCAATTGGCCAGTGGTTCTGCCCCGCTCACCAAGAATTCTGGCTTCAGGCAATCCCGATTCTGCACAGCATCTTTCAACAAGTGCATCACCTAGGTTTTCTATCTCCTCAGCAATGGCATTGAGAAATTCAGCTTTTTCTTCACCGGACATCTTGCCATACACGGATGCAGCACGCTGGGCTTGGCTCACGGCTTGGTTCATTTCATCTATGGTGGCACCGGGGAATTGGCCGGAAAGGGGCTCATCTGTGGCAGGATTCATCCCCACTGTAAATGTATCGCCGCGACCGCTGGTAGAAAATCCAATTAAATTTGATTCAATCATGGTTTCTCCTAAATCGCCGGCATCTCTGGCCGATTGGCCAATGCAGTATCAATAATGTGCTGCACACGTGCCCGTTCTTCACCCACCAATGGCAGGCGTGGGGGCCGCACATTTTCCGTACCGATGCCTGTGGCCACTTCAGCCAATTTAATATTCTGCACCAACTTTGGATGGATATCCAACTCAAGGAGCGGCATAAACCATCGATAAATTTCTGTGGCCTCTGCAATTCGATTCTGTTTTACCAATTCATAAATAACCACAGTTTCTCTAGGGAAAGCATCCACAAGTCCGGCCACCCATCCATCAGCGCCTAAGGCCAATTCCTCTAGTGCCAATGTATCCACACCGCAGAGAATTTTAATATCATCTCCGAAGGCATTTCGCATCCGTGTTACATTGGTCACATCCCGGGTGGATTCTTTCGTGGCTTGAATCGTATCAAACTTTAATAAGGCCTCAAACATGGGAATCGTAATTTCAATTTTATAATCGTATGGATTGTTATACGTCATGATGGGCAGATCGCAAGATGTGGCCACCGCTTCATAGAAAGCTACCGTTTCCCGATCATCGGATAAGTATCGCATGGGGGGCAGCATCATGAGTCCGTCGGCCCCATTGGCTTGTGCATTTTGTGCAGCAGAAACGGCATCGGCTGTGGATTGTTCTGCAATATTCATAATCACCGGAATCCGATCATTTACATGATCAACTGCAGCGATTAATAAATCGACTTTTTCTTGTTGTGTGAGGGTACTGGCTTCACCCAAACTGCCGCCGATTACACATCCATGGATGCCGGATTGAATTTGAAATTCGATATTATGAAGAAATGCCGGGATGTCCAGCTGATCATCATCTGTAAATTTTGTGGTCAGGGCAGGATAAATGCCCGTCCATTCTGGTCGCATAAGATTATCCTTATTTTTATATGAATTATCTATTGATATATTACTGATATATTATATAATCACCAACGGTAATATGGCCTAAATTAAACCATGAAGCCGAGCCTCCTTTTTCTCATCATCACATCGATTCCCATGATTGATATATTGATTTCATTTCAATCGAATCAGTATCCCAAGACCATGCCCAAGACTAAAGTGGGACGCAGTTTATTTGCATTGGTGGCTACAGCAGCATGGATTACGGCGCTTATCTTCACTATTTTCGATTACTTTTAATTTCGACAATCAAACTAACAGATAAATCAATGATGGTAATTAATAAAAAAGCCAAGGTCCGTTTTATTCATAGATTGCTCCCCATATTATTTTTAGGGGGATTAATCATCTACGGAATGGTTCTACGGCCAAAAGTATTTGGCCAGCCGGGATTTCCATTAGAAGTAACGTTTATGCTGGCGGCAGTCTTTGCCATTGCTGAACTCATGCTTCTCGGTTTTGAGTGGAAGGATATCCAAGATGCCATCATCAAAAAATTGGCCCGAGGATTTCCCGCCATCCTTATTCTGTTTGCCATTGGCGTGATCATCGGCACATGGATGATTAGCGGCACCATTCCCATGCTCATTTATTATGGGATTCGCCTCATTAATCCTGCATACATCTATATTTTGGCTTTTCTGATTCCCATTATTTTCTCCACCTTAACGGGCACGTCTTGGGGATCTATCGGTACCATCGGTGTGGTCATTATTGGGATTGCCGCCGTCATTGATGCCAATTTAGGGATTACAGCCGGTGCTATTGTTGGTGGTGCATTTTTTGGTGATAAACTTTCGCCCCTTTCCGATACAACCAATATTGCTGCCATGGCCACGGATGTGGATCTCTATGATCACATTCGTTCCATGATGTTTACCACCCTTCCCTCAGCCATCATTGCGGCCGTTATCTATTTTATGTTGGGATTTATTTATCCTCCATCGGGAAGCGAAATCGATGCAATTCAGGTGGCACCTACGTTGAATGCCATTGCATCCATGTTTAATTTTAATGGATGGCTGTTGATACCGCCCATCATTGTGCTCATTGGTTCCATCCGAAAGATGGCCACCCTGCCGACTTTACTGACATCATCCTTATCCGCTGCATTGTTGGCATTGATCTTTCAACCCTATTCTTCTGCAGATGTGATGACAGCTATCCATAAGGGATTTGATGCAAATATGGCTTTTTGGGTGAGCGATGCGCCTGATAGCATCCATACCTTATTTACGCGAGGGGGATTGTACGAATTGAATGAGGCCATAATTTTTTCAATCATGGTATTTGTATTTATCGGCACCATTGATCTCATCGATGCCATGCCTACCATTGTGGATCGAGTCTTTGGATTCATCAAATCCCGCGCTTCCTTAATTGTATCTTCTTTGTTTGCGACGGCATTTACCAACGGGATTACCTCCAATCAATCTGCCACCAGTTTTATTATTGGGGATGCGTTTAGAAAGCGATATGATGAATCGGGGGTAAGTCGGAAAGTATTATCTCGATCCATTGAGGATTATGGCACCATGTTTGAGAGTCTTGTGCCCTGGCATGCCACAGCCATTTTTCTCACCACCACATTAGGTGTGGCTTACGGGGATTACTGGCATTGGCAGTTGCTCTCCCTTATCAATTTGGTCATGGCGCCAACCTTGGCGATGTTGGGGAAAGGGTGTTTTTACGATGAGAAGGATTAATTGTCATACTGATCCCTGACTTGTCGGGGGAAGTATCTCAAACAATTTTTTTACATTCAATATTCTATATTATTCTTCAAAACCACCCCTTACTCTTGATTCATCGTACCATATTGTTTTTGCCTTCCCCTCCTTATCTAAGGAGGGGATTGAGAGGTGGTTGATCATAATATGTTTGAGATTCTTCGTTCACTTTGTTCACTCAGAATGACAGAAGAATAGCGTAATAAGAAAATGAAAGTTGTCATTGCCTGCCAACCGGCGGATTCGCAATGACAGTTTAGTGGGCGGGGATTAACAGTTTTGCCTAAAGGCAATGACGGTCCATTGTTTATATAAAAACCACCCATACACCTAAATTCAATCCAATTTTCGGACGATGCCTCCCCTCCTTTTTAAGGAGGGGAATTTGGGGTGGTTATATTTCAAATCACATTATCTCTAAAAGTAGAAATTCGCAATGACAGCTTAGCAATTGGAGTGAGTTAAATCAAACATCGCCCTATCACACCCCATCCCTAAAGGGGCACCCCTCTGTAGAGGGGAGTTTAATTTTTTGAGTCCCCTCTTGAGAGGGGTGGATTCCGCAGTATGCGGAAGACGGGGTGTGGATAAATATTGTCATCCTGAACTTTTGCGAAGCGAAAGGAAGGATCTCAAGTAAGCGCAAGAGATAAAACGAATCCTTGAAATTTTTATCTGCTGTAGTGAGACGAAGGCATGGCTTCGCTCTCTTTGTTCACTCAGAATGACAGAAGAATAGCGTAATAAGAAAATGAAAGTTGTCATTGCCCGCCAACCGGCGGATTCGCAATGACAGGTATACATACCCTACAAAAACGTTTTCAACGTCTTCAGCAAATGATCCACATCTGCCACTGAATTGTACCCATTGATGGATACCCGAAATCCACTATGACCATCGGGGGCCATGGTGGGCATTTCAATCCGATGATCATGGTAGAGTGATTCTTTAAATGCGGCCACATCCCCGGATGGAAATAAAATTGTCGCCATCTGCCCCAGCCAATCATCCGGACAAATTTTCGGTAAGCCCGTCATGGCCGTTACCTCATCCCGGATGGCTCGCACTGTCTTCACACTCCGCTGCCTCACCGAATCCCAATCATGATCCGCTTGAAATTGGATCGCTTCCGGTACGGTAAAAAAAGCTGCCATATCTCGCGTGCCCTGCCATTGAAATACATTGATAAATCGGCTATCCCCATGGAGTTGGGTGGAATCCTTAAATGCATCATACTCTTCACCCCAACCCCAACTTTTCACCATGGGCTGAATCCCATCCTGCAATTCCCGTTTCACATAAAGGAATGAATTCCCTTTGGGGCAACACAACCATTTATGAAGGGCACCTGTATAATAGTCCGGATCCATTTCCTTAATATCTAATGGAATATGCGCCGGCACATGGGCACCATCGATGATGGTACCAATTCCCCTTCTTTTTGCTTCGGCCATAATTTCAGGGATAGGCAGGATCATCCCCGTACTGCTGGTGATCTGACTGATGAAAATGTATTTCGTTCTTTCCGACGCATGATTCCAAAATTCCTCGCAAAAGGAATCCTTGTCTACCACCGGCATGGTCATGTTTGCTTGAATATAACTGTATCCCCGCTGTGCAGCGTCATAGACCCACATTCGGTCGCAGGAACCATATTCCAAATTGGTAGAAAGGACTTCATCCCCAGGCTGAAGATCCACATTGTGGATGATGGTACCCACAGCGTGGGTGGGGTTTGGTATATAGACCAGATCATCTTTATGACAGTTGATATAATCACCCAAAGCAGACCGGGACTGTTCCAATAGTTCATAGACCCTTTCTTGCATAAACTGAACCGGATGGATTTCTAAATCT
>JAERSH010000018.1 GCA_016845785.1 Fidelibacterota bacterium
AAAGAGTATATGGATCGGCCGCAAAAAATAATTGAAATAGAATTTGATTATTCAACAGTCAATTTGCCAAAAGGGACTTATGAGGTGATTCCTTATTTTATTATCGAGCGGGATGATATTCCGAAAACTATTTTAGATGTACTTGACCAAGGATATGATTCGTTTACAGAAACATATTTTAAATATCCATTTTATCGGACCGGAGGTAAACTGGTTGTAGAATAGTCTATGAAATGGATCATTTCAATTGGACTTTTATGTTTATTCACCTGTACTGAAAATCCATTTTCTGATGGGGACAATATCCCCGAACGGCGAATTTACGGCAAAGTTATTCTGGAACATGGGGCAGATAATGGTGATGCGTTTGTTTGGCTGGAGGGAACAGAACTCATTACCCAAACAGATGTGGATGGCCATTTTGAAATAAAACTCCCCACCCCGGGAGAAGGAGGCGATGGCACCATTGTTGCGGGGAAGTATAACCTGTTTGTATATCTGGCCAATTATGAATTGACTTCAGTACCGATTGTATTCAAAAATGGTGAAATTGCGCCCAATCAAAAATCCGTTAAAATCGATGGCGAATTGACCAGTGACCTTCAGGTTAATAATATATTCACTATCCATTCCGATATAGAAACAGTGGTCACGGATACTAGTGGAACTGATTCTGTTATTGTAAACGTTACCATGGTCCCTCATGTGAATAATGTGAAAATTAGAAGTTTTGTTCATCAGGTACCTCAAGGGCCCACGATACGGACGGGATATTTAATTTTTGATGAGGAGAACTCATTGATTGAGTCATTTAATTTAGACGAGGCCAATATCTGGGAAGAAGTGGTGATGTTCCCCAGAACGAACTGGGAGGCCAAACTTCCCACCTATCTCTCTCAGTTTCCCAAAGGGGAATTAACGGTGGTGCCCTATGTGGTATTGATTAGAAATGATATCCCCGAACCATTGATGGAAATGACCGGATCTCACTATACCTTTTTCAATAAGGAATTCATTCAATATCCTTTGAAGCGAACCGGAGGAAAATTGATTATAGACTAATTTATTGATAAACAATAAATATTTATTGATATTTAATTGATTTTTGTGATAAAATCAGCCCCGTTTTATTAAAGGATCAGGGCTATGTCAGGACAACAAGTTCATCTATTTGTAAAAATAACCGATTGGATCATCACAGCAATCACTGCATTGTTGACCCTGTATATCGTCTATCGATTTTTAATGTTGCTTTCTGGCCCTGTATTGGGCATAACAGATCCATCCACACAATTATTATATCCCATTCATTTTAATGTAGAAGAAGAAGGGGTTGCCGAATTTTCAGGACGTGAACTTCCGGTAAAAATTAAAGAGGCAAAGGCTCTGGCCCTCATTGAATCCACAGCGCCAGAATGGCTCTTGATTCCTGTTAAATTGATTCGGTTCAGTCTCATGGGTTTTATCATCTGGATATTATTGTTATTGCGTCAATTGATTCGATCAGTAAAAAGGGGAGATCCATTTAATCGAAAAAATGGTATGCGGCTGCGTTGGATTGGCATTTCAATCCTTGTCATCGGTGTCTTTGATTTTTTACACGATATTTTGCTTAATCTGTTTATTACGCCAAGACTTTCATTTGAGTCCATTGTGCCCGAATCTTCCATTCATTTCAACTTAAGTATGATATTGGTGGCCATGGTGATCATCGTGATTGGTGAAGCATTTCGAATTGGAGCTGAAATGAAAGAAGAACAGGAGCTCACTATATAATGGGTATCCGAGTCAATTTGGATGTCATGATGGCGAAAGCGAAAATATCTTTGGGCGAATTGGCCGAACGGGTGGGCATTACGCAGGCGAATCTCTCTATTTTAAAAACAGAAAAAGCAAAAGCAGTTCGGTTTTCTACACTAGAAAAAATTTGTGAAGAATTGAATTGTCAACCCGGGGATATCCTGGAATATGAGCCGGATGAAAAAATTGAAAATAATTGACAACTTTAGAAACTTTTTTACGTCTAAGGCATCAAACGTCTTGGGTATGATTTTAACACAAAAGGGCAGGAGTCTATCATGTTAGGAACCATGATTAATGTAATCACCGCACCAGGTGAAACCATCGGCAATATTATAAAAGAATTCAATTGGAAGCAGGCACTCATGCCAATGGCTTTGCTCATGGTATTGGCCGCACTTTCAGGCTTTATACTTTCTGATCAAATTGCGGATCTTCAGTGGGAGCAAATTGAAAAAAGTATCAGCAACAATTCAAATATTCCTGAAGAACAAAAAGAACAAATTTTATCCAGTCAGTATGATCGAGTTTATTCAAAATCGGGCGCATCCGCTATTTTCACTTATGTGAGCATGGCCATTTCATGGCCCATTCGAATTGCTTTTTGGGCACTGTTTGCCATGCTGGCTGCAAATTTATTTTTAGGGGGCGGGGGAACCTACGGCCAAGTATTTACATTGACGTCATTTGCATATATGCCGTCGGTCGTAGAGTATATTATCAAAGTCCCTATTCAATACATCACCGATAACATTATGATCTATACAGGATTAGGTGTTTTGGGTATCGGTGAACAAGGGGAGTTTCTCAATAGCTTCTTGGCCGGGATAGACCTTTTCGCTTTTTGGCGTGTCTTTTTGGTGGCCGTAGGTATGGGCATTCTCTATAACAAATCAACAAAAACAGCCCTGATTGCCATGTCCGCGTTATGGATTTTTGGATTGGTTGTTTTTGCCGGCATGGGATCGTTCTTTGCCGGACTAGGTGGATAAGAAAGGAAAAAACTATTTTAAAACGAATATTGATACTGCTGCCCTTTGCAATGGGGTTCAGCCAATCCTATTCATTGGATGAGGCAATCAAAGTTGCTTTAAACAATAAGGAAGCGCTGAAAGCATCTGCTATGGATTTAGAGTCTTCTCGGCAGAGTGTAAAGGGATCATACAGCAGCATTTTGCCCTCCATCCGGTTCTCGGGAAGTGTGAGTGAATCACGCTTCCCGACCCAAACCGGAGGTTATAACGAATCGTCGGGTGAAATATTGACGGGCAGTGTAAATAGTATTACCAGTGCCGGATCTAGTATTTCACTCTCACAAAATATATATGATGGTGGTGTGTGGTGGAATACAATCCGCCAGGCAAAGAATAGTTATCGAATATCCGAAGAGTTTGATCGTCAAGTCAAATCCAACATTATTCGAAATGTCCATTCTGCTTATTTCAATTACTTGAAAGCATCACAACTATTAGACGTAGCCCGTTCAAACCTCATGAGTTCTCAACAACAGTTGGCATTGGCTCAGCAAAAATATGAATTGGGTTCAGCCAAAAAAACAGATCTGTTGAAGGCGGAAGTTCGATTTGGTCAATCCCGAATTGATGTGGTGAATAATGATGCAGCCCTTCAAAGTGCATATCTGACACTGAAAAATGCCATGGGACTCATGAATTCGGACCAAGATTTCACTATTCAGGATGTAGAGCGCCCATTAGAAATGGTACCCGAGTTTGATACAGGATTTGAATTGGTGCAAAAATTCAATCCGAGTGTCAAAGCAAAGCAGTATCAAATCACGGGAGCAAAAATTGGACATAAAATTGCGAAGGGCGCTCGATTGCCCAATATTTCTGCCAACGCCTCCATGTCCGGTAGTGCAGATAATTTGGGTGATGCCGTTTCCAATAGCTATAATGATCAAAAGCGTTCCAGTACGGGGTTTTCCATATCCATACCTATTTTTAGTGGAAACAGTATTTCTACCCGTATCCAAAAAGCAAAAATTGCTGTGGATAAACAGGAGTCTGAATATTTAACCCAATTACAGGATTTATCAGTTCAGCTTCAAGGATACTTGGATCAATTGAATAATTATCAGGAAATCATACCCATTAATGAAACCGTGCTTGAATCTGCAGAAGAAGATCTGAAATTAGCACAGGTGCGCTATACACAAGGATCTACAACCATATTAGAAGTATTGGATGCGCAGGTTTCAGTGGTACGTGCTCGGTCATCTTTGATTCGCACAACATATGATGCATATATACAACAAGCCAATCTAAAGGCCCTTCTGGGCACGCTGGATTCAGCAAATAATTAGAGGAGAAAACAGTGGCTAAATCAACATTAACTAAAAAGAAAAAATGGCTCATCTTTGGCGGGGGAGGTGTCCTATTGGTCGTTATGATCGTTGCCAGTTTAGGCAAGGACAATACAGATGCCATTAAAGTAGAAACAGAAAAAGTCAGCCTTCAGACGGTAATTCATAAAGTCAATGCCAGTGGAAAAATTAAACCGGAAACAGAAGTAAAAATTTCTGCTACCTCATCTGCATGGATTGATTCTATTACCGTAAACGAAGGTGACCACGTGGTAAAAGGTCAGCATTTGATTACATTAGATCGAAAGCAACTTTTGGCCAATTACAATTCAACAGCATCATCCGTTCGTTCTGCAGAAGCGAGAGTCAAACAAGAGCTAGCATCCAAGAAGCGGATTGAAAATATGTATGAACAAAACCTGGCATCAGATCAAGAATTGGAAGCGGTGGAAGCATCCTACCAGATTGCTAAAAGTTCATTAGAGCAAGCCAAGTCATCTTTAGAATCACGTAAAGACGATTTAGACAAGGCTCGGATTGTGGCGCCCCAAGACGGCATTGTGACTGCCGTAAATAAAGAAGTGGGTGAAATGGCTGTCGGGGGCATGTTCCAAGCAGAAGTGCTCATGATCATTGCCGACCTCAACCGTATGGAAGTCATTGTAGATGTAAATGAAAATGATGTGGTGTCTGTCAATCTTGGGGATACTACAGAGATTGAAATTGATGCATTCCAAGACACCATGTTTTATGGTGTGGTAAGCGAAATAGCACACATGGCCCAAACATCATCTATGGGATCTGCAGAACAGGTCACCAATTTTGAAGTGAAGATCCGGATCATTGATGTGCCTGGTGGTATTCGACCCGGTATGAGCGCCACTGCCAATATTATTACGGATAAAAAAATGGATGTGTTGGCTATTCCTATTCAAAGTTTAACTGTGCGACCCGAGGGATCTGAAAAATCCAAATTTGGAAAAGGGAAGAAACCATCCGGTAACCAAGAAGGTGATAAAAAGCCTAAAGCCAAGAAAATGGAAGAATTGGTATTTATCGTCGCAGATAAGCCCGGCGGCGTTCTGAGAGATGGAAAAATGTCAGAATGGGATGAAAAGAAGGGGAAAAAATCCAAAGCACCGAAAGATGGTCAAGTGGTTCATATTCGTCCTGTAACGGTGGGTATTTCATCTGAAACCCATTACGAAGTATTAGATGGTCTATCAGAAGGGGATGAAATTGTGATCGGATCATATCGTGCCATCAGTAAAGACTTGGCCCACAACAAAGCAGTGACAACGGGCAAGGATGGCGAAGGGTCAAAATCAGGATTTTCCGTTTCCATTCAGACCACTAAATCGGAATAAATATGGCTGACCTTATTTCCCTTTCTGGGATCAAACGCCATTATGATGTGGGTGGTGAAGTGGTCCGTGCCCTCGATGGTGTCGATCTCACCATTCAACAGAATGAATATATTTCTATTATGGGACCATCCGGTTCCGGTAAATCCACCCTCATGAATATGATTGGCTGTTTAGATACGCCTACAGAAGGGGTGTACGAATTTGAAGGTGAATTGGTCCATGAGATGGATGATAATCAATTGGCATCCATTCGGAATCGAAAGATTGGCTTTGTATTTCAAACCTTTAACCTTCTACCCAAAGCTACCGCTCTTCGGAATGTAGAAGTCCCGCTTATCTATGCAAATATCTCCAGAGCCGAGCGGATTGAACGAGCAAAAAAAGCATTAATCGCTGTGGGACTAGAAGAACGGATGCACCACAAACCGAACGAATTATCCGGCGGTCAGCGTCAGCGTGTGGCCATTGCGAGAGCGTTAGTCAATGATCCATCTATCATATTGGCTGATGAACCTACAGGAAACCTCGATTCCAAAAGTGGCGTGGAGATTATGAAGATTTTAGACAAGCTTCACAATAATGGCAACACCATCATTTTGGTGACCCACGAAGAATATATTGCAGATCATGCAGAACGAACGATTAATCTATTCGATGGAAAAATTAAAGATGACATTCGATCATCGAAACGAAAAGTTGGGTCTTAAAGAGAGAAATGGGTTCTAACTTAATACAGCAGGCAAGGAAGTTTGCCTTATGCTAGGCCTATTCTGGGAAAACCTCCGGATATCTCTTGGTTCAATTTTTGCCAATAAGACCCGATCAATTCTCACCGCATTGGGGATTGTAATTGGTGTACTATCCGTCACATTGATGGGTACCCTCATCTCTGGATTAGATAAAACCTTTGAAAAAAGTATGGCCGGTTTCCGTAGTGACGTTCTCATGATCAGTCGGATGGAATGGTTTAGTGGTGATACGGATTGGTGGGAGATGCGAAACCGACCTCGTATTCGCGAAGAGTATGCTGATAAATTGTTGGAACGATCTCAATTTGTAGAAGCAGTTGCCCCCGTTTCAGAAAGAGGCGGGAGTATCATGCGAGGCGACAAGCGAATTGATTCAAGATTTTTCGGGACAACACCTAACTATTTGCAAACCAATATTTCAGCTGAGGTAGAAAATGGCCGATTCTTCACCGATGGTGAAAATCGTTCCGGTGCCCGTGTTCTGGTAATTGGCGGTGATGTGGCAGATGCACTTTTCCCCGATGAAGATCCCATTGATAAATATGTAAAAATTGGAAACTATAAGTTTCGCGTCATTGGTGTCCTGAAAAAGATGGGAAAATTTATGGGTCTATTCAGCATGGATAATCAGGCCACCATGCCATTGGGCACCTATAAACGGCTTTATGCTCGTCGCGGTTGGATGAACCTTCGGGTGAAAGTGAATACGAAAGATGTGGATTCGGCCAGAGAAGAAGTCCGGGGAATCTTTCGCCAATTGAGACGATTGAAACCGGCGGAAAAAGACGATTTTGGTATCAATCAATCCTCCACCTTAGAAGCCCAATATAAAGCCATCAAATTGGCCATTGGGGGTACAGGCATTTTTATTACGGCGCTTTCCTTGATTGTAGGTGGGATTGGGATTATGAATATCATGTTTGTTTCCGTAAAGGAGCGAACGAGAGAGATTGGGGTGCGAAAAGCCCTAGGCGCTACCCAAACCATGATATTAGGTCAATTTCTCATGGAGGCGGTTATGATTTGCCTCATTGCTGGATTGGTGGGGATGGGGATGGCCTATGGATTGAGTTTGGTCATTAATAAATTTTTCCCTTCAGCCATGCCCATTGGACTGGCCGTCGGATCTATTCTGCTCAGTGTCATTATTGGAGTGGTGTCTGGTCTAGTGCCATCATATCGAGCGGCGCGCTTAGATCCTATTGACGCATTACGGTACGAATAATGGCAAATCTATCTCATATTAAAAGTACAATACGCGAAAGTTTTCGCATGGCCATTGAAGCCATTCGGCAAAATAAACTCCGTTCTATTTTGACATTGCTTGGAATATCCATTGGTGTTTTCTCGGTGATTGGTGTTATGACCGCCATTCGCACATTAGAATCCTCAGTGAATTCTCAATTGGATATTTTGGGGACCAATACCTTTACGATTCAGAAGACGCCGGCGATACAAATTCATGGCCCCGGTGGCAATCGGAAGATTCGTCAAAGAAAAAATATCACCTACGAACAATTTGAGACCATAAAAAGACGAGCAACGTTACCCTTGAGAGTCAGTGTCGTTGATGGAACTAGTGAACGGAATATTCGCTATAAGGATAAATCCTTAAAACGATCGACTGAATTGGCAGGGGCAGATGAATGGGTGCTCCGATCATACAGTACCTATTTATCCGATGGTCGAAATTTCACACCGGATGATATTCGATTCGCCCGTAATGTGACCATAGTTGGTCCTGATATTGTAGATATTTTATTTCCTTTTGAAGACCCGATTGGTAAAGCCATTAAGATACGAGGAATTGATTACACCGTCATTGGTGTGACTGAACGTAAAGGGCAAGCTTTTGGCCAAAGCCAGGACAATTTTATTGTTATCCCAATATCCGTATATATCCAACGCTTTTCTAATAAATGGACATCTTTAGGTATTGTCTTTGAAGCTGAATCACCTGAACTCTATGATAAAACCATGGATGAAGCCATTGGCCTAATGCGCGTAATCCGAAAGGTACCCGTTGGAGAAGAAAATGATTTTTCAATCATATCCAATGAAGAACTCATGGAAACCTTTGCAGGATTCACGGGCGGCATCAAACTATTCGCTGGTGCAGTTAGTGTCATTGCCCTACTCGTGGCTGGAATCGGCATTATGAATATTATGCTCGTTTCCGTAACGGAGCGGATTAAAGAAATTGGGATTCGAAAAGCAATTGGTGCCACCAAACGTGACATACTTACTCAGTTTCTCATGGAAGCCATATTCTTAAGCCAGTTTGGTGGAGTTGTCGGTGTCATCTTGGGAATTGCAGGGGGGAATTTGGTTGCGGTCTTACTCAAAGTCCCTGCAGTGGTCCCTATGGATTGGGCATTTTATGGTATGGCAGTCTGCTCGTTTATTGGGATTGGGTTTGGGATTTACCCTGCTTACAGAGCTGCGAATCTGGATCCGATTGAATCGTTGAGATTTGAATAGAATCTTTTTCTTGATTTCCTAAATAATTAGCGAGTAACATTAGGTTATGAAACTCGAACCAATTTATATAGAGAAATCTTAATATATGAAAAATGGATCGATCCTTCAATACCAACTATTTGGGTGTGAGAATTCATTCATTAAAATTGTTATTTCTTTATGTTTTATTTTAATGGTTTCTTGTGAAAAAGAATCCATCGCTGAAAAAAAAGATACTATACCACCAGCTTTAAGTATTAACTCACCATTGCCAGGTAAAACAGTTAGAGGCATTGTATTAATCGAAGCGAGAACGGATGATGATTCGGAAATTTCTCTCATGGAAGTAACTATACATGATTCTCTGCATTTTTCAAAAAGAGTTCCACCTTTTGATTTTAATTGGAATACGTTGGGGCTGTATAATAAAGAATATGAAATCAAAATACGATCGACCGATTTTTCAAATAATTCTACGGCAAAATCTGTAAGTGTACATCTATATAATAAACCTGGTGATTATTATCCAGTTGATATAGTAAAGTACCAAATTTTTGGATTTGAAGTTGAAAGACCATTCATCTATTTGGTTGCAGGAGTGGAAGGATTATGGCGAAAAAAATATATAAATGCTGATGCATCTTGGGAATATTTAGGTTTTGCTAAAAAAGAAGGGGGCTCACCCATGGTTGACCTATCTGTCAATGGGGATAGTCTTCTGGCAGCAGATAATGAAACACATTTTTGGTACAGTGATGATAGTGGAAAAAACTGGAAGAATACCCGGTTAAATAATTTTGGTTATTTATGGGATTTGGAGAGGTCTCCCCATGATACAAAAATAATTATTTCAATTGTTGAGGGTAAATATTTATTTAAATCAATTGATAATGGGCGCTCGTGGAATATGTTTTTTAAGACTAATGCCCGAATGGGCGGATTGGGTCAAATCTTTTGGCATCCTTACAAAAAAGGTGAATTTTGGGCTATGGGGTTTGATGGATTTAATAGTAAAGGAATTATGGCTGGTTTTACTAATAATGGTGATGAATTAAAATCGGAACTCGATTTTAAAAGTGATTTTTACCCAGAAATTAAAGATGCCCTATATATGGTATTTAATAGCAACAATTCAGAGGTATTTTATACATTGGCACCAAGAGGAGAAATTTACAAAACTGAAAATGGAGGCCTATCTTGGCAATTATTAATTAATAGTAACAACTTTTTTTCTTCTATCATAGAAGACCCTCGATATTCTGACAGTTATTTCCTTTTCGGTCCGAGTAAAATATTTTATTCGAAAGATGGCTTAAAGACCATCGAATTAATAAAAACATTGGCCTCATCGATAGTCACACCATTGATCGAAGATGATAAGATATTTTACGCCACTGCTTACGGTGTGGAATTTTTATATTTGGATAATTTAATCAATCAATAAAGCACCGGAGAGAATATATAAATTTCTTCTACGCTTCTTGTAAGGGGATATACCTAATCCTAAATTCCACATCTATTTTTCATTCAATTATTTTATGTTAAACACAGGGTATAGGATTGCGGGGTCTCGGTTGTTTTTCACTGCCGCCCAACCACTGTCCCCTGTTGAAATGGGCGGGTGTGTTTTATGCATGTAATTGGCGTCATTCCGGCCCGACTAAATTCTACGCGATTTCCGAAAAAAATTCTTCATCCGATTCAAGAAAAGCCCATGGTCGTTCACGTCTATGAACAGGCAAAAAAAGCCACATCATTGGATGACGTCATTGTAGCCATTGATGCAGAAGAAACGGCAGAAGCATTAAAACCATTTAAAGTAAAAACAATCATGACTGCTGTGGAACATGCCTCAGGTACAGATCGAATTTTTGAAGCGGTGCAAGATATGGATGCAGATGTGGTGGTGAATATTCAAGGGGATGAACCCACGATTGATCCGGATTTGATTGATGCGTTGGTAAGCCAATTTGAAGGCGGGGATGTTCAAATGGCCACGGCAGCGGGGAAGGATATGGACGCCAAAAAGCTAACCGATGTGAATACCGTAAAAGTCCTCCTCGATGGGGATGGATATGCCGTAAATTTCCGACGTAAACCGGTGGCGGCTGAAGCTGGTGGGTACTATCATCACATGGGCATTTATGCTTATACCAAGGCTGCACTTGAAAAATTTACAAACCTGCCGCCCTCAGAAAATGAGCAAAAGTTGAAACTGGAACAGTACAGGGCCTTGGATAACGACATTAAGATTAAGGTAATTTTAACGGACAAAGTGAATAAGGGTATTGATACAATGGACGATTTAAAACAGTTTGAGGCACAATAAATGGCGACCAAAAATCCCATAAAATACATATTCGTATTAGGCGGTGTCATCTCAGGATTAGGAAAAGGAATCGCTGCAGCCTCCATTGGTTATTTGCTTAAATCTGCGGGACTTCGTGTTACCATTCTAAAACTCGACCCTTATTTGAATGTGGATCCCGGTACCATGAATCCTTATCAGCATGGAGAAGTATTTGTCTTAGACGATGGTTCTGAAACGGATTTGGATCTGGGTCACTACGAACGATTTATTGATGTGGATATGAGCAAAGATAACAATGCCACATCGGGTCAAGTGTATAGTACGGTTTTAGATAGAGAACGGCGCGGTGATTATTTGGGTGCCACCATTCAGGTGATTCCACATATTACCAATGAAATTATAGCGCGAATCAAAGCAGTAAATACACCCAAAAAATATGATGTGGTCATTTGTGAGGTGGGCGGTACGGTAGGGGATATTGAAAGTTTACCTTTTATGGAAGCAATTAGACAATTATCACTGGAGGTTGGCTACCACAACCATACCATCATGCATGTGACCTTGGTTCCTTATATTCAGGCCAGCGAAGAATTGAAAACAAAACCAACCCAACACTCCGTCATGAAGCTTCGTGAAATTGGTCTCACCCCGGATATGATCCTGGCCAGAACCGAATATCCACTGACAAAAGATGTAAAACAAAAGATTGGCCTTTTTGGCAATGTGAATCCGGACCACGTGATTGAGGGCACCGAAGTCAAAAGCATATATGAAGTTCCCTTGACCCTTTATCAGCAAAAGGTGGGGGATATCATCATGGACCGGTTACAACTTCCCGGTAAAGTAGATGTCTCGTATCTGGAGACTTTTATCAAAAAATTCACAAAGCCAAAACATCAGGTCAATATTGCCATGTGCGGTAAATACACAGAACTGCCGGACGCATACAAAAGTGTATTAGAAGCATTCATACATGCCGGTGTGGAGAATGATGCAAGGGTAAATGTGAATTGGGTGGCCACAGAAGATGTAAAATCTGAAGCCGATGCAGCAAAAATTTTTGGTAACATGGATGGCATACTGCTTCTGCCGGGGTTTGGTTCTCGAGGATCAGAAGGGAAAATTTTATCCTGTAAATATGCTCGTGAAAACAAAATTCCTTTCCTTGGAATTTGTTTAGGATTGCAATGTGCCGTCATTGAATTTGCGCGAAATGTATGTGGGTTGAATGGGGCAAATAGTACAGAGTTTAATAAGAAAACGAAATATCCTGTTATTGATCTCATGGAATCACAACGGGCCATCAAGCGGAAAGGTGGTACCATGCGATTAGGGGCTTACGATTGCGATGTAGAATCAGGCACCAAAGCGTATGCCGCATACAGGAAAAAGAAAATATCTGAACGCCATCGCCACCGTTGGGAAGTGAACAATCGATACAGAGATCGGTTAGAAAAAAATGGTCTAAAAATATCCGGTGTAAATTCGGAACTGAATTTAGTAGAAATCGTTGAATTGCCTGACCATCCCTGGTATGTGGCGGGTCAATTCCATCCGGAGTTAAAAAGTCGTGTGAGCAAAGCCCATCCTTTATTCAGGGAATTCATTAAGGCGTCAGTTAAGCATTTAAATGGAAAATCGTAGTGGGTAAAAGGATCAGAATTAACAATATTACTTTTGGTGATGGCAGCCTGCCGGTCATTGCTGGACCCTGCGTCATCGAATCTAGAGATCATAGCTTAAAAATGGCAGAATCCATTCGATCCATTACGGATCGTTTGGGCATTTCATTCATTTTTAAAAGTTCATTTGATAAGGCCAATAGATCAGCTACCGGTTCTTACCGTGGACCGGATATGGATGAAGGATTACAAATTCTTGCCGATGTTAAAAAAGAAGTGGGTGTCCCCGTATTGACAGATGTCCATTTACCGGATCAATGCGCCACAGTGGCTGAAGTGGCAGATGTATTACAAATCCCGGCCTTTCTATGTCGTCAAACAGATTTGTTAGTGGCCGCCGGCGAAACAGGCAAAACCATAAATATTAAAAAAGGCCAGTTTCTGGCACCGGGCAAAATGGCCCACGCGGCAGAAAAAGTAGCCTCGACTGGCAATGAAAATATATTATTGACCGAACGAGGATCTTCCTTCGGTTATGGACTTGTATCGGACCTGACGGCCATACCCACCATGCAATCCTCCGGATATCCGGTGATTTTCGATGCCACCCATTCTGCCCAAGTGCCCGGTGGCGAAGCTACCACCGGCGGCCAGCGTGAAATGATACCAACATTAGCAAAAGCAGCCGTTGCTGCCGGATGTGACGGCCTATTTATGGAAGTTCATGACAACCCTACAGACGCTAAATCTGATGCAGCCACCCAATGGCCATTGGATCAATTGGAAGCATTATTGATTACACTTCAAAATGTCCATAAAGCGGTGAGAGAATGAGTTACGACATTCAAAAAGTAAAAATGATCATTTCTGATGTAGATGGCGTCTGGACGGATGGGGCAATTTATAAAGGAAATGACGGTATCGAGCTCAAACGCTTTTGCGTCACCGATGGTGCAGGTGTGGCAATCGTCCGTGCGGCAGGTATTGAACTGGCGCTTATCTCCGGTAGAAAATCGGAAGCGACGGCTGAACGGGCATCTGAATTAAAAATTGAAGATGTGTATAATGGCACCCTTAATAAAATTCCACCTTATGAAGCATTGAAGTCCAAATACAATTTAACTGATGATGAAATTGCTTATATCGGCGATGATATGATTGACATTCCTGTAATGGAGTTGGTGGGTGTGCCCATTGCCACGGAGAATGCATCACAAATGTGTAAGTCCGTTGCAGTTCATGTGACAAAGAATCCGGGCGGTCATGGTGCATTTAGAGAAGCAGTAGAATGGATTCTCACGGAACAAGGTCGGTTGGATCAAGTCTTGATTGCTCTGAGAGAAAAGGTCCAAAATCAACAGTGAGAACGATCCTTTTTCTATTGGTATTCATCCTAGGCTGCGAAGCTGTGGAGGAAAAACGATCGGGTAAATCTCGTGAAGGTCGTCCTGATGCAGAAAGTTGGGATGCCACCATCACCCTCACCAACCAAGGGGCTAAGCGAGCTGTTATTCGTTCAGGCCATTTAGAGAATTATGATGAGCGGCAGTACATCCTTCTAGATCAAAATGTAGATGCAGATTTCTTCAATGCAGAGGAGGTGTATACCACTAACTTGAAATCCAAAATTGCTGAAATTGAAGAAGATCGAGATTACATGATTGCCATTGGGGATGTGGTGGTGGTCTCCGATAGTGGCGTCACTTTATTTACCGATACCTTATCATGGGATAATTTAAAAGAACGAGTCTTTACCGATGATCGAGTCATATTTATCACCGAAGATCAAGATACCCTTTACGGCATTGGATTTGAATCGGATGTGGAATTAAAAAATTGGAAAATATTGAAACCAACTGGTGTTTTTCACGAGGATGAAGATGAAAGATAGTCATCAGCAACTCAGCGCCAAAGGATTGCATAAACGGTACGGCAAACGATGGGTCGTCCGGGATGTTGACTTGGATGTGAATAAAGGTGAAATTGTGGGTTTGTTGGGTCCAAACGGCGCAGGAAAGACCACCACATTCTATATGATCACGGGGATGATTAAACCCACCAAAGGCCATATTTTTCTCGATGATAAAAATATCACAGAACGTGCCATGTATCAGCGAAGTCGATCAGGAATTGGATACTTATCACAAGAGCCATCCATTTTTGGAAAGCTTTCCGTAGAAGACAATCTCCGCCTTGTATTAGAAATGACAAATCTATCCAAAGAGGAACAAGCTGAAAAGGTAGAAAAATTATTGGATGATCTCTCCATTCAGCATATCCGAAAAAATAAAGGGAGTAATTTATCAGGTGGAGAAAGACGGCGTGTAGAAATCTCCCGTACCTTGGCTATCGATCCGGATTTTATTCTGTTGGATGAACCATTTGCCGGGGTGGATCCCATTGCAGTAGAAGATATTCAATCCATCGTCCATTCACTAAAAGAACGAAATATTGGCGTATTGATTACAGATCATAATGTGCGGGAAACACTCTCTATTACGGACCGATCTTACCTATTGTTCGATGGTAAAATTTTAAAATCAGGCACATCAGAATTTTTGGCTAATGATGAAGAAGCGCGGCGGTTGTATTTGGGAGAACGATTTACCCTATAATGCCCCGGTTAAAACAGAGTCAATCATTACGACAAACCCTTTCGCCCCAACAGGTGATTCAGGCCAGCATCCTTCAGTTAAACATTTCTAACCTTGAAGAAAAAATACTCAATGAATTAGAAAGCAATCCTGTATTAGAACAGGCTGAATCGGATGAGGATGAAGAAGCAGTTGAATCGGAAGCAGAAGTAGATTTTGAAGAAGACCCGGATGAATATGAACCGGCCAATATTTATGATAATACCCAATCCACAGATCGGGAAATTCCCGTGGCTGAGCGGGTTGATTTCGTGGAGGGGTTGGTCCGCCAATTGGATGGGTTCAATATGGCAAATTGGGAACATGATATTGCAGAAGAAATCCTCTGGAATTTGGATGAAAATGGATATTTAGCTGTGGATACAATTTTGATTGCAGACCGGTATAATCAAACCAATGAAGCGGTGGTGAGTGTGTTGCAAAAAGTACAGCAATTGGATCCGCCGGGGATTGCTGCACGAGATCTTCAAGATTGTTTATTAATTCAATTGAGAGGGAAAGAGCAGACTATCGCTTACCAAATTGTTTCAGAATATTTTGATGATTTTGCCAATCATCGGTATGATAGTCTCCAGAAAAAATTGGAGATAGATAAAGATTTATTGGGTGAAATTATTGATGAAATCACAACGCTAAACCCACGCCCCGGTGAAGGGAAAATCGGTACGGGAACGGAGACGGTCATCCCAGATTTATTGGCCGTTCAACAAGATGGCGCATGGAAAGTCATTGTGAACGATTCGTGGATTCCTGATCTAAATCTGAGTAATGAATATGTGGCCATGTTGGGTCAGAAGGATCTCTCTCGAGATACACAAAAATATTTGAAAGAAAAATTTGATTCTGCTTCATGGTTTATTCAAGCCATCCAGCAGCGCCGCCATACATTGACAGCTGTCATGGAGACCATCATAGAAAAACAGCCATCATTTTTTGAAGGAAAGATCGATACATTAATTCCCATGAAGCTGCAGGATATTGCAGAAGAAATAAATATGGATATTTCTACCATTAGCCGCTCCACACGAGGGAAATATGTGGATACGCCTTATGGCATCTTCGAACTCAAATCATTTTTCACCGAAGGCTATACCTTAGAAAGTGGTGAATCGGTCAGCACAAAAGCCATCAAAGATTTATTGAAGCAATTGATTGATAAAGAAGATAAAAGTACACCGTTAACGGATACTGAATTGGCAAACCAACTTAAAGACGGGGGCTTTCCCGTGGCACGGCGAACCGTGGCCAAATATAGAGAACAATTACATTTTCCTGTCGCTCGATTACGGCGACAGCTCACCCATTAAATCATAGGGGAATTATGAAATACAAACGAATAATCATTGGAGATCAAGAGGTGAAAGTGCCTTCGTTGTCTTTGGGCGGATTGCCCATTGCAGGGCTTGCATTGGTCCTGTGGCTCCTATCAGGCATTTATGTTGTGGGACCGGATGAGGTTGGCGTCGTCCAAACCTTTGGAAAATATTCAAGAGCCGCACAGTCCGGTTTGAATTACCATTTTCCATATCCAATTGAAACCGTATCCACACCGAAGGTTACAGAAGTAAAACGGATTGAAATTGGATTCCGTACCGTAGGGAAAAATCAATATCAAACCATTGAACGAGAAAGCCTCATGCTTACCGGTGATGAAAATATCGTTGATGCTGAAATGATCGTTCAGTATCGAATCAAGGATCCGGTGGCATACACTTTCAATTTCATTAAACCGGAATTGACTGTTCGTGAAGCATCAGAAGCATCACTCCGTACGGTAGTGGGCCGTCATAATATTGACGAAGCACTCACTTCAGGAAAATTCATGATTCAAGAGGAGACAAAGGCCTTAATCCAAAATATTTTGGATAAATACAATACCGGTATTTTGGTCGTTGCGGTGCAACTCCAAGATGTGAGCCCACCCCAACAGGTGATAGCTGCATTTAAAGATGTAGCATCCGCGAAGGAAGATAAAAACCGAATGATCAATCAGGCCGAAGGTTATCGAAATGATGTGATTCCGAAAGCCCGCGGTGAAGCCCAAGCGCAGATCCGTGAAGCAGAAGGGTATAAAAAAGCAAGAATCGCTCGTGCCGAAGGTGATGTAGCCAAATTCAGCGCTGTCTTGAAAGAATACCGAAAAGCGAAAGGCGTTACAGAAACACGGATGTATTTAGAAACGGTAGAAGACATTCTTCAGAATACAGAAAAGATTATTGTCCCAGATGGTGAAGGAAATGGCAACTTGATTAATCTTCTGAATCTGAATGCAAAGGGGGAGAAATAGTCATGAAAAAGTTTATGTTAATTATCGGAGTGCTCATTGTCTTTTTGGGATTCACATCCATATTTGTGGTGGATGAAAGGGAGCAGGTAGTCATACTTCAATTCGGTAAACCAGTGCGAACCATTAGTGAACCGGGTCTGAATATGAAGGTGCCGTTTCCTATTCAGGACAAAGTGGTATTTGATGACCGATTATTAGAATACGATTCACCCCCAGAAGAAATCCTAAGTAAAGATAAAAAATCACTCATTGTAGATAACTATGTCCGGTGGAAAATTGTCGATCCACTGCAATTCCTTAAAACAGTACAAGCCATTCCCACTGCCTTAAGTCGGATGGATGATATTGTCTATTCTGAATTGCGCCGTGAATTAGGGACCCATGACATGGATGAAATCATTACGGATAATCGGGAAGCCATTATGGAAGTGGTGACCCAAGCCAGTAATGCAGCCACCATGGATTATGGTATCTCAGTCATTGATGTTCGCATTCGCCGTGTGGATTTACCCACAGAGAATGAAGAATCCATTTATGCTCGGATGGAAGCGGAACGGAAACGGCAAGCCAATAAATTCCGTTCTGAAGGGGAAGAAGAAGCGCAAAAGATTCGCGCCGCAACGGATAAAGATAAAACCATCATTCTCGCTGATGCCTATAAAGAAGCGGAACGGGTTCGAGGTGAAGGGGATGCAAAAGCAGTAGAAGTATATGCCGATGCCTATTCTGCCGATCCAAAATTCTACGAATTCGTTCGAACGCTTGATGCATATAAAAAAGTGATTGATGATAAAACCACGTTGGTCCTGCCATCTGATTCTCGTTTATTCAAACTATTAATGGATAAATAAATGGATATCAAAATTCGTTCTACCACCATTTTGGGTGTTCGAAAAAAAGGGATGGTGGCCTTAGGCGGTGACGGCCAAGTAACATTTGGTGATATGGCTTTTAAACAAAAAGCAGTAAAGGTCAGAAAATTCGAAACGGAAAAAGGTATCATTCTGGGGGGATTTGCAGGTGCCGCCGCCGATGCACTGACGCTCTTCGAAAAGTTTGAATCCAAACTGGATGAATATGAAGGAGATTTAACCCGTGCTGTGGTGGAGTTGGCCAAGGAATGGCGTATGGATAAGTACCTTCGCAATCTGGAAGCATTGTTGGCCCTCATGGATAAACGGAATGCTTTTATCGTTTCTGGGGATGGAAATGTCATCCAACCTGACGGACCAATTGTTGCAATCGGTTCTGGTGGAGGATTTGCCCAAGCGGCAGCGACGGCTTATTTAAAAAGCACAACATATTCTGCAAAAAAAGTGGTAGAAAAATCACTCCAAATTGCAGCAGATCTATGTATCTATACCAATGATGCTATCACGGTGCTTGAGGACAAATGAGCAATTTGACACCCAAAGAAATTGTATCAGAATTAGATCGATATATTGTAGCCCAAGATAGTGCTAAGCGGGCTGTTGCCATTGCATTGAGAAATCGATGGAGACGCCAGCAAGTTGCGGGAGATATGCGAAATGAAATCGTGCCCAACAATATCATCCTCATTGGGCCCACTGGTGTGGGTAAAACAGAAATATCCCGTCGGTTAGCCAAACTGGCCAAAGCACCTTTTGTGAAAGTAGAAGCAAGCAAATTTACAGAAGTAGGATATGTGGGCCGAGATGTTGAATCTATAGTGAGAGATCTCACCGATGTGGCCATGTCCATCGTGAAGCGTGAAAAACAGACTGAAGTACAGGCGTTGGCAGAAACGCTGGCAGAAGAACGGATATTAGATTCACTTTTTCCAATTGATGGAACCCATAAGCGAACTGAAGCCGAAGAAGCACGTCATGAAAAAACGAGAGAACGATTAAGGAAGAAACTTCAAAATGGTGATTTTGAAGATCGAGATATTGAAATCGACGTAACGGAAGAAGCAGGCCCCATGATGCAGGTTGTCGGTCCGTTGGGCGGTGATGATCTGGGCATGAATATCAAAGAGATGCTCTCTAACGTCATGCCGGGGCAGAAAAAACGTAGAAAGATGCCCGTTTCCGAAGCGCGAAATATTCTCAATGATATGGAAGCGGATAGTCTCATGGATCAAGATGAATTGGTGCGCATGGCCAAAGACAGGGTCGAAAATAATGGCATTGTATTCTTGGATGAAATTGACAAAATCGTTGATGAGGGCAGTGGAGGATCCGGCCCGGATGTAAGCCGTGAAGGTGTGCAGCGAGATTTGTTACCGATTGTTGAAGGAAGCCGAGTGCCTACAAAGTATGGCATGGTAAAAACAGATCATATCCTGTTTATTGCTGCCGGCGCTTTCCATGTATCATCTCCATCAGATATGATTCCGGAATTGCAAGGTCGATTTCCAATTCGTGTTGAAATGGATAAACTGACTGTGAATGATTTTGTAAAAATATTAAAGCATCCGGAATCGTCGTTAATTAAACAGTATATGGCTCTTTTGGGTGCAGAAAATGTTACACTCAAATTTGATACAGATGCGATTCGCGCCATTGCGAAGATTGCTGCAGAGGTGAACTCCAAAATGGAAAATATCGGTGCACGCCGATTGCATACTGTCATGACAACATTATTGGATGACTATATGTTTGATGAATCCAGTGGACGGAAAAAGACCATTACCATTACCAAAAAATTAGTGGATAAAAAATTAAAGGATATTGCTGAGGATCAAGACCTGAGTAAATACATTCTATAAGGAATTGCGTACATGAAAAGAGACTTTTTACACATTACAGATTTTACTACGGTAGAAATCTGGGAGACACTTGAACTGGCAAAAGAAATCAAAGCTAAATTAAAAAATCGTGAAGATTACAAACCGTTTCAAGATCACTCTCTGGCCATGATTTTTGCAAAACCATCGGCAAGAACGCGTGTGTCATTTGAAACAGGGTTTTTTCGGTTGGGTGGTCATGCCTTATTTTTGGGACCCAATGATATTGGTATTGGTAAACGGGAAGCCATCAAAGATATCGCCCGTGTTTTTAGCGGATATAATGATATGATTATGGCCCGGTTGTTTGATCATCAGCATATTGTGGAGTTGGCTGAATATGCATCCATACCTGTAGTGAATGGGTTAACTGATTATAATCACCCCTGCCAAATCATGGCTGATATTTTAACGGTCTATGAGCACCGTGGCAACCTTGATGATATGAAAATTGTCTATGTGGGCGATGGAAATAATATCGTCCATTCATGGCTCCATTTGGCCGCCAGGATTCCTTTTCATTTTACCTGTGTTTGCCCTAAAGGGTTTGAGCCGGATGCCAGTGCCGTGAAATTGGTAGAGGATGCAGGCATATCCACCGTTGAGGTCACGCATGATCCGAAAGCAGGTGTTGCCGGCGCTGATGTAATCTATACTGACGTATGGGCATCCATGGGGCAAAAAGAGGAAGCAGATGCGCGAGAAAAGATTTTTGCCGATTTTCAAGTAAACTCTGGCATGATGGCATCCACAGGTAAGGAAACACTTTTCATGCATTGTCTCCCGGCGGAACGGGGCAGAGAAGTGACTGATGCCGTGATGGAATCGCCCAATTCAATTGTATTTGACGAAGCAGAAAACCGGATGCATGCCCAAAATGCCATCATGGTAAAAATTGCAGGAAAGCAGTAACTTTCTTGATCGAATGACCGATTCAGAACTCAAATCAATCGCAGCCAATATCCTTCGGGAAGAAGGGCAAGAGCTGATGAATGCAGCCGATCGCATTCCTGAGCCTATGGCTCAAGTCTGTGAAATAATTGCCAATCATCCCGGAAAGGTAGTGATCTGTGGTATGGGGAAATCAGGACTGATTGCTCAAAAAATCGCCGCAACATTATGCAGCATTGGAAATAAAGCAGTCTTTCTTCATGCGGCAGAAGCAGTCCATGGCGATTTAGGCATTTATGCTCCCGGCGATCCAACGATCGTTATTTCCAAAAGCGGTGCCACAGAAGAAATGGTACGATTGATTCCCATATTAAAAGAATTCAATTCTCCATTAATTGGTATTCTCGGGAATTTAAAATCACCCTTAGCTGACCAGATGGATGTGGTATTGGATGCATCCGTTTCAAAAGAAGCAGATCCACTGGGCATCGTGCCCACATCGAGCACCACATTAACATTGGCAATAGGAGATGCCCTTGCAGCTGTACTGATGAGTCACCGTGGATTTGACCATGAGGATTTTGCCAAACTGCATCCGGCCGGAGATTTAGGAAGACGATTACGGCTTACCGTCGAAAAAATTATGCAGCCCATTCAAAATGTGGCCACGGTTCATTTAAAAGATAAGCTGAGAAAAGTCGTGATCGAAATGACAGAGAAGCCCCAAGGTGCAGCCCTTGTTATGGATGGAGACAGTACTCTTTTGGGCATTGTAACCGAGGGTGATTTAAGACGATGTTTAGCTGAAAATGGTGATATTGATCAAACGACAGTTAGTGAAGTCATGACAGAAAATCCAGTGTCGATCAATCTGGAAGCGCCACTAAAAGATGCGGTTACATTAATGGAAGATCGGGAATCACAGATATCTGTTCTACCTGTGGTAAATGGAAATGGAAAGTCCTGTGCCGGTTTACTCCGTCTCCATGACGTGTATCAGACGCGGCTTTTCTAATTTATTTATATGATTCCCACCGGACTTCATATGTTCGGTAGGAGACTTCATCATCCTCGGTTAAGGGGATAACCATCCGAAATTCACTGATTGTCCCGGGCTCCATAGCCGTATCTGATCGGATGCCAGTGTAATATTTTTGATTTTGACCGGTGACAAATATAGAGTCTTGTCTAATTAATTCAGTGGTAGGGGACCAAAGATTTGCAATCACTCGCACAAAATCTGCCCGTTTTGATCCCATATTTTTTAGCGTCCCGGTAATCTCTTCTCGATCTGGGAATGCATTGACAAAAGGCTCTGAAACCAATTCAACTTTGGCGATGGGTGGAAGATCTTCAGTGATATTGATCACACGATCCCGCTCAATCATTAGCTGTCCAATGGTTGTTTGAACAATTATGCCTAGATCGTCCTCTTCAATAATTTCGCCATTGACGATGGTACCATTTTGCAATTCAATACGGTGACGAAGTTGAGGGACTTTGATTAAGTTCAATAATTCTTCATCAATGGTAGGCATGGCGCCTTTGCCTTCTTCATATATGGCAATAACCTGTTTTAAAGAATCCATTTGTTGATTCAATTGGTCAATACTGGATTGCAATTGAAAGAAAGGATCTCCCGGTTCCAATTTATCTGCTTTTTCTTTCAATGGCCGAATATCGGGTAAAGGCTTTTGGATGGTATCTGCAGGCGTCGTTTCTTCAATGGCCACGGCTGCCGTTGTATCTACCAAAACTGAGTCCGCCTCCTGGCCAAAAATAACAGTCGAAAAAGTGATGAATATGATTCGTTTAATCATTAACAGCTTCTGCGTTTTGGTGGGCTTCGAAAGTCCGCCGTTTGATTTCTTGCGCATACTGATCATATTGCCCCAAGTCTCTCACTGTCTGGATGACGGCATCGTGTAATTTATATTGTTCATAATCAGATAAAATAGGCATAATGGAAGGGATAACTGTTTCATCGCTCACATCGGCCAGTTTGCCGATTGCTTTTGTACGAATGTCTAAGGGATAATCATCATTCATGGCCACTTCCAACACGGCTCTACGAATTTCTGGATCATCAAATTCACCCAAAGCCTCCAGCAAGGTGTTGAGCATTTGATAATATTCGTCCTTACCGCTGCGATAGGTTTGAAGGAGGGCCAAAACTAGATTTTCTTCTTTCACCCCCCGCATGGTATTCAGTGCAAAATCCTTCACTTCCAAATTAGTTTCAGGATCATTTAATAATTCGGCAAATGCGCCTGCCACTTGGCTCGGATCTTTTTTGCCGAGGATTTCTACCGCACGATTTCGTATCCCCAAGTTCACATTGGGGTCACGGGAAATTTGTGTCAGAATTGGCACCACCTCATCCGTACCTAAAGCACCAAGGGTTTCTGTTAGCAATTTTTCTGTTCGATTGAAATTATTTCGACTCACTTCATATAAATCAAGTAATGCCAGAACCTGATCTTTGGTCCGTACTTTATTAAGATTTTGCACCAATGCCATTTGCAATGTATTGGTCTTTTCCTCCACCTTATTCATGGCATTCACCATGGCATCGGCGGCTCTGGGATCATCTCGGAATTCAGCCAACAATTCAATGGATGCAATCATAAAAGAAACATCGAGTGCGGCCGCATCACCTACAGTTTCTGATAATGCATTGAGCGCTGTAGGGTGTTGGGTTTCTGCCAATGCTTTTCCCGCAGCCATACGAACGTCAAACGGTTGATTGGAATCATTATAAATGGCAATCATTTCTTCAAGTGCTTGGAGTTTACCTTCGCTAAAAGCAGTGCTGAGGTTTTCGATTAACTCATAAGAAATATCATCACTGGCGCTCTTTTTCCCGGGCCAAAACTTTTTAATCATCGAACACCCATCAATCCACAAGATGGATGTCAAGAGTAGTAGGATGAGGCTATGACGTTTCATGATCTTTCCAAAAATGTAGTTTTAGATCCTGGCCATCAAATTTTGCATAGGAAAAAAAGCTTAACCAGTCTCCAAGAATCAACAATTTACCACCGGTTAAGGGTAATTCCTTTGCTTGGTGATAATGGCCCGTAACAAAATAATCATATCCATCCTTAAACCTTTCATTGGCATGAATAGACATTTCATCCGCAATTTTATTATTATAAGCATCTGAATGCTCATAATGCTCACCTTTTTTAGATACCCATCGTGCAAAAGCGTAGCCAATCCGGGGATGAATCCAACGATAAGACCAAATAAATAACCGAGACCGAATGAATCCCCTTAAGAGTCTATAGCCCCGATCCCAGGATAAATAACCATCCCCATGCGTGACAAAAAATCGTTTTCCATTCATATTGAATTCAGTATCAGTGAAATAGGTGTAATCAAATAATGTATCCGTGATGAAATCCTGTACCCAATAATCATGATTCCCCAATACATAATGGACCTTTACCCCTGATTCACGAAGTTTCAGTATTTCATGATAAAAGGGGACGAATACTTTTGGGATCACATCCTTGTATTCAAAGTAGAAGTCGAAGAGGTCGCCATTGATAATTAATGTCCCACCCGTTTCCTTGACGTGACGAATGAAACGGAATAAGATATCTTGGCGCCGAACCTCAGATTCTGATCTTTCTAACATCAAATGGATGTCGGAAATAAAATAGACGGGCAAATCCATAGCAGATAAACTAATGGTTTCACGAGGGGTCAGTCAATCCTGAAACGAGAAAATTTCAGATTAATTTTTTTAACGTTTTTTCAGGTTAATCGTCGAAATTCAGGAACTATCGATTTAAATTCGACTTTATAAAGACATGAAACGAATTCTTTTCATCATCACTCTTTGCGCAGCATCCCTGCTGTCCGCCCAATCTTTTGGACAAAATAAGGTTCAATATCGGGAATTTGATTGGGAATTCATCTCATCCCCCCATTTTGACGTTTATTATTATGGTGATGAAATTGAATTGGCCAACTTTACCATGGAAGCGGCCATTAAAGCCTACGAACAAATTGGTAAGCACTTGAGATGGACATTAAAAAAACGTGTATCCATCATTGTTTATCATTCCCATAATGAATTTCAGCAGAATAATGTTGTGGGTGTATATATGCAGGAGGGCATCGGCGGTGTAACCGAACTCTTTAAAAATCGTGTGGTGCTTCCCTTTGAAGGGGATTATGAAGCATTTCGTCACGTGCTTCACCATGAATTGGTTCATGCCATGATTAATGATTTAATCTATGGTGGGCGGATGCAAAATGTAGTATCCAATCGTATTCAATTGGTATTGCCCCTTTGGGTGAATGAAGGCTTATCCGAATACCTTTCCATGAATTGGGATACTGAAGCAGATATGATCATCCGGGATTTGGCCATTAACGAACGGATTCCCACCATCCGTGAACTAGAATTCTTTTTGGCTTATAAAGGTGGCCAATCGGTTTGGCGATTTATTGCATCGAAATATGGTCGTGAAAAGATTGGTGAAGTATTTCAATCCATGAAACGATATGGAAATGCTGAAAAAGGATTTGAAGATGCATTGGGGATGGACTTTGAAGAGCTGACGGAACAGTGGCACAAATATATTAAGCAAGAATATTTCCCCGATGTGGCTGGCCGAGATGAAGTAAAGGATATCGCTAAACGATTAACTGATCATAAAAAAGCCGGAAATTTCTATAATGTATCTCCAACCGTTTCTCCTGATGGCAGTAAGATTGCTGTGCTATCCGATCGATCGGGGTACATGGATATTTATATTTTGGATGCAGTTACGGGTAAAAAGAATAAGCGATTGGTAAAGGGAAGCCGCTCAATCAATTTTGAAGAATTGAAATTCCTCCAACCCGGGATTAGTTGGTCCCCTGATAGTAAACAAATTGTGATTGCGGCAAAAGCAGGCGCCACCGATGCACTATATTTGATAGATGTAGAAACTGAAAAACAGGAAAAAATACCATTTAAACTGGATGGAGTTTTTACTGCTTCATGGAGCCCAGATGGTGAAAGTTTGGCATTTGTAGGAAATGAAGGTGGTGCAAGCGACATTTATGTTTATCATATTCCATCAAAAGAATTAACCAACGTTACCGACGATATTTATTCCGACACTGAACCTTCATGGAGCCCTGATGGAAATAAGATTGCTTTTATTTCAGACCGGGGTAGTCGGAAAAATGGTAAAAATACGACAGCAAAGGATATGATTGATCATTCCTATGATCAGAGTAATGTGTATACCATCGATGTAAACACATCCTCAATTGAACAAATCACGGATACAGAATTCGATGAGAATTATCCCATTTTTTCCAACACAGAAAATGTGATCTTTTATACGGGCGATTACAACGGCACCTGGAATTTGTTTCGACATGATTTAGATACAGGAGAGAGTACAGTCGTAACAAACCTCTTAACTGGATTATTCCAATTAAGTCTTACGAAGGATGATGGATCCATGGTATTCTCGGGCTATTCCGGTTTGGGGTGGGATGTGTATCGGATGAATAATCCCTTAAATCTGGAAGCCACAGAAGTAGCACCGACCAATTATATATTAAATCGAGAAGAAACCGATAAAGAAGAATTGGTGGATTTGCGTAAGCATAAACGTCAGGGTGCATCAGCCAATGTATCAGATTATTCCAATTATATTTTCGCTTGGGAGTTTGAACACTATAATGATCAGGACCGTGAACAGGAGCCCGTGACGGTAAAAATTGACTCTTCCCGGATTACAGATGAAGGCGATTATATTCCTCAAGCTTATAAAACCAAATTCAGTTTGGATGTGGCCCAAGGTACGTTGGGGTACAATAATGTATTTGGCCACCAGGGATTGCTCGTTTTCTATTTTAGTGATTTGATGGGCGATCATCAAATTTCTTTGGCTATGGAATCGCAAATTTCATTGACCAACAGTGATTACTTTTTGAATTATGGGTTCTTGAAGCAGCGGATGAATTACTATTTCACTTTGTTTCACCAAGCGGATTTCTTCTTTGCAGGATATGGTACGAATGAAATCGGTGTTTTAACAGAAATGACCGCACGGATGCGCCATTTTGGTGTGGCCGCCGTTGCGTCTCGACCCATCAATCGTTTCCATCGGATCGATGCAGGAATTGTATTTCATAATTTGGATTACAAACTATTTCAGATTGATCCAATTCTAAGACAAAATACCATCATGAATGATGATGGGTTTATTGCTGCCAACCCAACGTTGAGCTATATCTATGATAATTCTGTAAATGGATACACGGGCCCCATTGATGGATTTCGACAAAATACCACCTTAGAACTGAGTCCTGCCATGGGTGATAAGGGTATCTCCTTTCAAAAGTTGAAAGTGGATATGAGAAAATACCATATGATCAACAGAGATTATTCCTTTGCAGGCCGTGTGTATTTTGGGACTAGCACCGGAAAGAATCCTCAAAAGTATTTTCTGGGTGGGATGCAAAACTGGCTGTTGGGCACCGGTGTTACAGATGGCAATAAAGACTCTGATACAAATGAAGCTCGGTGGCGGAATGTAATCCTGGATAGTGAGAATCAATCACTGCTTCAGGATATTTATTTTTCTGAATTTGCCTATCCGCTTCGAGGCGCTCGATTCTCTGAGCGATTTGGGACGAATGTGGTGTTAACCAATTTGGAATTTCGATTTCCATTGATTCAATATTTGGCATTGGGATTTCCATTTAAAATGGTTTTAGGAAATATACGCGGCCATGTATTTATGGATATCGGTGCCGCTTGGGATGACCAACGGGAATTCTCAGATTTTGCTTATCTACAGGCCAAATATGGAAATGATCTTCCGGATAAATTTTCACCATGGGTACGCTCAATTGGATACGGTATCAAATTACCTATTTTTATGATGTGGCGCATTGAAGCGGCCTACGATTGGACGGATAGTGGCCTCTCAAAACCACAATGGTATCTATCCATTGGATATGATTGGTAAAAAAATACCTTAATTGGTTAAAACGTAATTATGTAAAAATAAATCAATTACGTTTTAAATAATTATTTATCAGTTATTTTCCCTACCTGGCAAATGGAATATGTGATTCCCCTTGATTCTGGTCGGTACCGTTTTCAATTTCTCACCCATAAATGGCCCAATTAAAATCTAAAACTGTATATCTATGTTCTGCTTGCGGAGATGACCACCCCAAATGGCACGGACAATGCCCATCCTGCAACGAATGGGGAACACTCAGTGAATATAAAGTTTCCAAGAACAGAAAGAAGGGCGCTAACGGCCTTGCTCGTGAATCTAAAACATTAGAAGATGTACTACATGGTGAACCCGTAGAACGGATTCCTGTGGGGATTTCTGAGATGGATCGCGTGTTGGGCGGCGGATTATTGGCTGGGTCTCTTGTGTTATTAGGAGGCAATCCAGGGATTGGTAAATCCACTTTGGCACTCCAAATTTTACCTGCATTTGAAAAGTCCGTTCTCTATGTGTCTGCAGAAGAAAGTGAAGATCAAGTTGGTCTTCGAGCAAAGCGGCTCGGTGTCAATTCCAAAACATTACATCTATCTTCGGAAAATAGAATTGGGGGCATTTTGGATCAGGTCTCCCTAATTCAACCCCAACTACTTGTGGTTGATTCAATTCAAACTGTATTTAGCGATGAATTAGACTCTTTACCCGGTTCAGTATCTCAAATAAGAGAATGCGGCCAACAACTCTTACAATTGGCAAAGCAAAAGGGGATTGCAGTCATTATTATTGGTCATGTGACCAAAGAAGGCGTCATTGCCGGTCCCAAAATGTTAGAGCATATGGTGGATACAGTTTTGTATTTAGAAGGAGATGACCGTCATGATCACCGCATTCTTCGATCAGCAAAGAATCGATTTGGGACCACGAATGAAGTGGGCATTTTTCAAATGGATAGCCATGGGTTAATTGAAGTTGAAAACCCATCGGAACTATTTTTAGCTGAGAGAAGAAATGATATTACTGGTTCTACCATTTTCCCTTCATTAGAGGGTAGCCGTCCCATTTTGGTTGAAGTGCAAGCATTAGTCTCCAATGCAAATTTTGGGACCCCTCAACGCAATGTAAATGGATTTGATTTTAAACGATTGGCCATGCTTTTGGCCGTTCTGGAAAAACGACTTGGCACTCACATGGGAACCAAGGATGTATTTGTTAATTTGGTTGGGGGACTCAAAATTGATGATCCTGCGGCAGATTTGGCGGTAATAACAGCAATGGCTTCAGGCGCTCGTGATAAACTAATCGATGGTTCCGTTGTATTGATTGGAGAAGTGGGATTGGGTGGTGAAGTCCGGTCAGTAAGTCGTTTAGAAGCAAGAATCACAGAAGCCAAATCTCTGGGATTTAAAACGGTGATTGCACCTGCAGCCAATGTGAAACGGTTGAAGCCCGCACCAAAAGGGATTAAAATCATTGGTATTTCCAATGCGGGTGAAGCCTTTCACCATTTATTTTAATGCAATTTTCCATTTCTCATTCTGATCAAACATCCTCGGCAAGGCGAGGAGTGATCAAGACTGACCACAGCACAATTCAAACGCCCGTATTTATGCCCATCGGTACACAAGGGGCAGTAAAAACAATTGATCCTGAAGTGTTAATCCATTTGGATGCCCAGATCATTTTAGGAAATACATATCATTTATATATCCGTCCCGGCCATGAATTGATCCATAAAGCAGGTAGCCTTCATTCATTTATGAATTGGGAAAATTCCATCCTAACCGATAGTGGGGGATTTCAAGTTTTTTCATTGGCCAATCTGAATAAAATTTCGGATGAAGGCGTTGAATTCCAATCACATTTGGATGGGAGTCGTCACTTATTTACACCAGAAGTTTCCATGGATATCCAGCGTCATTTGGGTTCAGATATCATTATGGCATTTGATGAATGTCCACCGGGGCAAGCTGACGAAAAAACAGTTGAAGCCGCTGTGAATCGCACGACTCGTTGGATAAAGGAATGTCGAGACTTTCTCGCAAGTAATGACCCTTTATACGGATGGGAACAGACCCTCTTCCCCATTGTGCAAGGCAGTGTATTTGAGCACTTACGAAAACAAAGTGCAGAAGCATTGATTCCTTTTGCAACATGCGGTATGGCTATCGGCGGATTGGCAGTTGGAGAAGAAAAAAATGCCATGTTTGAAACGGTTGATCAAATGGACGGATTATTGCCTATAGATCAACCCCGATATTTAATGGGTGTAGGTCGACCCACGGATTTGGTGAAATCCGTACAGCGAGGTGTGGATATGTTTGATTGTGTCCTGCCCACAAGAAATGCGCGAAATGGACAGCTGTTTACCAGTCAAGGCATAGTCAATATTGGGAATCAAACACATAGGGAAGCATTTGAATCACTCGATCCGGAATGTGATTGTTATACATGTCAAAACTTTAGTAGGTCATACCTCCGCCATTTATTCAATATTAAAGAAGTACTTGGACTTCGGTTGGCCACTATTCATAATTTATCTTATTATATGTGTCTGATGGAAACCATGAGAAAAGAAATTGAACTGGGTACATTTTCAAACTGGGCTAATGCCTATTTAAATACAATGGCCAACCATAAAGGGATGTAGTTTGAAACGGTTAATCACTCTATTGTTCATTGGATTCAGCTTTGGCCAAACGGTGAGCTTTATGCGGTTCTATGCCAACGACCAAAACTTTATGGCCGATGATCGCATGATGGCGTCCATGCGATTTGGTCAACCCCACATTCAAGTATTTTACAATGATCAAAAGCAGGCTATAATTATAGAACGTATCAACGCAAAAGGAGATGTGTCGGCTCGAGAATATTTTGAATATGGTGAAAGAGATAAAATACAACGACAGTTCTTTTTAAATGCCGATCAACGGCCGGACAGTCTGATTCAATTTGGGATGGATGAACCGTGGTCCATTGAGTTCCGAAAGGCATTACCTCAAAAGGTTCGACATTATTATACGGATCAAGAATCTAAGTTTATACTCAACACTTCTGATCAAATTGAATCCATACGGTTTCAAAACCTAAATGGCATTCAATACGGCCAAATTGATTTTATTTATGATCATTTGGGATTTTTAAAAGGCGAAGTGTGGACATCCATTCCTGATAATAGGATCATTCGGCGATACGCTTATGCCATCGATATGCTGACGGGAAAGAAAGAGATTTGGGAATATGATTCAAGTGGACAGGAAATAAGTCACGTAGCCCTGACGCGGCCACCGGCAGAACGACTCTATAAAACACCACCACCGCGAACGGGTAACCAACTAGACGAAATATCAATTATTCTGGAAGATATTCGAGAGAAAGATCTCAAAATTCCATTCGATGTTTTTATCCCGAAAACAGATCATGATCTTATGGTGTTAACCAATGGCGACAGTTTATTGGTCAATGTGATAGACATTGGCAATCAACGAGTGACATTTCAAATTGTTGGTGAACCAGATACGTTGATTATGCCCAAATTCCGTGTGGAATCTATCACCTCTAAGTATGGTGAACGCATTTTCCCTTAACTTGCATTGCGATAACCACATGGGGTAAATTAACCGATTCATAACCACATACCTGAGACTCGAATGACATTTTTAAAATCCTCAACAATCATCGGTTTCTTTTTAACCACCATTGGATGGGCTCAATCCTATCCGCCACCTACTACGCTTGTGACAGTCCCATCTGCAGGTACGCTTGTTCGCGGCAGTTATGCCATGCAAATGCGCGTTCAAAAGGGGGGGGGACTTACATCATCCCTCAGTGTGGGCATTACAGATCGTTTCCAATTTGGCCTTTCTTTTGGCTCAGCCAATTTAATTGGTGATGATAGCTTAGTTTGGTATCCTCGTCCTGAAGCCAACCTTAAGTATCGACTAATTGATGAAACGGAATCCATGCCGGGATTATCCATTGGGGTGGATACACAAGGCCAAGGGAATTATAATCCCGCTGATACCCTTATGCGCTATGATGTAAAAGCCATGGGACTCTATGCCGCCGCCAGTAAGAATTGGGTGACGCCATTGGGGAATTTGGGCGTTCACATGGGGACGAATTATAATTTCGCCGAAGTGAATGATGGCGATAAGGATGTGAATTATTTTTTCGGACTTGATATGGAATTCAATCCAGAACTATCCCTATTACTAGAGTATAATGCAGCATTGAATGAGAATGACATGACAGCAAAAACCATAGCCATTGCCAGAGGTGGTTATTTGAATGCTGGCATCCGTTGGACATTTGTAGAGCGGCTGCACCTTGAAATGAATTTTAATAATCTCCTATTTGATGATGATAAGGTGGATTATTTCAAACGAGAATTAAAGATTACCTATATCGAATATTTCTAATGGCTAAACGAGGACTGGTCATCTGCGTATGGATAGCCATCCTGTTTGGTCAATCCAATTTAGAAAAGGGTCATTTTGCCTATGAACGGCGGGCAGAAGGAAGCGTTGAAGATAAAGCGAATCCTAAGTTTCTAAATGAGGCAATTCATTATTATTTACTCGCATTGAAAGAATCTCAATCGGAGGCCGACGCCGCTATGGGATTAATGAAATCCTATTATTATAAAGGCAAATTTGCAGTGGATAATGAAGCCGAACAAAAAGCGGTCTTTAATGAAGCCAAACAATTGGCCTCCATTTATATCAACAGATATCCCGATCGAATGGATATTTTATATTGGTATCTTACCAATCTCGGCAGTTGGGCAGAAGTGTATGGCATCTTAGCCGCTGCTCGGGAGGGTGTGGCTGACCAAATGAAAATCCATGCCTTAAAAATTATTGAAATGGATCCACATTACGAAGATGGCGGTGGATACTTCATCCTCGGTGTGGTCCATTATAAATCACCTTACATTCCATTTTTTCTATCTTGGCCGGACAACGATGAAGCGGTAAAATGGTTGGAAAAATCAGTAAATACGGGAAAAGGGAAACCGGTTCAAGTTGTGTATCTTGCTCAGGCATTGATTAAAGACGGTCAAAAAGAAAGGGCAATCGCACTTCTAAATAGTATCGCAAAAATGACGCCATCTAAGGATGACCCTTTGGGTGATTGGGAACAAATCAAAAAGGCGAAGGCATTGTTAAAGGAATTTGAATAAATAAAATGTCTGATTTGAAGGAAACACGATTATCATCTGAGCAAAAATTTTCAGGACGGTTAATTGATTTATATTTGGATCAGGTTAAGCTTCCCAATGGTGAAACCAGTACGCGAGAGTGGATTGATCATCCCGGCGCCGTCTGCCTCATTCCCATTCTACCTGATGGAAATATTTGTCTCATCCGTCAATATCGCTATGGACCGGGAGCGGAGTTTATTGAAATTCCTGCGGGCAAATTGGATGCAGATGAAGATCCACTAGATTGTGCCCATCGTGAATTGGAAGAAGAAACAGGATACCGTGCCAATAAACTAACTTTCTTAACGAATATTCATCCGGCGATAGGGTTTTCAAATGAAAAAATGTGGATGTATTTAGCTGAAGACCTAGTGGAATCAATAACCAATTTAGATCAAGATGAATTTTTAGAATTGCTACCCACACCTCTAGAAGATGCAATGAATTGGGTTTGGTCTGGAAAGATTACCGATGTAAAAACAATTATCGGTATTTTATGGGCAGAAAAACTACTTAGAAAACAACATTAATTATTCTGATAGTATTGTAAGATAGATTTTAGCCATTCATTCGGATGATCCATCTGGCAGAAGTGGCCTGTATTTGGCATTGTAGTAAGGGTGGCTTTTGGGCATATATCTACCATTAATTTCTCTGCAATTGATATGGGTGCAACATTATCCAATTCTCCCCAACAAATATGAATTGGGGTTTCCGTTTCTTTTAGGGCGGGCAGCCATCGGCTATTTTGGTATCGATATCGGTCATTGATATATTGAATCAATCTGTGGCCAATTTTATTTCCATTCCCGGCACGAAAAGCGGTCCACATTGTTTTAACTTCGATCTCTTCCATTTTGTCATTCCCATTGGCACTATAGACTTGTTGCTTAAATGTCCTATAACGTGAAATCCTCGATAGAAAAGGGCCAAAGATGGGATTCAGCATTAGTTTCTGAAGTATGCGAAGTTCAGAAAGTTCAATGACCATACCACCATTGGTAAATGTGATGGATTGGAAACCATCCGAAAACCAATTGCCAATTTTATATTCATTTGCAAGTGCTGCCAACTCTGTAGCCACACTATCGCCCATATCATGGGCGATGAGATGTCCGCCTTTTATGCCAAAGGATTGCCACACATCAAGTGCAATCTGAGCCTGTTCCATTAAATTGTAATGGTGATTGATTGGTTTATCACTTGATCCAAACCCCAAGAAATCAAAAAGAATGATACGGTCGAAATGAGACTGCAACCCATCAATCACCTGATGATAAGAGTAGGATGATTCAGGAAAACCATGGAGGAGAAGTAATGTTTTATCAGAACTGGCATGATCATCTCCAACCTGCTTGCAAAACACCTCATAGGCACCAAATTGAACAGAGCGCATTTCTCCTGATTTCTGCCATAAAGCCATTAGACTTTTCATTTTTTCCATGCCGGTAATTTACAGGTCATTTTTATATTCCTAAATGGGAAAGCCCGTATCTATAGAGATCAAAGCACAGGCCCAAGCATTGGGTTTCCAAAAAGTGGGTATTTCAAAAGCGGAAGCAACCCCAAAAGCAAAAAGTGATTTAAATGATTGGCTAAGCGCAGGAGGCCATGCTTCCATGGCGTGGGTGGAAAAACGGAAAAATGAACGGGGAGATATTCACACTTATTTTCCTGAAGCCAAGTCTGTCATTTCTGTAGGAATGAATTATTATTCTGGCCATACCCAACGAGATTTAAAATCTGATTTCAAATTCAGCAATTATGCATGGGGTGACGATTATCATGATGTATTGAAAAAACGACTATTTCAATTGTTAGGCTGGATAAAGGGAGAAAATCCAGAGGTAGAAGGAATCGTCTGTGTGGATACTTCCCCGGTTATGGATAAAGTATGGGCACAAAAGGCAGGTTTAGGCTGGCAGGGAAAACATACCAATTTGATTACAAGAGACTATGGCAGTTGGTTATTCCTTGGCGAATTGATTCTAAATGTGGAGTTGGAATATGATCCACCATTTGATGAAGATCTCTGTGGTTCATGTACGGCCTGTATTGATGCTTGCCCTACGGATGCGATTCAATCCTATAAAATTGAATCAGAAAAATGTATATCCTATCGATCTATCGAACATCGTGGACCATTTTCTGATGGAAACGAGGAATTAGATGGGTGGATTTATGGCTGTGATATTTGTCAGGACGTATGTCCATGGAACCATAAATTTTCTCAAAAATCAGATGAAAAGGCCTTTCAACCCCGCCCAGAAATAATCAATTGGACAGATGAAGATTGGCAGCAATTAGATGAAGATGAGTTTCGTAAATTGTTTAAAGGGTCGGCGGTAAAACGGACTAAGTTTTCGGGATTAAACAGAAATATTAGCCAAAATTCAAAGTAGCGGCGTAAGAGCGCAGAATGCTGTATCTCTACAAAAATAAATAAAGGAATATCATAATGACAAAAGTAGGCGTGTTAATATCGGGTTGTGGTGTAAATGATGGTGCAGAAATTCATGAAACGGTCATCACCATGTTGGCATTGGATCGAGCCGGTGTAGAGATGGTGCTTATGGCACCCAATATTGATCAAATGCATGTGGTTAACCATTACACAGGCCAGGAGATGGATGAATTTCGTAATGTTTTGGTAGAATCGGCACGAATTGCCAGAGGTGATATTAAAGATATGGCCGAAGTAACGGGCAACGATGTTGATGCGTTGATTATTCCAGGTGGATTCGGAGTAGCCAAAAATTTATGTGACTATGCAATGGCGGGTCCCGAATGTTCCATTAATCCCGATGTATATCGATTGGTGACAGAAGTTCATCTTCTACAAAAGCCCATCGGTGCTATTTGTATCGCACCAGCCATGATGGCGAAAATCCTTGGAGAACAGGATGAATCGGCAGAAATGACCATCGGATCTGATGAAATGACGGCTAATGACATTCAAGCCATGGGGAGTACGCATGTAACCTGCCCCGTAACTGAAATGATTGTGGATGAGGAAAAGAAACTGGTGACTACGCCAGCCTATATGGAGGCCCAATCGATTAAAGAGGCGGCTGAAGGCATAGAAAAGTTAGTGGCACAAATATTGTCAATGGTTGGATGAGGAAAATTGCAGAATTAAAAGATATCCCTGATGGCGGGAGCAAACTGGTAATGGTAGAAGATACCCCAGTAGCTTTATTTAATATAAAAGGGGAAGTTCATGCCTGGGATAATCGATGCCCTCATCGAGGGGCATCATTAGCTGATGGAAATATTTCAGATTCAATAATCCAATGCAAATTCCATTTATGGGAATTTGATGTAGAAACGGCCTGTGCTGTAGCCAATCCAGAATTAAAGGTGAAAACTTTTTCGGTGACGGTGGAAGAAGGAGAAATTTTTATCGACGATTGACGTCTATCGACCCCAGGCCCACACTTATATCGAGAAAAACCGTTGGCCGTTCATCTTGCCAATCTTCGGTTAAGTAATACTTCCCCTTTTTAACGAAGTCATCAAAATCTACTGATGATAAAAAATTGTGATGCACCTTGGCTTTTACATTGACATTCTCCGGCAGAACAAGATCCAATGAACCCATGCCAACTTCTATATCTATTTCCACATCTTGAGTAATTTCGCCCCGATAATCAATATCGGCTGAACCCATACCCACCTCAATATCCACTTCTCGTGTATTCAGGTTCCCTAAACCTTCAGCGGTAAATTCACCCAATCCTGTGTCAATCCTCAGAAAATCACAAGTTTCGGAATTAGGCGTATTCATGGTGACATTCATGGATCCAAGACCACATTCGATGATGACTCGAGATAATGTGAGATCAGTAAAATCCACATCGGCTTCTCCGATACCAAAATCCAGATCGAACTCAATAGGAATGTTTTCTGGAACTGAGAAGTCTAATTCGTTTTCAAACTCAGCAAGTGGCTTTCCAGGCCGGTTAAATTCTAAATCAAAATCATATTGGTTATCACGATCAGTCCGGATTGATAAAATACCTCTTCCAATTCGTTCTGTGTAATCAATCTCAGGGTCAACTTTATTGGGATAATAGAAGATTTCACCCTTGATAACCTTTGGTTTTAAACTGGCATCTACAGATAATTCGCCAACGCCATAATCAATATTCACTTCCAATTCGTCTACATTGCCTACTTTATATTGATAATGGTCACGAACCCAATCTCCCGTTTGATCTGTTCCTTTATCTTTTTGAGACAATTCAGAAAGAGGCGATTGTGCTTGTGAAAGTGTGAAGAAAAGGAGAAGAGATGTTATTGTGGTTAAGTGTTTCATATTAAAATGTGTGGTTGAAACGAATCGTTGTTTGAAACGGGCCATCATGGTCCAAAGGTTTTGAAATATTGATCATCCAATCAAATTCATGCCAATCGCCATGGCCAATGCCTATACCGGCAGATGAGATGGCTGTTTTTGGATCGTCCGAAATCCAACCGGTTCCCCATGATGAATCATCCCATGCTCGCCCTCCATTGGCAAAAAATGAAATGAGCCAATCCCCATCAGTAAATTCAGGCGTAAGATAAAGGGCGAGGTTTAGGAGCGCCATTTGATTTCCCTGTTGTACTTTATAGGGTTGCGCTTCAACTGAACCCAGTCCGCCCACATTAAATAATCGATGGGCTGACAATTCTTGTCCGCCTGATCCAGCCATAAACCGAGATCGAAATACGAGTCCTTCAGAAAATTCCCAATTAAATACCAAAAGTGCTAAATTCCGTCGAATCGCTTTACCATAATCCATACTGAATACTGTAGATGAATCACCATCAGATTGGATGTATTCAGATTGAATATATAGGGCTGCGCCGTTTGAAAGTGGCGTATAATTTTGCGACCTTGCCATGAGAGATATTTCCGTGTAATTTACATTCTTTTGATCCAATTGAAGGGTCGGCCTTAGGAGCCGTTTCTTTTCAAAAAGGCTGGTCATATTCCAAATGGGCAACGTGTCTTGTTCCGCTGAAACAAATCGGGTCTTAATGCGAATATTTTTAAATATATTAAATCCAAAACCCGTTTCCCATCCCGATTCATCCCATCGGTCGTAAAAATCTTGACGCGCCAAAAAATTCGCCCATCCATTTTCTTCTTGGGGCAGGCGATATCCATCATCAGTTCGAGATTCTTTGAACAGGCTGGCAAAAAGCAAAAAATTCTGATTTTCAAAAAAACTTTTTTCAAAGGTTGTTCTCCCGATGTAGTCTGGGGCAAACCCTTTTCTCCATCGGACACCTGCAGACCAACTCAAACGAAAATCGGATTTAGAACTACGATCCCACTGTTCGTTGAAGGGTGTAAAAATAAGTCCTTCGTTCCTATTATATCTAAATACGGGGCGTTCAGGATGAATCCAACTTTCTCTGGATCGATCAGATTTTCGATGCATATCAAATTCAGTGGTACCCTGAATGGCATCTTCTTTATCCGTTTCGCGATAAATGAGGCCTTCAGATAAGTTATTCTCGATAATTTTTCCATTCACAGTACTTTTAGGGTCTCGATATACATTGCCGCCAATTGTAATAATTTCTCCATTGAGGATGCTGCCACTTTTTAAAAAGGCATCGCCACCAAACAGAGACACTTTTCCATTAATTGTACCATGAACAATTAAGTCGCCACCAACGATTCGCATATTTGTTTTTGAAACCGTTCCTGAATCAACAGTCACATCTTCCCGAAATGTAAATTCATCAGAAGATAGTTCTTCAATTTGCGCATCAATATTCTCTACGGGGCTAGGCTCTTTTTCAACCGTTTTGGTTGTATCCTGAAACCCTTCCAATGGCGCCATGGGTGCTAGGGGAGCCATGGGTTCTAAAGGGGCCATCTTTTCTAATGGTTGCATTGGTTTTGAGAAGTGATTATTATTGTCAGTGAGTTCATCAATGACGTCTACGGCAGTTCCGACGCCCATTTCAACACCTTCAACTGCAGCTTCTACACCGACACCAATACCTTCCGCCGCTGATTCTAATCCATCACCAACTGCTTCTATAACACCATCGACAGCATCTTCAACATCATCTGATCCCTGGGCAAAACCCAAGGTCAATATGGTCAATAGTATGGATAATAAATTTTTCATGTTTTAATCCTTTTCAATTGTAATTGAATCGTGACTTGTTTTCAAGGTCACAGAAAAGGTTCCCCCATTCACTTGACCATTCCCATATACATCCCCATCATCCAATTTAATTTCTAGAGGAATTTCAGAATCGATGGCACCAGAAGATCTACGATTCAGTACTGTTGCTTCAATATTTGCGGGAAAATCTTTTGGCAGCGATAACTCAATTTTTCCACCACTAGTTTTTAAGCTGATCTCATGATCTTTAAATGAGCGATCCCAAATTTTCTCAATTTCGATACGGCCACCGCTTGTACGGCCGAATACATGTCCTTTAACCATATCTCCGATTATATTGCCGCCGGATGTTTTAACATCCACATGGCCATTCACGCGATTGAATTTGATATTGCCACCAGAAGTTTCTCCATCAAAATCACCTTGAATACCATCAGCTTCAATACTGCCACCGGATGTATGTACGCGCACATCCCCTTTCACATCTTCGATATCAATATCCCCACCAGAAGTCCGGCCATAAATTTTGGATCCTTCAATTTCTTTAAATTCAATTTCACCGCCACTGGTGTGCATATCAACTTCAGCCCGACAATTGATGACTTCCACATCTCCGCCTGATGTGGTGCCTTCAAATTTCCCATCCGAATGATAAATTTCTATATTCCCTCCCGAGGTTTTTATATTGGCAACACCTTCTACTTTTTCTAAAGTGATATCTCCTCCGGAAGTTTTGCCCGTCAATCGTCCAATCAAATCATTGACTTCAATATCACCACCACTGGTTTTTAAACTGGCTTCGCCAATAAGGTGACCTAGATCAATATCACCACCGGATGTATTCAGACTAAGGTTATAATCGGTTGGGACAATGATTTCATAGGAGAATCCAACGATAGATCGATTTCTTTTATTTCGCTTACGCTCGAACCGAATATAACCTTCACCGGATTTGGCTACTTCTGGACGGCCCACGTCACTAAACACCTTTTTAGCATTTGATTGGGAGCGGGCTTTAATTTTCATTCGTTCAACAATGGTAACAGTTGATGTCGGTTGTCCTTCGATTGATATATCACCGGTAACACGATGAAATTCAACAACACGGTTATTGCCTGTCGCTTTGTCCACATCAAACTCAAAGGTCGTTTTGGCAACATACCAATTTTTGGCCACCTTATCGAAGGACTCAAAGGATTCATATAAATCCTGTCCTTGAATTGTACAGACGAATAGAAAGGGTAAAAATAATCTCATGGTCTCACCTCTATGGCTATGTCTTCAGATAAATAGCTGATTTCATCCATTACCTGGGACGCACGTTCGCGAATAAATTCATTTTCATCCATAAGACTCACCACACGGAGTGCAGGTACAATGTCTGCGGATGGACTATTGGCTAGGATAGAAAGTGCGCCCATACGGACAGCTTCATTTTCATCTTCTAATAAAATTTTTAAACTGGCATCCCGGATGGTTTTATCAGTCTCGAATTCAGATAACAATGCCAGCGCTTTCAGGCGAACCCCCACATTGGTTTCAGTTAAAACAGAAGAAACGAGAACCAATTTTTTATTATCGTGAGTGGGAACATTTTCTAATAAGTTGACGGCCTTTAACCGCTTTCCTGGATTTGTGTCATTCAACAATAAATAATAGAGAATTTGTTGAATCGTTTCATCATTGGAGCCACCGGAAACATCTACATTTTTTTTGGTCTCAACTGCCAAGCGAATATTATTATCCTCGGATTTTTCAAATTGTACATCCGAAAGGGAACCCTCTTGAATCAAGCCCATAATTGCCGCAGAAGAGAAACCGTTGTTCGGTTGGATGTCCTGAACAGGATTAACCGATAAAAATCGACCCATAACAAAGGCAACAACCACATAGGTTGCCACTGCCCATACCGGCTGACGGGGAGAAAGCGTAGCTGAAAAAATATCCTGAATCTTTTCAAGGAATGGGGCTGGAGATTTGACCGAATCCATTTGACGAACACGTGCTCGTAAAAGATTGCGTTGGCCCTGGAGCAGTGCTTCATCAGGTTTGAAGGACAGAGATTTTTCTGTTAATGATAATGTGTTACTTAATTTGGCCACATATCGTTTGAGTTCTGAATTGGATTCCATGTTGGATTCAAATGCATCCTTTTCTTCAGTGGTCATGGCATCCATGACGTAGAGCGTAGCCTGTTCTTTTAGATTATTTTGGATATTAGACATATTGATAGTCTTTCAGTTCAGTTCTGAGTTTTTCCATGGCGCGAAATAGGTATTTTTTTACGGTACCTTCACCGATACCCATTATACCGGAAATTTCTCGAATTTTTAGCTGTTGCATATGTTTAAGTAAAAAGGCCGTACGCTGTTTGTCAGGAAGGGAATCTGCAGCTGATTTCACCGCTTGAATAATTTCTGACTTCGCGGAATCATCATGTGGTTCCTCAGATAATTGCATCAATGGATCTGATCCATCTTCGAGCGCTTCCTGAATTGGCATTTTATTTTGCTTACGCTTCATATTATAAAAAGTGTTAACTGTAATGCGATAGAGCCAGGTATAAAAAGCACTTTGAAAACGAAATTTGCCTATATGTTTATACGCTTTAATAAACACCTCTTGGTAAAGGTCTTCGGCGTCATATTTATTTTGTGTCAGTTGGTATGCCAGTGTCATAATCTTTTCATCGTGCATAGCCACAAGTTGGTGAAACGCTTCGGAATCTCCTGCCTGGGCTAAATGTATTAATTGTCTGATATCGTTCTTCAAGATTTTCAGTCGTCACACGGGGTATGACACAACTTTATAGAAATGGTTGTCATTGGATTTTAAATTTTATTTAAATGAAATAATAGAAATAAAAAAGCCCCGTTTATCCATTGTTATGAAACAAGAATAGAGGGGCTTTTTAATGGTTGATTCAGGTTTATTCTATAATCCTGTTTCTGCTACCGTTTTTTTCACTGCTTCCAATGTATTGTTAAGGGCGTCTTTTTCATCATCATGTAAATCGAACTCTAGTATGCGTTCTACACCACCAGAACCAATAACTGAGGGGACACCAATGAAATATCCATCCACCCCAAATTCACCTTCGCATAATGATGCACAAGGGATAACGCGTTTTTTATCTTTCAGATATGATTCTGCCATTTCGATGGCAGATTGAGCGGGCGCATAAAATGCAGATCCATTCCCAAACAATTTCACAATCTCGCCACCGGCAAAACGGGTTCGATCTACGATTTCTTCTAATCGATCAGCTGGGATTAAAGACTCAACCGGCACACCACCAACAGTTGCCAAACGGGTAACAGGCACCATGGTATCACCATGACCACCCAAAACCATGCATGTTACATCCTGGACTGAGCATCCCGTTTCCATTGCAATAAAGGTGCGGAATCGTGCACTATCCAATGCGCCAGCCATACCCACTACCATATTTTTATTAAATCCGGAGATTTTATAAAAGGCATTTACCATGGCATCTAATGGGTTAGAAATCACAATCACAAATGCATTGGGGGCTTGGGCTTTAATATTGGTAGCCACATCTTTCATAATGCCGAGATTAATCTCTAAAAGATCTTCGCGATTCATGCCCGGTTTTCGAGGAATTCCTGCCGTGATGATAAATACATCTGCATCTTTCACGTCATTCCAGTTTGACGTGCCTGAAATATCCGCATCATATCCATCGTGAGGGCGCAACTGCATGATATCGAGCGCTTTCCCTTTCACCATGCCTTCTGATTGTGGGATATCAAAAATGATAACATCCCCTAATTCTTTTTGTGCGGCAAGTAAGGCAAGATTGCCACCGATTTGACCACCACCAATGAGGGCTATTTTAGGTCTAGACATAATAAATTCCTTTTTATTTGAATGATATAATCATTTGAAATTAATACTTCTAATCTATCCATAAATAAAAAACCCTGTTCCACAGAGTAGAACAGGGTTTAATTACGGATGAAATGAGATGGATGTTATCCGTTAATCACGCTGACAGTTTTGCGGTCTCTGCCTTTTCGGGCAAACTTAACCACACCATCAGCAGTGGCAAATAACGTATCATCTCCACCACGACGTACATTGACGCCTGGGTGAATTTTTGTACCGCGCTGTTTTAATATAATGCCGCCAGCAAGGATAGCTTGTCCATCATTCACTTTTACGCCAAGCCGTTTGGCATTTGAATCCCGGCCATTCTTAGAACTACCGACACCTTTCTTATGTGCCATACTTAACCTTCCTTTTCTTCAGCTGGTTTCGCTTTTTTCTTTGGTGCAGCTTTCTTTTTTGCTGCAGATGCTGATATTGAATCAATCTGAACCAAAGAATAATCTTGTCTATGGCCGTTTTTACGGCGATAGCCTTTACGACGTTTTTTCTTAAAAACGATTACTTTACGGTCACGACCATGATCCAGCACAGTGCCAGACACGGACATACCTTTAATGGTTGGTTTCCCAACCTGAACTTTTTTACCGTCGTCGGCCAAAAGGACGTCTTCAAACTTAACCTTTTTGCCGGCTTCTGTCTCAAGAAGTGCCACTTTAATCTGGTCACCCTCTGCGACGCGGTATTGTTTTCCTGCTATATTAACGATTGCAAACATTTTTACTCCCAAAAAAGCCCGGAAATTTAACCATTATCATGCTTGTGTTCAACACCTACGTGCTCAATTTCTTCTTGACCATTTTTGGTATTTAGAAATCGGAATTCATCTCGGGCGATCCTTGGGTTCCCCTCGATAGAAATGTATGTGAAGTTTTGCCACATGAGTCCGCGAAGGGCTTTTTTATTGTCCTTCAAAAATTCAGCAATCTCGGGATGTAGCTCCAATTTAAGTTTTAAACTGCGATGTTTCGATTTATAACGGCGGAGCCAATGGTCGATTCGGGTGATTAATGTCTCTCGGGACATGATTCGGCCTGCACCATGACAGGTGGGGCACTCTTCACTCATAGAATCCAATAGGCTTAATCGAATCCGTTGCCGTGTCATTTCTAATAAACCGAATTCAGAAATGGGAGAAACGGCCACTTTGGCGCGATCTTTTTTCAACTCCTTCCTTAATTCGTAATATACTTTGCGTCGGTTCGATTCTTCCCGCATATCGATAAAATCAATAACAACCAGTCCGGAAAGGTCTCTCAAACGAAGCTGGCGAGCCACTTCTTTACAGGTCTCCAGATTGATCTTTAATGAATTTTCTTCATGATTTTTCTTGCCGACAAATCGGCCGCTATTTACATCCACCACGACCATGGCTTCTGTCTTTTCAATAATGAGATAGGCACCACTTTTCAGCCAAACCTTGGGTCGAAGGAGTTTATCCAGCTCATTTTCTACACCCATACTTTCAAAAAGCGGCTGTTTTAATTTATAATGTTCCAACCGATTCGCCATATTGGGGGAGACATCCTCCAAATAGCTTTGGAGTTTGCGGTATAATTTTTTCGAATCGATTACAATTTTGCTGATATCAGGCGTAAAAAGATCACGAATAACACTGGAAGCCGTTTCCAAATCTTCATATACGAGGGCTGCACCTTTCGCGCGATCGCTTTTGGCCTGCAGCTTTTTCCAATTTTCCACCAGCATATTGAAATCATTTTGGATCAGTTCTTCACTTTTGCCTTCTGCAACGGTACGAACGATTACACCCATTTCCTTATCTTTTAAGGAGGAAACAATCTTTTTCAATCTGCGCCGTTCGTATTTATCCCAGATTTTTTTGGATATACCGATATATTTTGCATTAGGGACTAAAACAAGTAATCGGCCCGGAAGGGCAATTTCGGTGGTGACGCGAGGACCTTTTCCTGCAAAGGCTTCTTTGATGACCTGGACATATATATCCTGCCCAGTTTTCAAATCTACGCTTATGTTATCCTGGAATCTTCGCCGATTTTTTGGATGACCATATTTACCTTTTTGGCCATTGGATGATCGTCGATCCCTATCATCTATATCCGCTAGATAAGCGGGGTTTTCTATCTCAGAAAAGGGGAGAAATGCATTGATATCATAACCGATATCGACAAAGGCCGCCTGCATGCCGGGGAGGACATTTTCAACCTGTCCTTTATATATATTCCCGACCATGCGATGTCGGTCCTGCTTCTCGACGTACACTTCTACAAGTGTGCCATCCTCAATGATGGCAATACGAGATTCTCCCATACTTTCGCTGATATAAATCTCTTTCTTCATATTCTAACTCCCAAGATTTATCAACTGTGGGTTACTGTTATTTAGGATGGAAGACGAAGGGAAGGAGGCAGTCGGCCCTTCAGCCGAGGTAGAACGCTACAGAAAAATTTGTTTTATCTTCTGAAGGCTGAAAAATTTTTTAATTGTCGTGCGTGGGTCTAGAATCAGACCGTAAAAACTTTTTGGATTTGCACCTTCAATTCATCTACATCCGATAGGGAAACTACGGCAAGTGCTCTGGCAGACCAAGGAATATCACACGTTGACATATTCATTGAATCCCAATGATAAATACACCTAATTTTGCTGCGTCGTGATTTGCGCCCTATTGCCGCGACATGAAATAATGGTGCTAAAAAGGACTGAAACCCCGACTTTAGCGCCGGGGTTTTTTATTTTCAGTAAGAAAGAAAAATGATTAGAGAATTATTAAAAGAAAAAATATTGGTACTGGATGGTGCTATGGGCACCATGGTACAGTCCTATAACTTGACGGAAAATGACTTCCGAGGCGATCGGTTTAAAGATCACGAGAAAGATCTCAAGGGGAATAATGATTTTCTGTGTCTGACTCGTCCAGAAGTGGTTGGAGAAATCCATAAAGCCTATTTTGATGCAGGGGCGGATATTGTGGAAACCAATACTTTTAATGCCAATGCCATTTCACAATTGGATTATGGAACAGAAGATCTTTCTTACGAGATCAATGTAGAAGCAGCGAAAATTGCAAAATCTGTGGCGAAATCATATTCTGATAAACCACGATTTGTGGCCGGCGCGCTTGGACCCACAAACCGTACAGCATCTTTAAGTCCGGATGTGAATAATCCCGGATTTCGTAATACAAACTTTGATGAATTGAAGACCGCCTATTTTGATCAGGCCAAAGGGTTGCTGGATGGGGGTGTCGATTTATTTTTAGTGGAAACCGTTTTTGATACCCTGAATTGTAAAGCCGCCCTTTATGCCATCAGAGAATTACTCGAAGACAGAAATGTAGATATACCCATATTCGTTTCAGGAACGATTACGGATGCAAGTGGAAGAACTCTCTCTGGGCAAACAGTAGAAGCCTTTTGGCATTCGATCCGTCATGCAGATCTTGTGGCAGTCGGTCTCAATTGTGCATTGGGCGCTGATCAAATGCGACCGTGGTTAAGTGAACTCTCCAACGCTGCGGATATTAATGTATTTGCCTATCCAAATGCGGGTCTTCCCAATGAGTTCGGTGAATATGACCAATCACCGGAAGCCATGGCAGCAGTCATAAAAGAATTTGGGGAAAGCGGATTGGTCAATATGGTGGGTGGGTGCTGTGGTACTACGCCAGACCATATCCGAGCCATTGCTGAAACCGTTAATGGTATTCAGCCAAGAACTATCCCTGAAATTGAACACCTAACCAAATTAAGTGGGTTAGAGCCCGTAACGATTCGTCCTGAGAGCAATTTTGTCAATGTGGGTGAACGAACGAATGTAACAGGATCTGCCAAATTCAAGCGTCTTATTAAAGAAGACAATTATGAAGAAGCATTATCTGTGGCAAGGCAGCAGATAGAAAACGGCGCCCAAATTATCGATGTGAATATGGATGAAGGACTTCTTGACTCTGAACAAGCCATGGAAATTTTCCTGCGGTTAATCGCGGCAGAACCGGACATTGCAAAAGTTCCTGTCATGGTTGATTCCTCCAAATGGACGGTGTTAGAGACGGGACTAAAAAACCTTCAAGGGAAAGGGATTGTCAATTCCATATCCATGAAAGAAGGAGAAGCTGAATTTATACGTCAAGCTAACATTATAAAGAAATATGGTGCAGCCGTGATCGTGATGGCTTTTGATGAAAAGGGGCAAGCTGATTCCTATGACCGAAAGGTGGAAATCTGTACACGGGCATATACAATATTAACTGACCGGGTTGGCTTCCCACCGGAAGATATCATTTTTGATCCGAATATTTTTGCCGTGGCCACAGGGATTGAAGAACACAATGAATACGGAAAAGCATTTATTGATGCTGCAAAGACCATCAAAGAAACCCTTCCAAGGGTCCATATTAGTGGTGGTGTATCCAATTTATCATTTTCATTCCGTGGGAATAATGGTGTGAGAGAAGCCATGCATTCCGCCTTTTTGTATCATGCCATTCAGGCGGGGATGGATATGGGGATTGTGAATGCAGGACAGCTCACCGTTTACGATGATATTGCGCCGGATTTGAAGGAACGCGTTGAAGATGTCCTTTTCAATCGTCGGGATGATGGAACGGAAAGATTGGTAGAAATTGCCGAAGAATATCGCGGTGTGAAGCGATCAGAGGTGAAGGATCTCTCCTGGCGAGAAAATACCGTTGAAGCGCGGTTAAGCCATGCGTTGGTAGAAGGCATCATTGATTATATTGATGAAGATACAGAAGAAGCGCGGCAACAATATGACCGCCCGATTCATGTGATCGAAGGTCCCCTCATGGATGGTATGAATGTGGTGGGAGATTTATTCGGTTCCGGAAAAATGTTTCTGCCTCAAGTGGTGAAGTCAGCCCGAGTCATGAAAAAAGCGGTGGCCCATTTGATTCCTTTTATTGAAAAAGAAAAAGATGAATTGGGACTCACGGGCAAGTCCAATGGCAAAATTGTAATGGCCACTGTAAAAGGGGATGTCCACGATATTGGTAAAAATATCGTTGGTGTGGTCTTAGGCTGCAACGGATATGATATTGTGGATTTGGGTGTCATGGTGCCTTCCGATAAAATTTTATCCACAGCCAAAGATGAAGAGGCAGATATTATCGGTCTCTCCGGATTAATCACCCCCAGTCTGGATGAAATGGTTCATGTGGCATCTGAAATGGAACGATTGAATTTTGACATTCCATTATTAATAGGTGGCGCCACCACAAGTCGAAAACATACGGCGGTCAAAATTGAAGAAAATTATTCCGGTCCATCCATTCATGTGATTGATGCATCTCGAGCCGTGGGCGTGGTGAGTAAACTCATGAATGAAAATGAAAAAGATTCATTTGTTGATGAAATCCGAAATGATTTTCAAAAAATCCGAGACACACGTGCCCAAAAAGCAACCAAACCATCTCTTTCAATTGAAGCAGCTCGAAACAGAAAATTTCAAATCAATTGGGATGAATATGCACCACCAAAACCCAATATGGAAGGTATCAAAGTTTTTGAAAATTATCCATTGAGTGAATTGGTGGATTATATCGATTGGTCTCCATTTTTTCATGCGTGGGAATTAAAAGGTGTTTATCCTCGGATACTTGAGGACAAAGTGGTCGGAGAGGAAGCCAGAAAATTATTGAATGATGGGAAGGCTCTTTTAAATCGAATTATTTCAGAAAAATCACTCACCGCCAAAGGCGTGATTGGGATTCATCCTGCATATGCATTGAATGAATCTGTGATGGTAGATGATGTCACATTCAATTTTCCTCGACAAACTGTAGATAAAGGTGCCAATGCTACCAATTACTCCTTGGCAGACTTTGTTGCGCCTAAAAATGATTTTATCGGCACGTTCGCGGTGACCACCGGTCATGGGTTGGAATCCATCGTAAAAGAATTTGAAGATGAACATGATGATTATAATGCGATTATGGCAAAAGTATTGGCAGACCGATTGGCAGAAGCATTTGCTGAACGATTGCATGAACGGGTTCGAAAAGAATTCTGGGGTTATGCTGCAGATGAATCTTTGGATAATGAAAAATTGATCAAAGAATCGTATCGTGGCATTCGTCCAGCGCCGGGATATCCCGCCTGTCCTGATCATGCTGAGAAGGATAAAATTTGGAAATTGCTCAATGTGGAAGAAAATACAGGCATATCTCTGACTGAAAGTAGAGCCATGTATCCGGCTGCATCTGTAAGTGGATGGTACTTCTCTCATCCCGAATCACGATATTTTTCTGTGAGTAAAGAAGATTAAATGATTGCCCAATCCACATTTGATTTTCTTACAGAACTAAAGCAAAACAACAATCGGGAATGGTATCACGCCAACAAAGATCGATTCAAGGATGCACAACAAAATTTTATCGATTTTGTTGCCATGCTCCTATTCCGCATTTCAGAATTTGATGCAAATATGATTGGGACGGAACCGAAAGATTGTTTATTTCGCATCTATCGGGATATCCGTTTTTCTAAAGATAAAACACCCTACAAAACATGGTTTAGCGCCAGTATGAATCCCGGTGGACGAAAGCGAATGGGCGCCGGATATTATATTACTGTGAATCCGGAAGGGTCATATCTGGCTGGAGGCGTTTGGCATCCGGATAAGGATACATTAACTGCCATTCGTGAATATATAGTGGCCTGGCCCAATCAATTTGAATCCATTGTGAATGACAATGGATTTAGGCAAACATTTGGTGAATTAGGCGGAGATCGTCTAAAAGTAGCGCCAAAGGGATATCCCAAGGATCATCCACAAATCGAATGGCTAAAGTATAAAGACTTTATTGTGAGTCGATCGATTCCCAATTCTCAATTTCAATCCGATCGAATTTTTGATTTTGCCTTTGGTGGTTATCACCAAATGGCGGATTTTATCGCTTTCTTGAGAAAAGCGAACAATCAATCATAATCGCTTAATTCGTTCTTTACCCCCAAGGATCATCAGCGGCATAATGGATGCCAAAAAGATAATATGATACCATGCGGGCATGGCATCCCAATAACTAATTTGGACCACAACAGCAAAGACAAAGTTTAATACAGCACTGGCTTTAATCCACTTGAGATGATCTGATGCGGCGATAAGCCCAACAATGTATCCTGCAGCCACAGAACATATAAAAGTGAGAACCAAACTGGCTAAAACCATAGCGGTGGTTTGTGGAATCATGTTTTCAAATTGACCGGGGAATGCACCCATGAGAATGGGAACAAGTATGACATTACACAGGACGCCCCAGCTGAGCCATCCTGAAATGACGGCTAAAATATTTCGAACCATTTTACCTCCAATTGATTAGGTCAATTTAACCCATAAAAATAAAGGGGTGGAAAGATAGATTTTCCTAACTTTTGGGCCATGAATTCTGATTTAAAACTAGCAAAAGATGCCGCCATTGAAGCGGGCGCAATTATTTTAAACTATTATAAAGCGGATTATGAAATCAAAGATAAAGGGTATCATAATCCGGTCACCACGGCGGACTATGCCGCTGACACGAGATTGAAAGAGATTCTCACAGAAGCCCGACCCGATTACGGATGGCTTTCGGAAGAAACAGTGGATTCTCCCAAGCGATTAACCAAAGAACGTGTTTGGGTAGTAGATCCATTGGATGGCACCAAAGAATTCGTGGAAGGTGTACCCAACTTTGTGGTGAGCGTGGCATTGGTGGAAAATGGCGTACCTTTTGTTGGCGTTTTATTTAATCCGGTCACGAAAGAAATATTTACCGCTGCCAAAGGAGAAGGAGCCTTCCTTAATGATGAGTCGATACAATGTGCCACCAAGGATGATGTGGGAGAAATGGTCATCCTAAATAGTCGTTCTGAAACACGCCGTGGATTGTGGTCACCTTATGATGGCACTTTTGGAGAATTACGCGCAGTTGGATCCGTGGCCTATAAACTGGGACTCACTGCAGCAGGAAAAGCCGACATTTTTGCATCGCTCCGCCCCAAGAATGAGTGGGATATCTGCGCCGGGAATTGCATCATGAATGAAGCGGGCGGAAAACTTATCGATTTAAATAATGAACAAAGACTGTATAATCAGAAAAATACCTTAATTTCTCCCGGTTTAGTCGCCGGTGAAATCAATGCTGTAGATAAGACTTATAAAATTTTGACAGGAATAAATTAAAATGACACAAATACCAGAAGACGCAATTAAATGTTTAGATAAGGGATTTGTCCGCCTCGTGGATTCCATGGGCGGGGATGATGCCATCGTGCAGGCCGCACGAGTCAGTTACGGAAAAGGAACTTCCAAAGTTTCGCAAGACCGGGGACTCATTCGCTATCTCATGCGCCACCGCCATTCTACACCCTTTGAAATGGTGGAATTCAAATTTCATTGCAAAATGCCCATTTTTGTTGCTCGTCAATGGGTGCGTCATCGGACCGCAAACATTAACGAATATTCACTTCGTTACTCTGAAGCCAGAGATGAATTTTATTATCCCGATCCGGACCATATTGAATTTCAAAGTGCATTGAATAAGCAAGGTCGTGGCGGAGAAGTCCCAGCAGAATTGAAACAAAAAGTTCAAGATTATTTCAAAGAAATTTCCGAACGATCTTTCGCCATTTATTCCGAATTGAATGAAGCAGGTGTGGCCCGTGAATTGGCTCGTTCTATTTTGCCCGTGAATTTGTACACCGAATGGTATTGGAAGAACGATCTTCATAACTTGCTTCACTTTATCGGACTTCGATCTGACAGCCATGCACAATATGAAATTCGTGTATTCTCCGATGCTATGGCCGAATCGGTGAAAGCGGTGGCCCCATTCGCTTGGGAAGCCTATCAGGATTATGTGGTAAAAGGCATGCGATTTTCTCGAGTGGAACAAAGTTTGTTAGAACGGACACTTCCTGATCGCGTGATTGATGATATTAACGAAGATGTGGCTTATCAGCTTACGGCAACACTCCATCATAACAAGCCCAGAGAAGATGCTGATTTATATCCGCTATATCAAAAACAAGGCGGTTCTGATTCGGAAGCAGATTTCAAACTGAAATGGGATTCCGGCGAGATTGAGATTGGGAATGTGCGGGAACTCCGAGAATTCAAAGAAAAGCTGCTCTCACTAAAATAATATTAGAGTGTTAAAGTGTATATGTGTTCCTGTGTTCACGACCGATCTTCACTTAAATACGTGAACACGCAAACATGAACACTTCCAACAATGACGGTCATCGCCAGCGACTTCGGGACAAATTTTTAAAGTCCGGTCTCGATGGATTCCACGATTACGAAATCATTGAACTCCTACTCACTTTGGGTACACCCCGAAAAGATTGCAAACAGCCAGCCAAAGATGCATTAAAAAAATTCGGTTCACTAAATGGCGTTCTTGAAGCATCTCCCACCGAACTGAAATCCATTAAGGGAATCGGGGACAATAATGTATTCGGACTCAAAATTGCTCAAGCCGTTTCCCGCCGTTATTTAGCGGATAGGATTATTGATAAAGATTTTGTCCGATCTGCCGATGAAGTGATGGATTATTTGAAACATAATCTCCGAGATAAAAGCAAAGAATTGTTTTTGGTGATTTATCTCAATGGGCGAAATCAAATTCTGAATATGGAAGAACTCTTTGAAGGTACCCTTTCCACATCGGCGGTATACCCAAGAGAAGTGGTGAAGCGAGCTTTGGATAATGATGCAGCGGCATTGGTGTTCGTCCATAACCATCCCAGCGGAAATCCCAACCCGAGCCAGGATGATTTAACCATCACAAAGAAATTAGTTGAAGCTGCAAAATCCATTGAAGTGTCGGTTCATGATCATCTTATCATCGCCGGGAATGATGTGTATTCTTTCGCAGACCATGGGTTATTATAATTGCCACAGAGTGCACAGAGAATTTTTAATTATCTCCGCGTTCTCTGTGAACTCTGTGGCTAAATAACATGTCACTCTTTAACAGAGCTGAAGTCATCGATGCCAATTTCACATCATTCGTGAAAGCAGGCAAACTTCCCCCAGCCCGGACGAACCTACTCCTGTCCCAAACCAATATAAAAACGGCGGAACTCATTTCCATTTTTGAATCCCAAGTGCTGAGCCGTCACATGGATCTGAAAGCGCGACTCCTGAAAGATGAAGGAAAATGCTTCTATACCATCGGCAGTTCCGGCCATGAAGGAAACGCGGTGTTTGGGCATGTTTTCCCTTACACGGATATGGCCTTTCTCCATTATCGCAGCGGACCGTTTTTCATTCAGCGATCCAAACAAGTCCCCGGGAGCACGCCTATTTATGATATGGCCCTGTCTTTCATGGCATCGTCGGAAGATCCCATCAGTGGCGGTCGCCATAAAGTGTTGGGGAGTAAAGCATTAAACATCCCACCCCAGACAAGCACCATTGCCAGTCATTTGCCAAAAGCGGTGGGCACAGCTTTTTCCATCGATCGTGCAAAAGATCTGGATATTCAAGATCGGGAGCTGAAGGGAAACAGCATTGTACTCTGCAGTTTTGGGGATGCCAGTGCCAACCACGCCACTGCATTGAGTGCTTTCAATACGGCCAGTTGGGTCACAGCCCAAGGTGGTCATGTGCCCATTATTTTTATTTGTGAAGACAATGGCACGGGCATTTCCGTCCCCACCGATGACAAATGGATCGAGCAAAATTTCAACAATCGCCGTGGATTGGATTACATCCAAACTGATGGACTGCATCTTATTGATCTTATGATCAAATCTCGAAGAGCCGATCACGATTGCAGGATCAACCGGTCGCCCATTTTTCTCCATATGAAAACGGTGCGACTCATGGGCCACGCCGGCTCTGATGTAGAAGTGGGATACAAAACACTCTCCGACATTGAAGAGACGGAATTCAACGATCCACTCTTGCATTCGGCTCGGATTCTCATGGAAAATCAATGTCTGTCTGCAGATGAAATTTTATCACTGTATGAATCTGCACGGGAACAAGTGAACCATATTTTTGATGCAGCGACATTACGGCCAAAACTGGAAACAGCCGATGAAGTGATGGCATCCATCACTGCCAGTGATTCAAATCGAACCGCACCTAAACATCCCACAAAAAAAGCACGGGAATCCCTTTTTGGAAAAGAATTCAAACGGATGGATCAGCCCCAGCACATGGCAAAACTCATCAATTATGCCTTGTCCGACATTATGCTCCGATACGACAATACATTGGTTTACGGCGAAGACGTGGCCCAAAAGGGTGGTGTCTATCATGTGACGGCAGACCTGTATAAACAATTCGGAATTCGCCGTGTGTTTAACAGTCCCTTGGATGAAACGTCTATCATCGGGTTTGGGGTCGGTTTTGGCCATAATGGATTTGTTCCTATTCCGGAGATCCAGTTCTTGGCCTATCTCCACAATGCAGAAGATCAACTTCGTGGAGAAGCGGCAACATTACCTTTTTTCAGTGAAGGACAATTCACCAATCCCATGGTGCTTCGTGTGCCGGGGCTCGCCTATCAAAAAGGCTTCGGTGGCCATTACCATAATGACAATTCACTGGCGATTTTTCGGGATATTCCCGGTGTGGTTTTAGCCGTCCCATCCAATGGTGCCGATGCAGTGAAGATGCTCCGGACTGCCGTAAGAGAAGCACATGAAAACGGTCGCGTGGTTGTTTTCGTGGAGCCCATCGCTTTATACATGACAAAAGATCTCCACGAGCCCAAAGACGGACAATGGAATTTCAAATATCCGGCTGTGAAGGATGAGATTCCTGTGGGAGAGTTTGGGGAGTACGGGAAAGGGAAAGCACTCACTATTATCACCTATGGGAATGGGTTGTACTTGTCACTCCAAGCTCGAAAGGAGATCGAGAAAAACCTGAAGAAAAAGATCAAAGTGATCGATCTGCGGTGGCTGTCGGATATCAATATACCCAAGATTTTGAAAGCAATTGGCACGTGTGAAAATGTCCTGATCGTGGATGAATGCCGCCGTACCGGTTGTCATGGAGAAGGACTCTTGTCCCGATTGGTGAGTGAATCTAAAAAGCCATTAAACGTAAGGCTTCATGCTGCAGAAGATAGTTTTATCTCATTGGGCGTGGCGGCTACGGCTACACTCCCCAGTAAAGAATCCATCATCGAAAATGCACTGGAGATGGTGAATGCCTAAACAACGCATCGTTGTCATTTGCCCCGGGCGGGGGACCTACACCCGCGAAACTTCCGGTTATCTCAAAACTCACGGTACACCGGCCCAAGACCAAATCAAATGGATGGATGCCCAACGCAAATCCGCAGGACTTCCCAAGCTCACTGAATTAGACACACAACCATTTAAAGCGAAAATCCACATGGCAGGGGAACATGCGTCACCGCTCATTTATGCCTGCAGTTTATCAGACTTTCTTTCTATCGATCAGAACAAATACGAGATCGTCGCCATCACGGGGAATTCCATGGGGTGGTATATCGCCCTTGCTTTGGGCGGCGCACTGACTCATGAAAATGCTTACAATCTGATTGACACCATGGGCGCCATGATGAAAGACGGTGTCATCGACGGACAGATAATATATCCCATCATGGATGAAAATTGGCAAGTGGACGAAAACAGAAAAGAACTGGTTTTGACAGAGATAGAAAATGCTGGTGCTCATGTATCTATTCACCTTGGGGGATATTTGGTCATCGGCGGCGAACAAAGTGCATTAGACACCTTGCTGAAAAAATTACCCACAGACGATAAGTATCCGTTTCAACTTCCATTTCATGCTGCCTTTCATACGCCACTTATGAAAGAAGTATCAACAAAAGGAAAATCGGAATTACCGTCATCTTTATTCCAAAAACCGATGATACCATTGGTGGACGGGCGGGGGCAGATTTGGTCACCTTTTTCCACGGACCTGGTAGAATTACATGAGTATACATTGGGATATCAGGTAATGAAACCTTACGATTTTTCATCAGCGGTTACAGTTGCCATGAAAGAATTTTGTCCCGATAAATTGGTGTTGTTAGGCCCCGGGAATACTTTGGGGGGATCCATCGGGCAGATCATGATCCAGAACAATTGGTTAGATGTAGATTCCAAATCCGCATTTTCAAAACAGCAGCAATCCGACCCTTATCTAATCTCAATGGGGATTGAGGAACAGCGAGGATTAGTTGTCTAATTATAAAAAAATATCTTTCCGTGCATTTCGTGTGTTTCGTAGTCCTAAATAGAAAAGAACACCGTAATTTCCACACCAATTTTAAAGGAAAACCATGAAACAGCTTGGCCCCGACTTTTACAATATAACTGACCTTCTCACCGAAGAAGAGTTGCTGATCCAGCAAACAGCTTACGATTTCGTGAAAGCTGAATTTATGCCCGTCATTAATGAACATTATGAGAAGGGCACCTTCCCCATGGAACTGGTCCCCAAACTGGGTGAACTGGGATTCATGGGATCATCCTTGCCGGAAGAGAGTGGTGGCGCCGGCGTGAGCAACGTAGCATATGGTCTTATTTTACATGAGTTAGAACGTGGCGATTCAGGACTTCGATCTTTTGCAAGTGTTCAGGGGGCTTTGGTCATGTATCCAATTCATGCTTATGGTTCGGATGAACAAAAAGCCAAGTGGCTCCCCGGATTGGGCTCCGGTGAAAAGATAGGCTGTTTCGGACTTACGGAGCCGAACTTCGGCTCCAACCCCGGCGGTATGGCCACACGCTGCAAACGAGACGGCGATGACTGGGTTATTAACGGAAATAAAATGTGGATCACCAATGGCACACTTGCAGATGTAGCCGTGGTTTGGGCTCGGGATGAAGAAGGAATCGTCCGTGGTTTTTTATTAGAAAAAGGGATGGACAGTTTCACATCTAGCGATATTCACGGAAAATTGAGTTTGAGAGCATCAGTTACATCCGAACTTTCTATGGCCAATGTAAGAGTACCCGATTCGGCGCGGCTCCCGAATATTGAAGGGTTGAAAGGACCCTTGGGTTGTCTGACTCAAGCACGGTACGGCATCTCTTGGGGAATGATCGGTGCAGCGGTGGACTGCTACAACACAGCACTAGATTATGCCAAAGAGCGGAAACAATTCTCCAAGCCCATCGGTGGATATCAACTGACCCAGAAAAAATTAGCGGATATGGTAACACGCATCACCGAAGCACAGCTATTGTGTTATCGCTTGGGACGATTAAAAGATGAAGGCACCATGACTTTTCAGCAAGTATCCATGGCGAAGCGGAATAATTGTGAAATGGCGAGAGATATCGCCCGCATGAGCCGTGAAATGTTAGGGGCCAACGGCGTCACGGAAGATTATTCGCCTATGCGACACATGGCCAATATTGAGTCCGTTTATACTTACGAAGGAACCCACGAGATGCATACCCTGATCTTGGGTCAGGATGTAACGGGTTTGGCCGCCTACGACTCATAAAAAATAAATTCGCCCCAAATAAAAAAGCCCTGCAAATACAGGGCTTTTTTTATATAATGTAAATGATAAATGCTGGTGAGTAACTTTAATCAGAATTCCAATTCATAATGCCAGTTAATGCTGGTAATGACCATAGTGTAAGTGGTAACAAACCACTCGGCATTTCCGCTACTGGAACTCCATAAAGTTCAAGTTTCATTATAAATCCAATAATAAACCAAATTACCATGGGAGCACATAAAACTACTGCTAATCGAGCTTGAGTTTGACCTTCAGTCATAAATGCTACATAAAGTAGATATATGGAAACAATTCCCAAATAGAGGAATATTGAGAGATTCTCCATACTTCCGCCATTTGTTATGTAGCCACCAATTACTCCCATAAATAGATGCATTAATGCAAGAATTATAAGCCAAATTTTTGGTTTCATTATTTTATTCATTTTCTTCTCCTTTTGGTTTGATTATCCCTTCATGGGATGGATAAATATAGAATTTTTCAAAAAAAAAAAAAAATAGCATTTTGATTGGCAAGAAAACCAAAGGGAAACCACTAAAGCAGTTTACGGGTAAGAAGTTGGTCTTTCATAGGCGAGCAATGAAAAGGGATTGCGTCCTACGGTTTGTAAACTTTATTTGATCGGATTCAAGTCAAGGACATTTTCATAGGTTAAAAGTTTGAGTGGTATTTCGGGATATTTATTTCTAAAAAAATCATATTTATAAGATTTAAATAATTTGTCTGAAAATTTTACTTCGAACGCATTCTTTTCCTGAATGATAAAATCAACTTCCTGCTTTTTTTGGGTACGCCAGTATTTCATATCCCAATCGCTATCAAAATGATCGGCAAAAAGTCGGTACACATAGTTCTCTAAAAGTTCTCCACGGTCTTCTCTGATTAAAATGGGATCAAAATTTCCCATGAAAAAGTTGCGTAATCCTAAATCCTGGAAATAAGCTTTTTTCATTTTTCTTAATTCGGTCACTGCTGATTTATAAAAGGGATTGATTAATCCAATATGAAATGATTTCTGCATTACGTAGAGATAGGCAGAAACGGTATCAGAGCTAATTTTAAGTGCGTTTCCTATAGCATTAACATTCATCAATTTTCCTGAATTCCTGGAAATAATAGATAAAATTTGCAGGTATGCTTTCGGGAGTTGCACCGATGCTTCCGTAATATCTTTTTTGATATATGCGGTAGCAATTTCTTTAAGTTTTGCCTTTTTTTGATTCAGAGTATGTGCCAAAACAACATCCGGATAACCACCGTATATAAGATATTCATCTAAAAGCGTTTTTAAATCATTAGTGAAGGATTTGGGAATTTCATGGGTATGGACGTATCGCGCCATTTCATCATAACCTTTGAAAATCAAAAATTCATTGAAGCTCATAGTCGGTAATTGAAAAATTCTTTTTCTCCCGGCCAATGAATCTTTGAATTTTTTATCAATATAAAATCCGGATGATCCGCTTACTATTAGTTTCATTTTTTCGTGATATAAATCGAACAAATGTTTGAGAAAATTTGATGGATCTTCTAAATATTGAATTTCATCTATCAGGAAAATATGTCGCTCACCTACAGGTATAGGCGGTGAAAAACGGAAAAGATTTGGTGGGTATTCATTGAGTTCAGAGAGTATCCGTTTATCTTCAAGTGAGAGCATCGTTGTTGCCTGGCCATTTTGTTCCAACGCCTGTTGGATTTGGTGTAGCAAAGTAGTTTTACCCGTTTGTTGCGCACCTTGAATTAAAGTAATCTCTTTTTCACGCGAATGTTCTAATATATCATTGAACAATAATCGTTTTTTCATGGTATTCCCCTAAATAGAAATGGAATAATATTCTAATAAAATTACTAAAAAATGGAATAATATTCCAATTATAATAATAAATAATAGAAAATTATTCCAACTATTAAAAAGTTTCCCTAAAAAGTGTATATAATGATTCAATTTATCCCCTAAAAATTGTCAATATGTGTGACGTATAGCTCACAAAAAGGGAAAATGTAGCTCATAATACAACTAAAATGAGATACAAATAGATTAGTGGTGAGCTACAATACAAAGAATGATGAGCTATATCGGTCAGCAAGAAACGGGGATAGCGGCCTACGATTCTTAATTTGTGTTATCCTTACAAAGGTTTTGAACCTTGGTAAGGTTAAACCAAAATCTTAATCAAACCCCGTTTCAATTCTACTTGACCATCTTTTTCCATCTTCTTTAGGATTCTGGACACCACCACTCGCGCTGTGCCTAATTCGTTGGCCAATCCTTGATGGGTGATGCGTAAAGTGGATGCATTCGTTCGTTCTTTATATTGAGACAAATAATGGGCCAGCCGCACATCCACGGATTGAAAGCTCAAATCTTCCATGGCATTCATGAGTTCTGTGTATCGGTTCATAAAAGTCTGGATGATAAAACTATTCCAACTGTCGAATTTGATCTGCCATTCCCGCACCTTATCAATGGGTATCATATACATTTCCGAGTCCGACTCAGTCACCGCATTCACTTGGCTTTTCATATCACCAAAACTGGCCACGAGACTCATCATACAGGTTTCCCCAGGGGATATATAATAAACGAGAATTTCCCGATCCAAATCGAAGTCCTGCCGAAAAACGCGAATCGATCCTTTTGTGAGTAGGGGAATGACCTTCATGTATTTCCCTTGTTCCGCCAGAATTGTATCTTTCGGGACGGGGGCCAATTCAGCGGAACGATTTAGCTCCGCCATGAATGTTTTCTCAAATGGATAGAATGCCTTGCTCATGAGTTGGAATTTATTCTGAATATGTCTTGAAAAAACTTTAAATAAACGGGAAAAACATCATTATATACACCGGGATAATAGGTATTTGACGGATGCTGATATTGATTTTTATCTCTCTCAAAACTCTTGGGATTGACCATCGGAATGGCCGACATGTGTTCACCTTCATATGTATATATTGAGATAGCATCGTTAGGATGTTTTTGATATAACGTATCAATTGCTTCATACGATGATCCCAAAAAGCGATCTAATGTGCCTTGAGAGATGAGCGTGGGTGTTTTAATATCTCTTAATTCCTTTTTGACTCGGCCAGACAAAATAAGCGCAATTACATTCAAAATACTTCTTGCCGAGACTTTATTTCCCCATCCACCCAGTGGTTCATCGGGGATAACCGGCCAAAAACAAAAGCTGTCCGGAAGATAGCATGTAGATTCTTTTGGATGCTCCTGATATGCTTTGATAAAATTATTCCGGGTAATGAGATCTTTGATCGCATTCAATAAAATAAATCGTGTAAAGGATAAAGGCCATTTCGGTAATTCAAAACATGCTGGACTTTGTGAATAGACACATTGAACAGGATGACCGACATTTTCCAACTTTTTAGCGGCCATCATAGTTAAGGTCGCTGCCATGGATTCGCCAAATAATCCGATCTTTTCCGCGTCTAATTTATCATGACTTCTTGCGTAGGTCACTGCAGAGATAAAATCTTCAATCTGACCATTTGGCGAAATATATCCTTTGGGTTTTCCGATGATGTTTTCAGAATCGCCTGATCCCCTATAGTCAATTAAGAGTGCACCGATCCCATTTTCAGCTAAATCATTCCCAATGACTTGAAAACCAAAATCCTTTTGTGCTGCAGTTCCATGGCCACATATGACCAATGGACATAGCGTGTCACTTTGTGGAAGGAATAACCATCCTGATATCTTTGAGCCGTGGGAATCAAAATGGACATTTTCAAACTGGATAGAATCACTCATATTTCAACTAAAATTCTGTACCGGTTCTGTATCGGGCATAAGTTTATTCAGAATGAAATACACAGGGCAGAATTTAGTGAACGGACTCAATATCTGTAACACAGCCACAGCCCCGGCGAGATAGACCCATTCAATGCCGACTTGTAATGTGAGTACAACGCTTGTGCCGTAAAGTAATCCGACGATGCCGTCATGGGCTCTGATTTTTGCTTTCATGGTTTTCTTCCTTTATTTAATGAATGAACACAGGAAGTGTAAGCTGGAAGAAAGGAGAAGAACGGTAACTTTTGTTACAGTTCAGGAATATTTTGTGTAGTAGAGACGTAGCATGCTACGTCTCTACATTAATGGTTTAGGGAAACCACTAAAGTGGTTCGGGGTTCGTAGATTTAAATAACCCCCGGCTTAAGCCGGGGGTTATAGCAAAATGGAAAGTATGAACCGCTTCAGCGGTTTAAAGAAATGTGCTTAGGCCTTGGATTTCGTATAAAGTAGGCCTGCAATGATTGGACCGAATACCATATTGGCTGTCGCCATATTTGCGCCAGGCTCAATAACGCCCGTGGCAAGGGTATAGATATTAATTAGAATGAATGGAACCCAAACCCAGACCTGCATTCTTCCAAATGAGTTTAAGTTCTCTCCCACAAATGAGGTTGCTGTCCAGTTCATCAAAGCGATTCCGAATACTGCAACGCCGAGCCACATGGATACGTTATTCATGTCGCCTGAGAATGATTCATAACCAATTAATTCCAAAAACATTGCCCCGCCAAAAACAAGTCCGACGGTGAATGTTATAATATAGACAGCGTTGATTTTCAGCAGTAGCTGCAGTGTTAATCCGTTGCTTTTTGATTCCATTATTTACTCCTATTGGTTTGATTATCCCTTCATGGGATGAATTAATATAGAATTTTTCAAAAAAAAAAAAATAGCATTTTGATATAGCTTTGTAGTCGCGAGGCATGCCTCGCCTCTACACTAATATTATTTATAAAAAATAAAATTATGATTTATTGTGTAGAGACGTAGCATGCTACGTCTCTACACCATCATTGCTATAAAACAATTATTTCATATGAGTGATTTTGCTGGGTCATTCCAACACACCAAACCCTTTATCGGATAAATTGGTGAAATTCGGATTATTGGCCAACGCACCGGCGTAGAGTTCACCACTCCGGTAGGCTTCGCAGGCTTCCTTGCTAGACCATGAATACACACCACCGTAAGTATTATTTGCTTCATCAGAAAGCCACACTTTTTGAATGAGGCCCGGCAATGCAGCAAAATTGGATGCCACTTCATTGGCAACGCCCATAAAGTCATCGTGGGAAATACCTTCCAAATTAAAATTGACTACTTGAATGTAGGTGGGCGTTCCATCCATTAGATTGGCTGTTACAGCGCTTGGACCGGCCAATATGTCAAATCCCTTATCGTATAAATTTACAAAGTTGGGGTTGTTTGCTAGTGCGCCGGCATAGAGTTCTCCACCACGATATGCATCCAAATTGCCTTGGCCTTGCCAAGAATAGACACCACCATAGGTATTATTCGCTTCATCGGACAACCATACTTTGGACACAAGTCCGGGCAGGGGTGCAAAATTCGGTGCCACTTCATTGGCCACACCCATAAAATCATTATGGCCGATGCCTTCTAGATTAAAGTTCACCACTTGAATTGTATTGACACTCATGGTTGGTTTCTCCTTTGGTATTGTCGTAGTTGAGGAAGGTGCCGCACAGGATTGGAATATCAATAAGACTGTACTTAATAAAATAGATACAATCCCGACGGGTTTTTTGATTAAGTTAAACATAAGTAACTCCTTATGGTTTGTTTTTCCCCCGCTTGCCAACCATAATATAGACAAAATTTTTCAAAAAAAAAAAAATAGCATTTTGATAAATATACAATTTTGGGATACCACTAAAGTGGTTCTCGGTTCGTAGATTTAAATAACCCCCGGATTAAGCCGGGGGTTATAACAGAATGGTAAGAATGAACCGCTTCAGCGGTTTAAAGAAATGTTTGTGCTTAATCTTTTGATTTGAAAAAGAACATCACTGCTATCGCGGCCATGACTATAGTCATTATTATATTTTGAATAACAAATGGATTATTACCTACTGCATAGTGATAAGCATCGAGCCCAACGAATGCACCCCAAATCGCCGCCGCAACCATTCCAAAATTTTTCAAATTGTTGCCTGCATAAATCGGGACGAACCAATGGATGGTGGCCATCGCCAACATGTTCATTCCCATATATGTGCCCATCATCAATAAGTCATTTGTAGGTGTAAAACCGAAGCCTTCCATCATCGCTGTGCCAGCAAAAACCATTAATAAACCGAACAACCCATTCCAAATTGCGCCAATTTTAAAAAGTGTTTTTAGATTCATTTCCTTCTCCTTTTGGTTTGATTATCCCTTCATGGGATGGATTAATATAAAATTTTTCTTGAATTCAACTCTTAAGTGCAACTCAGAGACTGGTTGTAGAAAAAGCGGAGCCGCTGTAGGCTTCGTGCATTTCTCACAGCTAAATAAGAGGTGCACCAATGAAACACTACAGCCAACTCACGCTGGAACAAAGGTACGGAATATATACGTTGCTTAAAACAGGTCATAATCAGTCGAAGATTGCAGAAGTAATCGGCGTTCACAAATCGACAGTTTATCGAGAACTTAAACGGAATCACGGTAGACGGGGCTATCGGTATAAACAAGCGAATGCTTTTGCGGAAAGCCGAAAGCAAGGTAAAGCTTGCCACCGCATTGATGGAAGCACCTGGGCGTATGTTGAACAATTGATTTGCAAAGAATGGAGTCCGGAACAAATCAGTGGTTGGATGAAGAAAAACATGAATATAGCTGTGAGTCATGAATGGATTTACCAATATATTCTTAAAGACAAACTGGCTGGTGGATTTTTGTATCTTCATCTACGCTGCAAGAAGAAAAGGAAGAAACGATATGGATCCAATGATCGACGAGGAACCCTTAAAAACCGAGTGAGCATTGATCAAAGACCGGCTATGGTTGATGCTCGTTCCCGTGTGGGCGATTGGGAAGCGGATACAATTATTGGCAAAGCCCATAAACAGGCCATAGTCTCTCTGACGGAAAGAAAATCTGGACTTGCTCTTATTTACAAAGTGGACCGACGAACGAAGGAAAATACCGAAGGTGCAATAAAATGCCTGTTGGCATCTATATCTGAAAGAGTTTATACGATTACTTCGGATAATGGAAAAGAATTTGGGAATCATCAGAAAATTGCAAAAGGACTGAAATGTAACTTCTATTTTGCCCATGCATATTCTTCATGGGAAAGAGGAATCAATGAAAACACCAATGGACTCATCCGCCAATACTTCCCCAAAAACAGGGACTTCAGAACCATAACAGATAAGGAGTTAATCCACGCCATGAAAAGATTAAATAATCGTCCAAGAAAAAGACTTGGGTATAAAACACCCAATCAAGTATTTTTTGGAGAATCATACACTGTTGCACTTACTACTTGAATCCAGGTTTCAAAAAAAAAAATAGCATTTTGATTTAGCTTTGTAGTCGCGAGGCATGCCTCGCCACTACACTAATTATTATATATAAATATTAGCGTTATGATTTGATTGTAGAGACGTAGCATGCTACGTCTCTACGTGATAAATTTAACACCAATAATTCAAGGAGATCATCATGTACGAACCAACCATCAACTACCTCGCAGTCCTAGTATCGGCATTATTGTTTTTCATGCTGGGCGCCCTATGGTATTCTCCGGTCATGTTTGCCACCGCCTGGATCAAAGGTATGGGCTTGAGTGAAGAAAAGGTAAATGCCATGAAAGAAAACGGCCCCGGATCAAAACCATTCATCATTTCAGGATTTGGCACCTTGGTGATGGCCTTTGTCACGGCACACATTGTGGATTTTATGATGGTGGTCTTTGGCGATTCAGGGATGTCCAACTTGGCCATTGGACTCACTACCGGATTCTGGCTATGGCTGGGCTACATTGCCACCTATTCACTCAACACCGTGGCCTACGAAGATAAACCATGGCAATTTTATTTCATCAATACAGGTTACCAATTTGTGGGATTGATGATCATGGGCGCAATGAATGCGGTGTGGGTATGAAACGTAGAGATTTTTTAAAAACAAGCGCAGTTGGATTGGCAGCACCTTCAGCTGTTTTTAGCGGCACGAATTATAAAACCAATAAGAATAACCCCATGCTTGTATCCACGTGGCCCTTCGGTCTCATCGCCAATAAAGCGGGATTAGAGGCCTATCAAAATGGGGGCAATGCCATGGATGCTGCGGAAGCAGTGGCCCGTGTTCCGGAAGGAGATCCCAATGAATTATCTGTGGGCTGGGGCGGACTCCCGGACGAACAAGGGAAAGTTACCTTGGATGCCTGCGTCATGGATTCAACCGGGAATGCAGGGTCGGTGGCTTTTCTGCAAAACATAAAACATCCTGTATCCGTAGCGCGAAAGGTTATGGAAGACACAAAACACGTCATGTTGGTAGGCGAAGGGGCAAGACAGTTTGCCGTCTCTCAGGGATTTGAAGAGATGGATTTGCTCACGGATAAAGCCAAAAAAGCATGGGAAAAATGGAAAAAGACGCGGAAAGAAATGACGCCTCATGAAACCCACGATACCATCGCCGTATTGGCCCAGGATGAAAATGGAGATTTGGCCGGTGCATGCACCACCAGCGGATGGGCCTATAAACTCCACGGTAGAGTGGGCGATAGCCCCATTATCGGTGCCGGACTCTATGTGGATAATGAAGTCGGCGCCGTGGGATGTACGGGACTTGGTGAAGAAGTGATCAAATCTACCGGTAGTTTTTTGGTGGTAGAACTCATGCGGCAGGGGTACGATCCTACCGCTGCTTGTGAAGAAGCATTAAAACGGATTATTAAAAGACATAATGGAAATCCTGATTTTCAGGTGGCCTACATTGCCCTACGGAAAGATGGAAAAGTGGGAACAGCTTGCTTAAAATGGTCCTTCGAATATGCGGTTGCCCGAGGGGAGAAGAATAAACTCTATAAAACGAAGGGGATGCTCTAGGTTTGTCCCAAAAACGCCCTGACTTCATCGAGGGTATTTACAACTATTGCGATTACATTTGCGAAAAATGCGCCTATTCTAATCGTTGTTATTTATATTGGTCTGAAAAGCATCCAAAAGAAGCGGAAGCAGATTTTAAAAAGGCCGCTGATCACATGGATGAAATGATAGGAGATATCCATATTCCGGAAGATTGGGAAATTCCTCAAGAAGAGAAAGATCGTGAAAAAGCGCTGGATAATTTATGCGAAAGGCGGATGAAACCGGTGAAGATTCTTTCTTCTATGGCCCATAAAATGGTTAAGAATATTGATGAAAAGTACTGGAAATCCGGGGATGATGAACTGAAGGATGCTTTAGAAAAAATCACCCATAATATGTTTTTGGTCAGCGCCAAATTTTACCGCGCCATACATGGACTGCCGGAAACAGTAAACGATAAACCCTCAGAAGGATTCTTTTATGGATATGATGCTGAAAATACACTCATGGCCTTGAAAGGGTTTTTGTGGAATTTCAAAATCGGTTGCGTCAAGCTGCCTCACCATTTGCCCGAGGCTAAAGAAACCTGCGAAAAACTGGGGAGCATGATAGATAATATGTCACGGCAAATTGATGAAATGTATCTGCCCATGGTGTTGGCATTAAAAAAATATGATGATTAGTTATTTATTGAGACGGTAATGCGTCAAATTCTTTTCGTTTATTCTCAAACCATTCAACCATGGCATCGGGGGACTGCATTAATGCCTGCATTTCATTCATGGCGTTGAGGTGTGCTTCATCTCCCTTTTGAAACATCTCCATGCCATGTTGTTTACTCAATGCAGCCATGTCATCAAATGAATCCGCCCTGAATTCCAAATCGCAGGCGCCACCCAATTGTTTGCATGTCATTGTTTTCATTGAATTACTCCTAATGATTAAGGTCCATCATGATGAAATAAATTTACGATTAAAGATCTAACCACTCTATTAATTTACGAACGACAACAGTTTGCGTTTGTGAAGGTAAATTTTTTATTCGAACACTATGTTTCGATTTTGGATTAATTATCTTAATCGAATTTTCAGAATGAGATGTTGAAAAAGATGCGACCGTCCAAGGGTCATTCTCACCATAAATAAAAATCATTTTATTGGAACTATTTCGAACCCATTGATCAATGTCTTGCATTATAGTTGGATCAAATTGAGTTGGAGAAGAAAATGTAACTAAAGGAGGGATATCAAGCGTTAAATCTGCTAAGTCTTGAACGTCAAAGGCATAATTACCCAATTCTGTTTTGGCTTGGTATAGCCAAGGCGTCCAAAACTCTTTACCATAATCAGAAAAAAATAAAAATATATCAAATACATTTACAAAATGGTCAAATAATGCTTGGGTGGATGCATTTTCACCTGGAATGGTACTGCAATCTTCTGTTTCAGAACTCCAGAATTCAAAAATGTAATCTTCCCGAATAGCATGATATACAATATGTTCATACGGAATAGAAAAGGTCATATTTACATTATATATTCTATTTACATCTGATACATATTGTTCAAAATAAGGTGTGAAGGAATTCATTTGTTTCAGCATTTCCCTTCGATAATTATTAATTTTTGACCGGCAAGGCTCATCGCCCTGTGTTTGATAATAATCTAAGAATCGTTGATCTTCTAATTCAAATAAAATGGGTGCCACATATGCCACGGTTGCATCCACATCATTGGGGAAAAATCGTCTATGGAAAATGGCCGTATCACCCCCTTTACTGGCACCGCTACTTACCCATGGCGACGGATATATTTCTTTAAACAGTTCAACAATAACGTGATGATCTTGGGCCGCTTGCCAAATATTTAAATATTCCCAATTATGATTGGATGGTACAGACTCCCCATAGTAACGATGTTCTACCATGAGTTGGTTGATCTTTAATAAGTCGGCTAATTCTCGTGTTTTATAGTTGTGGCGAGAGTAGCCTTCGGTTTCAAAAGCGACCGGTAGAGAGGTATCGACATGGCTTAAATATATTTTTTGACTAAATGTGCCTTCCAACGGGTTGTTATGGTTTATGGGTTGAATAATTCTAATTTCAAAAATTCTATTAAAATGTTTTTCCGGTTTTATTTCTTTGACATTTAATTGGGGAAAAGATTGTAAGTGGGCTAAAACATCGGAGAATTCATTTTGTTTCTCACTGAGATCACTACATGTAAGGGAGAAAAAACAGAAGGGAGTGATTAAAGAATGCACTCGAAATTGGCAAATTGAATGTAACATCTTGTTCAATAAATTTTCCTGTTAAATATTCAGTGGTAAGAAGGATACCTCGTTTGAATCTACAACAATCCCACCCTAAATTTCGAAATCATCAAATCAAGATTTCAGAATATTCAATTCATGATGTTTGAAGCCATAACAGAAAAATTCGTCCCGAACTCCAAAGCGTCTGCCCAGTCCTATCGGGTAAAAATTGGTGTATTCCAAGGATGGGTGTCGGTTCTAGTCAATGGCATCCTATTCGTTTTGAAACTGGCTATTGGTCTTGCCGTTGGGGCCGTGAGTGTTATCGCCGATGCAATTCATACCTTATCTGATGTGATATCTTCCAGTGTGGTTATTTGGGGATTCAAGCAGTCTGAAAAGCCGCCGGATGTAGAGCACCCTTACGGTCATGGTAGGGCCGAATATATCGCCACTCTCATTATTGCCATCCTCTTGGTGGTGGCGGGGATTGAATTTATCCAAGAGGCCGTCGAACGAATCCAAAACCCCGAACCGGTTTCATCTGAGTGGTGGATGGTGGCGGCATTGGGTGTGACCATTTTATTAAAAGAATTGACAGCTCGATATGCAGAATTTCTATCATCCAAGATTGCCTCCGGGACGCTTCACGCTGATGCGTGGCACCATCGGACCGATGCTATTTCCAGTCTATTGGTGGTGGTGGCACTGGTGGCCGGGAATTATGGTTATCCGGCGGTAGATGGCTGGGCTGGACTTGGAGTGGCTTTATTTTTGATTTTTACGGGATTTGAAATCGCCAAAGAAGCAGTGGATGATCTCATCGGTAAGCCGCCTACATCTGAAGAAGTGGATGCCATTCGCCAAATCGTCATGAGCGTGGATGGTGTGCTTGGGGCCCACGATATAACCGTCCATAGTTATGGTCATGATAAGTTTGCCAGCGTTCATGTAGAGATTGATGCAGACAGCACCACAGCCAATGCACACGATATTTCAGAAGTGGTAGAATCACGTTTGACAGAAGCACTTGGTGTGGAACCGACCATTCATTTGGATCCGGTTCATCCCGGGAATCCACTGGTAAAACAGGTCCGAGACTTTTTAGAAAAACGTTGGTCTAATGATGAACGGGTGAAGGATATCCATGACATCCGTGTGGTGGAGACGGACAACCATCATGTGATTTTATTTGGGATTAATGTGAAGGTGGGTATGAGCCAAGGCGAAATTGTGGCGTGCTGTCAAGCCATGGAGCGGGACCTTCAATCCCGGTTTAACGGATTCGAGATTAATATAAAAGTTTCGCCGATTTATCGGTTTTGATTAGCCGATCTGTCCGGAGTGGAATGATTTTTCAATTCCGTTTAGATCTAATACTGCAGATCCACCTTCCCCCAAGGCGGTAAATATGCCTTCGACCATTTCATCTCCTTGATGAAATCGAACTTCTGAATTGAAATGGCCGCAAGCATCCTCCCATAGAGATTGAATTTGGTCAACATTATGTGGGAGGCCTTCAATTAATGGTTCCATGTGATTCAAGATTTCAGCCAAGATTCGTTCCCGTTGATAAAATTTTTCTGATTGAATATGCATGGATGTGGCTGTGGTCTGGAGTCCCGCATCAAAATCATCTAGTGTTTCATTTACGTTGAGTCCCATACCAATGACAACTTGGCTCAACTGATTTCCCTTCACTTTTGATTCGCAAAGAATGCCTCCTACTTTTTTCCCATCCAAAATGAGATCGTTGGGCCATTTGAGTGAAATATCCGTATGAAAGGATTGTAAAGCTTGATGGACAGCCACACCGGAAAGAATGGGGAGCCATCCAGAGAGATGCGCATCTAATTCAGGAAAGAGGAGGAGGGAAAAGGTGAGGCTTTTATCGGGAGCGGCAGACCATGTGCGATCTGCACGGCCTTTGCCTTGAAATTGATTGTCAGTAACAACAAGGGCGCCCGATTGGGCGCCCTCATTAATGATTTCCCAGGCTTCGGAATTGGTGGATTCCAGCCGGGTATAATATTCGATTTGCTGACCAAGTGTCCTGGTTTTCAGGTTGGCCTGGACCAGGTTGGTAAACAGCATCGCCTTTTAAGCGTTGGGGTCTAGTTTCTCCCGAAGTTTCAGGGTCATGCCCGGACTCAATACGCCGGCGGTAGCTTTAATGGTTTCTTCGTTATCCATGAGGAGAATGATCCATGATTTTGCATCGCCATAGCGTTTGCCTGCAATGTTCCACAGATTGTCGCCAGACTGAACAGTGTATTCCGTAAATGTAGGCTCAGCTGTTTTTGCTTTCAGACGTTCTCGCTGAAGATTCAAGAATGTATAGGGGTAGATCATATTGGGGTTGTCGCCAATTTCATCTTTATTCCATGCATAGATGTGACGCCACAATCTGAAGTCGCCATATTCTTCTTTGGCTATTTTTACCAGAAAATCACCGGGATTAATCATGTGTTTTTCCCAGGCAAAATCTTCATAAAGAATGGGCTCGATTCGCAATTCATCTTTTACATCTGCTGTTACAACAGGTGCAGGTTCAGGCGCAGGTCCGTGATCGGGCTCAACCGGTTCGGCAGCAAAAGTCGGTTCTGGTTGTGCCGGGAGTTCTTCTCGCTCAACAGCAGCCGTATTATCAACTGCATTGGTATCCTGTAATTCCAATGGCGGTGCGGTTTGTTTACCACATGAAATGATGAATAGCGATAAAAATAGTAATGTAATTTTTTTCATAAAACTGTCCTTCAAAGGGAAGTTATAATTGTTATTGTTTCCAATTTGATCCAATGAAATAGCCGTTAGAATGTTCCAAAAGACAAAATGTGGGCTATTTTGAACCCTATATACTAACGGCAAAAAAATATTTATAAAATAAAAATTACTTTACTTTTTCAGAATTCTCCGAAACATGCGCGTAAGACATCTGCAACCTCCCCCAAAGTACATTCTGACCGGATACAATCAATGATTACGGGCATTACATTTTCATCCGATTTGGACACTGTTTGTAAATTCTCCAACTTGGACTGAACGTCCCCATTGTCTCGTTCTTGTTTTAAAGCGATGACGCCATCTACTTGGCTTTTCACCGAATCCGCATTGATTTTCTGTAGTTCAGCTTCCGATTCACCATCCTCTTCAAAACTATTTACACCAACGATTTTTTGGTCTTTATTATCAACGGATTGTTGATAGTCATAGGCGCTATTGGCAATTGCATTCTGCACCCATCCCGACTCGATGGCGGAAATGGCGCCTCCCATTTGATCCATTTCTTCAATAATGGAGCGGGCTTCATCTTCCAATTCGGATGTGAGTTTTTCAATCACTTCACTGCCGCCCAGTGGATCAACAAAATTCGTCACGCCCGATTCATGGGCGATGACTTGCTGGGTGCGTAAGGCCAACTTGGCCGAATGATCGGTAGGAAGTGCCAGCGCTTCATCAAATGCATTGGTATGAAGGGACTGTGTGCCGCCCAATACTGCGGACAACGCTTGAATGGTGGTGCGGACCACATTATTATCCACTTGCTGGGCCGTCAGTGTAGATCCACCGGTTTGGGTGTGAAATCGGCACATCATGGCTTTGTCATCCGTGGCGCCAAATCGATTTTTCATGATTGTCGCCCAAAGACTTCGGGCGGCCCTGAACTTGGCCACTTCAGTTAAAAAATCATTGTGGGCATTGAAGAAGAAGGAGAGACGCTTCCCAAAATCATCTACCTTCAATCCTTTATCCACAGCGGCCTGGACGTAAGCAATCCCATTGGCCAGCGTGAATGCAATTTCTTGCGCAGCGGTGGATCCCGCTTCTCGAATATGATATCCTGAAATAGAAATTGTATTCCACTTGGGTACATGGTCTGCGCAAAACGCAAATACATCTGTCACCAACCGCATGGATGATTCCGGCGGATAAATGTAAGTCCCCCGAGCGATATATTCTTTTAAAATATCATTCTGGATGGTGCCTCGAAGCTTATCAGAACGGATGCCATGATTTTCTGCCGTAACAATGTATAGGGCCAATAATGTGGCCGCCGTGGCATTGATGGTCATGGATGTGGATACTTGATCCAAAGGTATTTCCTTGAACAGCCTTTCCATATCTCGGATGGATGAAATAGGTACACCCACCTTGCCCACTTCACCTTCTGCCATGGGATGATCAGAATCATAACCAATTTGTGTGGGGAGATCAAATGCCACCGATAATCCGGACACACCTTGATCCAATAAATACCGATATCGCTGGTTCGATTCTTCAGCGGAAGTGAATCCGGCATATTGGCGCATGGTCCAGAGTCTATCCTGATACATATTCGGGTAGATGCCCCGGGTAAAAGGAAATTGTCCCGCTTTTTCAGTCATTAATTGATGCCACGTTCTTTTTTAATATTTTGATAAGCATCATTCACCGCTTTGAATTTTTCTTCAGCCAAACTGATTAAATCATTTCCCAAATGACCCACCTTATCCGGATGATATTTCGTAGCCATTTTTCGGTAAGCTTTTTTCACGTCACTATCGGATGCATCCGGGGACACTTCAAGGATGGTATAATCAGAGAGGGTATCCTTAAAAAACATAGCACGGATAGATTCAAAATCATTTTCATTAATATTTAAATAGCGGGCGATGGTGTGAATCACTTTTACTTCATCCGCATGGACATGGCCATCAGCTTTGGATAATCCGAATAGAACATGGACCAATTCCAATCGACTGGGATGATCCATGGATTTTACGATCTGTCTGCACACATCCCGAAGGGGATAATCCTGTTTCACAATATCTTTGAATAATGTCATAAAATCTTGCACCTGATTCCGGCCAAACTGTTTGCTTAAGAATTGTTTTACATAATCCAATTCCGATTTCAACATTTGTTTATCCGCCTTCATGACAGAGGCAAAGAGAACCAATAATGATACAATGAAATCTCCCGGCTGTGTTTGGGGATATCCTCTGGACTGATAAGCACCCCCATAAGCACCGCTGGCCTGTCCGGACATCCCTGCCAAAGAATAGCCGATGATGGCACCGATCGGACCACCTAAGGCCCAACCCAGACCGCCCCACAACATTTTTTTCCCTACACTCACTTAATTTTATCCTTTCAAGAGTTGGCAAAGTTAATACTATTTTCGGCTCGAATAGAAAGCAGAAGAATTTCATCTTACGATCATATGGAACTTTCAAAAAAGACCAAAGCCGCATTATGGTGGCAACGACTCAAAGGCAAAGCACATTCGAGTAATCAAACTTTGTCCTTGTCGAATCAAGGCCAATCACCGGGACGGTTTCTCATTATTTTACCGGAACAAAGTATTGAATCCGATCTGGCAAGACGATTTGTTCAATCCATGCGAAATGCCTTGGGCCCCATTGCAGTGAACCAGATGCGGATTATCGGTCCTGCTCACATTGGGAACTTATTGGACTTAAGCGACTTTCACGATTTCATCCTGTATGGCGATAAAGATTTGAACCGGTGGAACCTTCCGGGAAAGGAATTGATTTGGGCCTGCCAACGAATTCAAGTGGATGCAGTGTTGGATTTAAACCAATCTTTCGCCCCTGTATCAGCCACTTTATGTCAAACAGTTACGGCCAAATTAAAAATCGGATTCTTTAGTGAAGATGGTGAATCATATTATAATATTATGGTGAAAAGAAAAGGTGAAGAATTGGCTGAGAGTGGCTTTAAAGAAATATTTCAAATTTTGGGTATTTAATGCACATCTATATTTATGAAGATCAACGGGCCATGGATTTAGATCCATTGGCGTCAACGCGGGCTGCATTTGACATTCGGATTGGTGTTGGTACATTTTATGATCACATCAAATCTCAATTTCCGGAAGCAACCATTTCTCTATTTGTTCGGGAAGAAATAGCAGAGGTTACAGCAGAGCGCCATCCCAATTGTGTAGTCAATCCTACAGAAGTGACCGATGGATTATGGCTATTGGGGAATGTAATCTGGGATCAAGATGTATCGGAATTAACGAAAAATGAAGATGCCATTTTTTATTTAAATCAAAAAATAATCGGCGCAAACCTATCTTCTAAAGCGGGGAATAATTGGCTTAAAATTGGGGGGCCTCTAAACAAAAATCCAAAGGGAGACAATAAAATGGCGGTGAGCGCCACTTATTGTCAATATCTCTGGCAAATTCTGGATCAAATGCCCACAGCCATTTTATCAAGTGCAAACCGTGCCGGTAAGCCTGTAAACGCATCCGCATTTGAAGGTGTATCCTTTATGAGTGAAGGGCAAGTCTTTGTGGGAGATGCGACTATCCAACCCACGGCACTGGTGAATGCAGAAAAAGGGCCTGTCATTATTGATGATGGTGCAGTGATCCATGGACAGACCTATTTAGAAGGGCCACTTTATATTGGCAAAAATACCATGATTAAACCCCTGACTCAGATCAAAAATTCAGTTATTGGACCCCAATGTAAAATTGGAGGCGAAGTGGATACAGTATTAATCCAAGGATATACCAATAAAGTGCACGATGGCCATCTTGGGGATGCGGTGTTGGGAGCATGGGTGAACTTGGGGGCCGGCACCATCAACAGCAATTTGAAGAATAATTATACTGAAGTATCCGTCCAAGTGAATGGTAGAAATGTGAATACCGGATCAATTCATGTGGGCTGTTTTATGGGTGACCATGTGAAAACGGCCATTGGAACCGTATTGAATACAGGGACCCTTATTGGTCCCGGTGCAATGATCGCCACGGATGGATTTCCGCCCAAGACCATTCGACCGTTTACGTGGTATGTAAATGGCCATCATCGAAAAGTATTACTTGACAAGTTCCTCGAAACGGCATATCATGTAAAAAAGAGACGGGGAAAGACCCTGTCTAATGCTGAAAAAACACTGTTTAAATATTTACAAAATGAACGATGAAAAAACGTTGCTGAGTGGTAGCACTCCGATTATATTCGTGTCCCATTTTAGAGGAAAAAATTCATGTTAGAAGGTATAATATGCCCTGTATGCGAAGCGACGCTTGAAGAAATTGATATCAAGGAATCGCTTACATGCAAAAATTGCAAAACTGATTTAAAAGATCGGAAGTTTTTAGACTTCCTCGAATACCTCATGGCCCATGGTTTGGTTGAGGATTTGGACTTTTTTGATCAAAAAGTATATAGTGAAGATGTAGAACGTCTTGAACCCGATGATGAAGAAGATGTGGATCCGTCCGAATTCGAAAAGAAAAAGGACATCTTCAGCTTATATGAAACTGAGATGGAAATGTATAAGCAAAAAGCAGAAGATGAAGAAATCAAAGGGTATGAAGATTTTGAAGGGATTGAAGAAGAATGGGAAGACTTCAATCAGCGCGATTTTAAAAACCCAAACAGCACAAAGAAATAAGCATGGAAGATAATAAAAACGTCCAGCAGATCAATATTGAACTCACACAAGATGTGAGTGAAGGGGAATATGCAAACTTTGTTGTGGTGACACATTCACCGGCAGAATTCGTCATGGATTTTACAAAGATACTCCCCGGTGTTACCAAAGCGCGCGTACATTCAAGGGTGATTATGGCACCCCAGCATGCAAAAGCATTTTTAGCTGCGTTGGGCGATAATATTAAACGATTTGAACAACAGCATGGCGAAATTGCAACACCAAGCCAAGATGGGTTTGGCGATTACCCCGTTGCACCGCCGGAAGGATCATTGCCGAACTAATACCGGACCCAGTCTTTTCCTTTTTTTAATTCTCTCATTTTTATAATCACCCATAGGCTGAGCACAGACCAGGCAAGGCCGTAACCCAACATTCCGCCAAAAATAATATCTCCGGGGTAGTGGACCCCTACATAAACGCGACTGAATGCCACGGCTGTGGCGATAGAGAAATATACAGTTTTATATCTCGGATAAAAGTATCCAAACACAACGGCCGCAGCAAAGATGTTCGCTGCATGTGAAGAGACAAATCCATACTTGCCGCCTTTACCCATGAGAATCCGAATGCCATCCAGCATTTCATGGCTGGGCCTGAGTCGACCAAAAAATGGTTTCAAAATGGAAGCAGAAGTATAATCAGCCAATCCGCAAGCAATAATGAGTATGACAGCGGTGATTTGCCCTCGGCGACCGCCCTTTACGATGAGAAAAATAACAATCCCTAAAATGGGGATGGCCCAAATGTTTTGGTTGGTGATAATGGGCATTATCCAATCAAAAAGGGGATTGGCAGTGGTGCTGTTAAAGAACCGAAAAACGGCTTTATCCAGTTGAATTAAGGATTCGAGCATGGTAGAAATTAGGAATACTTTTATAATAAAAAAGACTTGACCGAGGAGAAATGCAGAGATAAATTTTTATCTATATTTCAGCAGGATCGTTACAAAAGAAGACTGGTTGTTCCCCCGCTCCCAGGATTCCGACGATCCTGCTTTTGCTTTTTAGGGGGTTTTATTTTTGTAAAACCCACTTCAGTTTCAGACTACCATTTAATTCACGCCGGTTATAAATTCCTCTGACCTAAAGGAGGATTATTATAATCCATTACATATGGCAACCAACAAATCAATCTTACTCGTCATTACGAGGAGCAAAGCGACGAAGCAATCCCATAGTTTTTGGAGATTGCCACGTGAATCATTCCGATTCACTCGCAATGACAACAGAGTATTAAAATGAGCTTCTTCTCCAAAACAATAGTTTCTGTCATCCTGAGTCCATATTGGACGAAGCCATGCCTACGCACTACTACGGCAGACAAGGATCACAACCAAACGGGAACGGACAAGGTAATGCTTGAGATTCTTCGGTCTCTTTGTTCCCTCAGAATGACAAGTTCTTTATATGGGGTAACATCGTGAGCTTCTTCGACGAACTGAAACGCCGTAAAGTCTTTCGCGTTGCCGCATCCTACGCAGTGGTAGCATTCATCATTATGCAATTGGTGGAAATCCTTTTCCCTATGTTCAACTTTCCCCAATGGACGCAGCAATTCATAGTAATCGTTGTGCTTCTCGGATTTCCTATCGCGGTCATCTTGAGTTGGGTATTTGACAAAACACCGCAAGGCTATATCAAAACGGATGCCCCCAGTATGGATGTTGATGGTATAACCGTTAATGCCGATCGGCCCTTTTATACAAAAAAACGGAATATATTCCTTGTTTTGGGTGTTTTAGCAGGTGTTCTCATAGGCTCATTAGGATCAAACACCATTGGAGGCAATAATGGGTCAGCATCTGCCAAATTTACAAAGATGGCCATCTTGCCTTTTGATAATATTAAGAATGATCAGGAAAATGACTTTTTAGGATTTGCACTTTCAGATGAAATCATTAACCGGTTGGGATATTTAAAATCGATTGTAGTGCGCCCATCCGGATCAGTGAGGAAATATCAAGGGACAGAAGTTGATCTAAATCAGGTGAAAAATGATCTGGATGTAGAACTGATTGTTACTGGTAGTTTCATTAGAGATGGAGACCAATTACGGCTCAGTACAGAATTAATTGATATGACTAAAAATGAACGCCTTTGGAATAAAACCATTCAGGTAGATTATGAAAATATCTTTCAAATTCAAGAAACGGTTTCGAGGGATATAGTTGATGGACTGAAATACAATTTAGAAGCGGATGAAGCAAAAAACCTCAAATCTGAAAATGTAGATCCCTTGGCTTATGAATTATATTTAAGAGCAAAGAATATGCCAACGGGAAATATTTCTAATTTGGAAACCAAAATTCGACTGCTTCAAGAATCCATTAAAATGGATTCAACCTATGCTGAAAGTTGGGCAGTATTAAGCCGAAGTTGTGTTTTAATGAGTCAAGCTGCAAAATCAGGTCAGAACTATATCAATTTGGCAAAAGTTGCAATAGATCGCGCCATGGCATTAAATGATGAATCTTTAACTGTTTTATCTAATGGCGCACAATTTCATTCGGAAACAGGCAATGTAGAAAAATCCACAGAATTATCAATTAAAGCGATGAAATTATTTGGCAGTGGGGCAACATTATCAGAGTTAGGGTATACCCTTCGTTATGCTGGGATGTTAAATGAATCTATTGAATTTTATAATCTGTCTTCAAAACTAGATGAAAGTTATAATAATCGTGGTGGTAATGAATTACAATTGGGAAAATCATCAGTCTATATGGGTAATTATGATGAATCTATTGAGATAATGCATAGGGCCATAGAAACCTTGCTATTGGCTGAAAATGTAAAACAAAAAGAAGACCTCTCTCCAGTGGTGTTGGTTTATGAAGGCATTCCCTATCTTTATACAAAAAATCCGGAGAAAGCATTTCCTTACTTTGATTACCTTGTAGAATATGACCCCAATAATTCATGGACGATTATTGCCCAAACCTATAAGGCTTTATTTACGGGGAATATGAATAAAGCTGAGCAAATGGTAGCGTCACTGATCTCAAGGGATATTCATGATTCAGAAATGATTTATCGGTTCACTCATTTTTATGCTATGTTGAATCAAGAGGAAAACGCATTGGCTGCATTAGAAAAATCTATCGATCGTGGGTTTTTCTGCTATCCCTATATGAAATCTGATCCATTGACAAAATCCATCCATAATCATCCAAGATTTAAACAAATATTGGAGAAAGCCAAGATTCGCCATGAATTATATGAAAAGCGGTTTGGTGAGGAAATACGATCATTATTGGGTATGACTTCATGACTGCAATAATGGATAAATTAAAAGATATGATCAACCACCCCATTGTCCCCTCCTTAGATAAGGAGGGGAAGGCAATATCAATGATAAACCAATATTCAAGCGTTAGGGGTGGTTTTGTAAATAAAAATGTCATTCTGAGTATTCGTGAAACGAATGTGAAGAATCTCAAGCAAATGATATGGAATATACAATCGCTTGAGATATTTCGGTCTTCCGATGAATCGGAATTCCTCAATATGACAATTACTTTAGTAGGACTAAGAAAATGAGCTTCTTCGACGAACTGAAACGCCGTAAAGTCTTTCGTGTAGTGGCCAGCTACGCCGTGGTGGCGTGGATCATCATGCAAATCGGCGAAGTGACCTTTCCTGCACTTCATCTGCCCGATTGGGTCCTCACCGCTGTGGTAGTGACATTATTAATTGGATTTCCCATTGTAGCCATCGTGGCATGGATATTCGACCGCACGCCGGAAGGCATTGTCAAAACAGCACCATTATCCACTTCAGAATCATCATCTGAAATCCAACCTGTGCAAACCACAATCCAAGTGGATAACCGTGCATTTTATCTGAAAAAACGAAATATCTTCCTCGTCCTTGGTATCGTCGCCGGTGTCATGATTGGGCAAATCAGTCTCTTTGGTGACGGCGGCGAAAAACTGGTGAATTATACCGGCGATCGCATTCCCGTGGCCATTGCAGATTTCGAAAATAACACGCAGGACGAATCTCTAAACGGCCTATCGGGACTTCTCATTACATCTTTAGAACAATCCAATTATTTATCGGTACTGACCCGTTCACGGATGTATGACCTATTAAAGCAAATCGGTAAACCCAATGTAGAGATTGTGGATGAAAAGGTGGGCATGGAAATATGTCAACGGGCAGATATTGGTGCATTAGTCCTCACATCGATTCGTCAATTTGGTGATCTATATTCGATCGATCTAAAAATATTGGATGTAGAAACCAATGAATATCTTTATTCCACAAATGTACAGGCAGAGGGGAAGAAGAACATCCCCGGCCTCATTGATGAAATATCAAAACAAACGAGAATCAGTTTGGCTGAACGGGCAGAAGAAGTAGAGAAGAACCAAACAGCCATCGCCAGCCTCACGACTAAGAATTTAGAAGCCTATAAATATTTTGACCTTGGTGAAAAATTATTTTACAAATTGGATTTTGGTGGCGCCATTGATCAGTATTTAAAAGCAATGGAAGAGGATTCAACATTTGCCTTGGCTGCATATAAACTGGCTTATTCCTATCAGTGGAATTTCAATACTGAAAAACGAGACATTTATATCGAAAAAGCCATTCAAAATATTGAATCGGTTCCTGATAAAGAACGATTATACATTCGTGCAGAATCGATCAAGGATTTTAAATCACGTATTCCGATTTATGAGGAAATCATCGATAAATATCCCAATGAAAAACAAGCCTATTTTGAAATTGGAGATATGCTATATCATAACGGTAGAATAAATGATTCAATGAAATATTTTAAAAATAGCCATGAATTAGATCCATCATTCGAATTTGCCATTCAGCATCTGGGTTGGGCATATGTTGATATGTATGAGTATGATAAGAATATAGAATTGGCGAAACAATCATTATCTATTTACCCTGATGATCCGGTTTATATAAATCGTGAGCTTACCGCTTATAGATTAAAGGGAGATTTTAATGAGTATTTTAATAAGGTGAGACAAATTCAATCGGCTGAAGTACAGTTGATTAATACGGATTTGGCATTTGGGGATGGCTATTTTTACCAAGGCGATTATGATAAAGCGAAAGAAAAATATTTAGCGTTAAATGAAACTGCCAATGATAAAAGGAATTCTATTGGAAGATTAATGGAGATTGCTGCAACTCGGGCTAATCTTAAAGAATATTTAGAATTATCAGATGAATTACTGTCCATTTATACAGAAAATGATGACCAAGTAAGATATACTAGTCATCTTGTTTATCGTGCCTCTGTATTATTTTTGATCTTTGGTGATAAGGATAAGTCTGAACTGGTTGTTCATGAAATTGAAAAAATATTGAACAATAAATATAATAACGTCAGTTTTGGAGGATTAGGCACGGCTATATGGCATTACATATATCTATTGAGAGATTTGGAACAATGGGATAAAGCAATTCAATACCAAAAAGAAGCTTTCGCAAGTTTAGAAATTGAGGACACAATCAATGAGGCTTTAAAGTATCAGCAGAACCAAAATTATGCTGAAGCCATTAACATTTATCGAAAAATCTTAAATGAGCTAGATGGGAGCAAAAAATATAGTGTTCATTATAATTTAGGAATATCATATTTAGAAATAGGTGAATATGAAATGGCTATCAAGTCATTTGATAAAATGAAAAATAATTTTGCTAGAGGATTAGGCACGAGAAAATATTATTACCCCAAATTTTTTCTCTACTCCGGTCTAGCCCATTTAGAATTGAAGAATTATAGTCAGGCGAAATCAAATATAGAAACATTTTTACAAATTTGGGCACCGGCACCGGAGTCATTAAAGCAAAAGAAGATGGCCCGAGAAGCCTTGAAGAAAATCAATAAGGCCGTGTCATAATATTAATTGTCATTGCGATCCCCGACAATGTCGGGGAGAAGCAATCCCATAAACAATGGGATCACCACGTTCGTCTTATGGACTCACTCGTGATGACGGTCAGTAATTTATAAATTTTAAAGTAAACTTGTCATTCTGAGCGTAGACGAAGAATCTCAAATAATCGTAACCTTTAAAACTAACACTTGAGATACTTCTTCCTCTCGTTGTTCGTCATCAGTATGACAACCGAATTATTTATATATTAATGAAAACATCCAATTTTAGATATCCCCCCGGCCCCCTTTTAAAAAAGGGGGCTTATAGGTGTGCTGTTTAAAAACCATTAATCAATGAATCATGTCATTCTTAATGAGTGTAGCGAATGAAGAATCTCAAACTGACTAATAGTAGGAAACAAATGTTTGAGATCCTTCACCTTCGGTTCAGGATGAGAGGTGAGGATTATTTTTGAGTATAATCAGCCAATTAAATAATATTGTCATGCCCTGCCTATCCGTACGGAACGGCAGACAGGCGGGATCCGGAGGATACCCGGTATCCAAAACCAAAATGGTTTGGCCCCGTGGATACCGGATCAAGTCCGCCCGCCTGAATGCCAAGTGCGGGCAGGGTATGACAGCTATGAAGAAAAGTTAAATCGAATACATTTACTCTCCCTTTCCAATGGGAGTGAGGGATATTAAAAATACTGTATTCGATTTAACCCTTCCGGTTCCAAATATATAAATACGTCAAACAGCCACAATAAAATATCCCCCCAGACTTCGCTATAGCTACGTCTGGCAAGCTGGCCCCCTTTAAAAAAGGGGGACTATGGGTGTGCTGTTTATTAATATGGCATTAAGAAAAATGTCGGACTAAAAGCGGGCGTTTAGCTTTAGGGTGATGTGCCGGCCCAATTTCGGACCACCAATAATTTCACGATGAATATCACCATTCAAATTATTGATGTTGAGGATAAGGTCGTACTTCTCAGCGAATCGGTATCCCACCATCGTATCAAAAACTAAATATTGATCGATAATACCATAGTGGACACCGGCAGACCATTCAAATTCAGGAATGTATCGAAATCCCAAATTACCATGGAATCCCTGCTCTGCCGTATAGGCTACTTTAGCATTCACCTTATATTTCGGTGCATTGATGGGATCGTACGATCGCGTCAGAAAATTCCAAAATCGTGTTTTGCCTAAAAATGAAAAATTAATGTCCGCTGATATTTTGGGTGTAATAAAGGTGTAAATACTGGCATCCATGCCCCAAAGAGATACGGCACCATAATTGATATTGGTAAGCATGAGTTCCACAGGATTATCAAAATTGGTTTGGTCATCAGTCCACCAAGCACCCAATGTGTCACCATGTAACACATGAAGGGTTGTGCCATTTCGCTGTTCAATGGGTAACTGCCACCAACCACCGGGGATGATTGAGGACCAATCGGATGTACCATATTTGATGTAATAATATCCGGGGATGCCATCGCCACCATCTTTGATACCGCTATGTTGGGCAGTGGGAATGAAACCAAGCACTTCCGGGTCAGGATTATCCACCCCATAAAACCCTGATGATGTATCCAACACTACAGGAGTGACCCACGTAAGATCACTGACAAAATCACTATATTTACTGTAATATAAATCGAATGTGGCTCGGGTTCTTTCGCCGATAAATCCTGCATAGCCAAATTCATATGTCCACACTTCTTCAGATCGCACCGGTTCAATGTTGGTATAATCCTCTGCATTGACGAATTGACCCGATCGACCCAATACGGCTGGAATATAAAGCACAGATCCTCCAGGCATATCTGACCAGCGAAATTCCGATTGAGATCCGGCACGCACATCAAACATCATTAATTCGCCACTGGCATTGCGGGTGTAGTTATATCCATTTGCATTCCCGCGAGCCTTCACAGGAAATACGGAATATTGGGCTGCCAGTACATCCAGATATAATCCTTGTGATGATGGAGTATTAAATGCCCGGGCAGCGGTCAGTCGAAAAGTTTGATTCTCGTTCGGTTTGTACAAGAGACCCACTTTTGGAGAAATCTGTGGAAAGTATTCCATGGTTTCGCCCGTCAATGGATCTTTCAGAAATGTGATGCCCCCATCTTCTTGCTGACCACTATGGAGATCTACACGGCCAGAAAGGATTAACTGAAACTTATCACCGAGTTTTGATTGGGTTTGGGCGTACAGTCCAAACTCGTTGGTGACCAACAATTCGTCCCATTCGTCGATTTCACCATCGCCATCGTTATCAATTTTATCTTCATCATAACTGATGGGATTTCGGCCGCCCGTACCATCCGGCAAAATGGTGCCGAAAGTTTTGGGCATGGTCCGCTGATAATCGCCACCCCAGATGAGTTTCGTATCCAAAAAGTTGAAATCCAGATTATGCTGAAATTGAAAATGGAAAAATTTGGATTGATCATGAATAACGCCGCCGGTTCGCATATTTCGCGTATCCCCGGCCATGGATGTATTTAAATAGGCTTGAGCGAACCAGTTTTTATAGACCCAACGGCCTTGAAAAAATTGATAAATCCAATCGTCTGCCAAGTATCGGCCAATGCCGGTAATATTGATATTGGTGGCCTGAGCGAATCCATAATTAAGGCTGATAAAGTGTTCCGAAGAAAAGTCATAATCCGCTCGAATGTCGAATCGGGTATTATTGATATTGAAATGAGGAATATCGTCAATACCATCACTATTTCTGTCATAAACCTTATTGTCAGATCCTAGATAGGTGGTATCTACGGTACCATCACCGTCTCTATCCACTTTAATATCCCAGCCATCCCACCATGCAAGACCGTCTTCAAATAAATCATCCAAATCGTCTCCATGGCCAAAGTCATCATCCAGCCATTGTTTATAATGGGCTTTCTTTTCGTCATCCTCGATGTATTCCCAATCGGCGGCATTGAATTGGACCAGCGACATTTTGTAACCCAAATTGCCCATGTTGCCTGCATGGCGGACTTGGACTTTAGAAAAATTGCGCGTACCGCCGGTCACGCCCACAACCGTCCCCTTAGATTCCTGCGGTCGTTTTGAAATTATATTAACCACACCGGCATGGGCATTGGGTCCATAGAGGGCAGAAGAGGGACCCAAAACCACTTCAATTTGTTTCACATCATCTGAAGTGAGTGGAATCACATTATAGGCTATGAGCCGAAGAGATGGTACGTTGGCCATCCGACCATCCGTCAAGGTCAGCAATCGACTACTGAAACTGGAATTAAATCCCCGAGCGCTCAGGTTGTAGCTATCTAATCCTGAGGCGGTAAAATCCACCCCTTTGATATTTTTGAAATAATCCCCGAGATTGGGGTTGCTTGCATTCCGGATTTTTAATTCGGAAATAAGAGATATGGCTGCAGGTGCATCGGTGATTTTTTCCCGCTTCCCACGAGATGCAGTGACCACATATTCCTGTAGCTGAATTGCAGATACACTTAACTGAGCATTAAAAGTTTGGTTGTCTTGAGAAATAGTTATGTTCGAAGAGAATTCTTCATAACCAATATAAGTTATCTTGATATCATATTTACCTAATGGAACATTCCGAATAGTATATTCACCGTTAAAGTCTGTTGCTGCGCCGGTATTAAAGTCATTATCGGAGATGACTACATTGGCGCCAATAAGGGGATCCCCATTTTGGGCATCAGTAATGGTGCCCGTAAGATTAAAATTTTGTGAGTAAAGTGTAGAAAAACAAAATAAGATTGCCGAAGTAATGTATCTCATCTTATTACCTTCAGTTTTTTGTAAAAAAATGGGGGTGATCCGAAGACCACCCCCACCTGTTATGAACGATACACTTGCGAGGTATCGGAGATCTTTATTGAACTACCTCTAGCCAACCAGAATCGAATGTGATAGTCTCATTAACTGGCATACATACACCTTTGTTAATGACGAATTGCAATTTACCACCGGCGCCAGTTGCCAGACCAGCCAAAGCAAAATCACTTGCACTATCATCTACAACAGCAGGTGCAGCTGGATTAGAACTGTCGACCAAAAGTGCGTAAGGCATACCAAAAGATGTTTTCCCACCACCGCTTGCCAGATTATCTGCATGCATATAAATGACCATATCAACTGCATCAATCGCACCATCAGCATTCAAATCGGTAAGGGGATTTTTAACATCAGCCACTTTGACTGCAGCTTCCGCACTTACATTGAACGCATACCATGTTAGGTAGTTGCCCCAAGAAGCAAGGGCCGCACTCATAATATATGCTTCAGCAACAGGGTCTGTATCAGCAGTCGGGTCCCATCCACCAGCAGCGTTAACAGGAAGTGCGCCTAAGCCGGAAATCACCCGGTCGTCTGCTTCACTCCATGTAGGTTGTACTTCTTGATATCTTGTGTCATGTCCATCGCGATCTACAAAATCTAATTCAAAAGTGGCAGGCTCAACTTCACGATTTACCATAAATGTTCCATCATCAAACGGTGGGAGTACCTGATCTATATCAACAACTGGCGATAGAGCAAAAATTTTAGTATCATAGTTTACAGTCCAATCGCCCGTATCATTGATTTGGGGTGGAGGAATCATTAAGTATGTATTACATTTTTCTGCATCCAATCTCAGAGAAGGATATGTTCCTTTCACATTGTATGTGCCAGGAGAATCTTTATCTTTTGAATCCAGTAGTTCAACTTGCATTGAGATACCCACGGCTGCCAAAGCTGTCGCATCAAATGCAGCGGTTCTTGGGAATCCGGGCGCATTATCGCCGGCTTTAAATGATGCGAGTGTTTGGTTCGTCGCACCAGTGACTACAGCTTCATCAGCGCCAGTTGCCGCTGCAAATCCTGCTGCATCTTTCCAATTGGCAACTAATGGATATGCGTCAGCTGAATGTTCTACACCAGTTTTAGTAATCACTTTTCGGTCATAAGTGCCTGTAAGCGAATTTAATTGCCATAAACCAACGGCATCACCGAGGTTTGGACTATCATCTTTATCCTCACAAGCTGAAAACACGATGATACCTGCCAAAAGTATAGACAGTGATTTAAAGTATTTTGATTTCATGATATCTCCTTCATGTGTTCGTTCATTTAAATTATGATTTGTTCATAACCAGGATTAAGTCTGTTGCCTCGCAAGGGCACTTAAAACCTACTTGCTAAGCTACGGATTCTTGTCTCATGGTACAAAACTATTTTTTAAAATTATTTTCGCCTCTCAATCCATCGCTTTAAGGACCACAATAAAATGATAGTTCCTGCAATGAATAATATATTTGGTGCGATGATATTCCATAAAAAATCCATGACATCATATTAGGGCATTTATAATTAATCTCAAACTATTTAATAAATCGACCGACCGGTCGGTTTATTGATTGATTTTTACTCGTCTTCCACCATAACTTTGTATAAAATTAAACCATCTTTTCATCCTATAAATCTTAATCACAGGATAAATTATTTCATGAAAATCGCAGTTCTTGTAAAACAGGTTCCCGGTTCAGAATCGCCACTACCGATCCAATCGGATCAAAGTTGGGTGGACGAAGGGGGCATTGCTTACGTAATGAATGAAAGCGATAATTACGCTTTAGAAGAAGCCCTCCAAATCAAAGAACAGAATGGAGAAGGCGAAGTGGTGGTGGTGAGCCTCGGCCCGGATCGCATCCAAAAAGTCATTCGAGAAGGCTTGGCCAAAGGGGCCGATCGTGCCATCCATATTAAAACAGATACGGCCGGATCGGTGGATCCATTGGTGACTGCTTCCCAATTCGCTGATGCATTAAAAGATGAAAATTTTGATCTTATATTCTCAGGACTTCAATCCGATGATGTGGGTATGGGGCAGACCGGTGTTATTATGGGAGAACTTATGGGCATGGCAACCGCGTCATTGGCCATGGCTACAGAAGTGGGTGATGGTAAAATTAAAGTGAAACGGGAATTGGAAGCAGGGTGGTTCCAATGGGTATCCCTATCCCTACCTGCAAGTATTACGATTCAATCGGGATTGAATACACCACGGTATCCTTCTTTAAAAGGGATCATGGGGGCCAAGAAAAAAGAAATTACGGTGATTGAGCCATCCGGCGGCGATGCCAAACAATCTTTAGATAAAGTGTATGTACCCCAAAGTGAAAAACAGACCGTTATGATTGAAGGGTCAGTGGATCAGCAAGTGGAGAAACTGGTGGATACAATGCGTAACGACATTAAAGTATTGTAGGGGGCATCATGGATATTTTAATCATACTTGAAGATAATAATGGCAACATTCACCGCATGGGATTGGAATCCATTGTTGCGGCCCAACAACTGGGAAGCGAATTGGGACTATCCACCGGTGCCTTGGTCATGGGCGCCAATGCGGATGCATTGGCAGAAGAAGCGTCACAATACAATGTAGATGAAGTAATCAAAGTAAATGATCCTTTATTGGCATCATACTCTGCCGATGGATATTCGGAAGCGGTGAAGCAAATTATTGAGCAAGAAAACCCCACGTATGTATTATTTGGTCATACCTATCAAGTTCGGGATTATGCGCCCCGTGTCAGCGCCAAACTCATGAAACCATTTTTAGTGGATAATGTGGCCCTTAGCACAGAAGGCGGCAAGGTGGTTTTCACGAAACAAATGTTCAATGCAAAGTTATTCTCCGATGTAATCCCTTCAGGGGAAGGTCCCTACCTAGTGAGTTTTCAGTCCGCCGCTTTTTCAGCAGATAATGCCGCATCAGGTTCTGCGTCAGTTCGAGAAGGGTCTGTGAATCTGGATGCATCCATGATTAAAACTGAATCGGAGGAACCCTTCCAAGAAGAAGCAGGTGGTGTGGATCTCACATCTGCAGACCTCATTGTTTCTGTGGGACGAGGGATCGGCAAAGAGGAAAATATTCCTTTAGCTCAAGAACTGGCAAAAGCTTTGGGGGCAGAACTGGCTTCATCCCGTCCCGTAGTGGATGCAGGATGGTTGCCTTCCGCCCATCAAGTGGGGAGTTCCGGTCAGTCTGTTTCGCCCAAAATGTATTTGGCTTTAGGCATATCCGGTGCCATTCAGCATGTGGTAGGCATGAAAGGATCAAAAAATATTGTTGCCATCAATAAAGATCCGGAAGCGCCTATTTTTGAAATTGCGGACTATGGTGTGGTGGGCGATGTGCTGGAGATTGTACCCAAATTGACGGAAGCGCTTCAGTAAAGACTTAAATGCTCTCGAACCTAGAACGCATCCTTTTTGTCATCCTTGTGGTCGTCTCTATGGGACTGGCTTGGGTGACGTTTCGCCGGATGTTCAAGGTGATTGGCCGCGGGTCTGACCCTATTGACTGGGCCAAGGCACTGGCCAAATGGCCCAAAGGGCTATCTGTATTTTTAAGTCAAAAAACTCTTTTTAAAACACGACCTGTTGTTGGCGCGATTCATGCAGGTGTTGCTTGGGGATTCACATTATATCTATTGGTAAATGTCATTGACGTCCTCTATGGTATGGTGCCGGGATTCCATTTTCTACCCAATCATTTCATCGGTGATATCTACAGGTTCTTTGTGGATTTCTTTAGTATGGTGGTTTTGGTTGGCGTTCTTCTATTTGTCGTTCGGCGATTTATAACGAAAGATGAACGGCTTGTCACCAATGAACCGGTACTATTGAGTGAATCTGCCCGAAAAGGTGTAAAGCGGGATTCACTTATAGTTGGCGTTTTTATCATCCTCCACGTGGGATTTCGTTTTGTTGGCGCATCGTTTGAAGTGGCCATTCATGGGGCCGATTGGAGTCAACCAGGCGCCACGCTGTTATCCGCCGCTTGGGCGGGGTTATCACCCGATGCACTCGTATTTGGCGAACATTTAGGCTGGTGGATGGCCTTAGGACTCATCCTCGGATTTATGCCTTATTTCCCCTATTCAAAACATGCCCATTTATTTATGGGACCATTGAATTATATGGCCCAGATCGAGCGACGTTCACCTTCCACTTTAGAAATCATGGATTTGGAAGATGAGGATGCGGAACAATTTGGTGCAGCGAAAGTGGAACATCTTCCTCAAAAAGAATTACTGGACGCCTATGCATGCATCATGTGCAATCGATGTCAGGATGGATGCCCTGCCTATCAAACAGGGAAGGAATTGTCTCCCGCCGCTATCGAGATCAATAAGCGATATTATTTCAATGAACACCTAAAGGAATTTTCTGAAGGTGCAGATAGTTTAGATAGTCTCTCCAAATGGATGCTGTCAGAAGAGGCGGCATGGTCCTGCACCACATGCGGATTTTGCATTGAAGCATGTCCGGTGGGGAATGAGCCCATGGTGGATATTCTGCGCATGCGTCAAGACTTGGTCCTCATGGAAAGCAATTTCCCCCGGGATGCCATGGAGGTGTTTGACAAAATTGAGAATTATGGAAATCCTTGGGGTATGTCGCCCATGGATCGTGAAAAGTGGACGGAAGGGATGGATGTCCCTAAAATGCGCGAAAAGGGTTCTGCCGAATATTTATACTGGGCGGGCTGTTCCGGTGCTTACGATGACCGCGGCAAAGACATTTCACGTTCCGTAGCCAAAATTATGAATGAAGCGGGAGTGGATTATGCCATTCTAGGGAATGAAGAAACCTGTACTGGGGATTCGGCGCGACGAATTGGGAATGAATATCTTTTTCAGATGCAAGCCATGCAGAATATGGAAAATTTTGAAAAATACGATGTTAAAAAAGTCGTCACACAATGTCCCCATTGCCTCACCACATTGAAAAATGATTATGGTGAAATCGGAATGGAATTGGAAGTGGTTCACCATTCTGAATTCATTGCAGACATGATTAAAGAAGGAAAGATTAGTCCCGATAAATCATTAGAAGAAGATGTGACTTTTCATGATGCCTGTTATGTGGGGCGGCACCATGGAGAGTACGATGCACCGCGAGATGTACTTGAATCCGTTATGGGTGAAGATGCGAATGTGGTAGAAATGCCCCGGAGTAAAGAAGAAAGTTTTTGTTGTGGCGCCGGAGGCGGTAACATGTGGTACGAGATCAATACGGGTAAACGAATCAATGTGGAACGATTTGAAGAGGCCATCGAAACGGGTGCAAAAAAAGTGGCCACATCCTGTAATTTTTGCATGATTATGATGGAGGATGCCCGCAAGGTCACAGGTCAGGATGAAACGATGGAAGTGTACGATATTGCGGAGTTGGTGGCCGATCGCATTTAACTGATACCGCCGTCATGGCCAATAATAATCATTTCTATTTTCCCTTCGAGAAAGGTGTCGAAAACTTCGATGTTGATTTCATTGAATCCCTCACCGAATATGAAAAATATCAACTGTCTTTCCATCCGGAGCGGCCCAAATATTTAGACTATTTATCACTTTTTGATGATGTAGAAGAAGACCTTAAGTCAGATACATTTGGTGCATGTCTGATCCAAGTCCACCGTGCATCATTCAAAGGGATTCCCCTATTGCTTATTGGTCAGCAAAGTGGACCTACTTCTGATTATAGACAATTCCAAAAGATCGCCACCGATCCTACAGAGTTGGAAAAATGGAATCATGGCATGCCCACACCGGTGAGCTATGAAAAGGCTATTGAAGGTGTTTCTATTGCCAATGCAGAAAATCGGATCATCGTCATTTTTGTGGACACACCAGGGGCCGACCCCACAGAAGAATCAGAAGCGGGGGGAATTGCTTGGAAGATCGGGGGGACGATTCAAGCTTTGGTGGAAACACCAATGCCAACCATTTCTGTCATTATCAATCGCGGTTGCAGCGGCGGCGCCATTGCCCTCACGGGGACAGATGTGACTTTGGCCATGGAAAATTCCACCTACCTTGTCATTTCCCCAGAAGCCTGTTCTTCTATTTTATACCATGACCGTCACCATGCAAACGAAGCAGCAGAAATCAGTCAGATCACATCCAAAGAAGGGTTTGATAATGGCATCGTGGATGAATTGATTCCTGAATCTCATGGACCGGCACACCGATACAAAAGAGAAGCCATTGCCGCCGCAGAAGACGTATTGGAAAAACATATTTCATTTATGAAGGATATGTCCCCATCGAATGTGTTTGAAAACAGGGTGAATCGGTGGGCGAAGATGGGCCAATGGGATGAGGGAGACTCAATTGATAGGTCACCCAAATCACGGATCCCTACACCGTCTCCCAATGGATTTATCCCACGGCATAAAGGATGTAAAGATGATATGGGGAAAAGGGTTTTTGATCCAGTATCCTTTGACCATTTATACGATAAGGATTTTGTATGTGATGTTTGCGGCCATCGTTATACCCGCCTTTCTGCATGGGATTATATTGATTTACTTTTGGATAAAAATACATTTATTGAACATGAAAAAACAGCAACTGTCCTGGATAAGGATATATTGAATTTTCCGGGATATGCAGACAAACTGAAAGAGGAACGGGAGAAAACCGGGCTTCCTTCTGCCATGATCACTGGCGATGGTAAGGTAGATGAAAAAGATGTGGTGTTTTGCGCCAATGATTTTGGTTTTCTTGGGGGATCATTTTGCATGAGCACAGGCGAAAAAATCTGGCGAGCGGCGGAGATTGCCATTGAGAAAAAAGTCCCCATGATTATACAAGCCGCTGGCGGGGGCGCACGTATGCACACAGGCTGTTCATCCATGGTGAGCATCCCCAAAGCCCAATTGGCTATCAGTCGCGTTGAACGGGAAGGGCTAAAAGTAATTACGATCATCTCAGATCCGACTTTAGGCGGTGTTGCCATTGGTTATGGTTCAAGGGGAATTCGACTTTTTGAATCAGGTGCGGGGAATATTGGTTTTTCAGGTAAAAGGGTGGTGGAACAATATGTGGGACATCCTGTGTCAAAAGCCTTTCAAAAAACAGCATGGCTGGCTGATAATGGTCATGCAAATCATGTGGTAAAACTGGCGAATTTGAAGCAGGCTATCACTCAATTTATTTCAGAAAAATAATGAATATAAATTGAATGGAAGGATGAACAAGTTGTAAATTTTTTGACTTTTTTACACATTAATTGAACTGGTTCATGAAAAAATTCACCATTGCTTTTTTAATCTATATCACAATATTGGCGGGGGCCCCTTCATCAACAAAAAGAGGGATAGTCAAGGACTTTACACAATTAAAATATAAAGTGGCTATGGCCACGCGGACTCAGACACCCCCGGTGATTGACGGTGTGATTGATGATCCTGTATGGGCAGAAGCAAAACTCATTAATGAATTTGTTCAGCATGAGCCATATAATCTTGAAGCGCCGTCCGTTCAAACTGAAACCCGTGTTCTTTATGATGATGAATATTTATATATCTCCTTTAATAATTATGACCCCAAACCGGAAAAAATTATGGGGAGACTTTCACGACGCGATGATTGGATGACAGGGTTTGATTTCAATTCTGACTGGGTAGGAATTGGGATTGATTCTAGAAATGATGATAAAACAGGGTATTGGTTTGCGGTCAATGCAGCAGAAGTTCAAGTAGATGTGGTTATCTCAGGAGATGGGTATGACGGATTTGATAACACCTGGAATGCGGTATGGGAGAGTAAAGTCACCCGTCACCATGAAGGATGGTCTGCAGAAATTCGAATCCCATTCAATATTTTTCAATATAGTAAAGATGAAATTCAGGAATGGGGCGCATCATTTCAGCGCGGTTATTATAGCAATCAAGAAGAAATCCATTGGCCAGGACGTGCCCTAGGATCCAGAGGAATCGTCCCCCACTTTGGTATATTAAAAGGGATTAGCGGTATTCCTCAACCAAATCAATTAGAACTCATGCCCTACTTATTAGGTGGCCAAACCAAAAATGGATCCACAGAAAGAACCGCCAATTATGGATTAGATGCTCAATATACATTGTCCTCCAACTCCACAATGAATATGACGTTTAACCCTGATTTTGGTCAAGTAGAGGCAGATCCATCGGTGCTGAATCTGTCTGCTTTTGAAACTAGACTAAATGAACGGCGTCCATTTTTTGTAGAAGGGGCAGCCTTTTTCAAGAGCCGTTTAAACCTGTTTCATTCCCGGCGGATTGGACAACGGCCCGGTTTTCTTCGACCGGATAAAGGATCCATCGTGGATCGGCCCGATGCCACCACCATATTAGGTGCAGCAAAAATTATGGGTGAAACGGCTTCGGGGCTTCGTTATGGCATTATTGAAACGGTCACCAATGAGGAATATGGTACATGGGAATATGATGAAAATGGACAAACCATTCGGGATCGTTTTTTAATTGAACCTTATACCAATTATTTTATTGGCCGAGTAGAGCAGCCTATCATTAATGATGTATCCACCATTGGATTTATGGCCACAGATCTGCGGCGTCAGAGCGGTGATCCATCCAGTGCTTTTAATATGGATTGGCGGATGAAATTCAAGGACAATAAACTCCAATTTAATGGGCAGGTTGCCCATTCAAGGTCACATGGTGATCCGGGGATGGGAGGTCGATTTAGCTTAAGTTACCGAGATCCGGTTTGGTGGGAGCTCATGACTTGGGGTGGCTATTCAGATAAAAACTTTGATGTGAACGATATGGGGTTCATGCGGCGAAATAATAATTGGGATTGGGGTTTACGTGGCCGCATCAGGAGAGACGTGCCCAAAGGTATATTCTTGAACCAATCGCTTTCACTCCGATTGGGCGCCCGTGGAAATAATGACGGTTATATTACCGGAAAAGACATCAATATAGATCAAGAGAATGTATTTAAAAATTACTGGAGTTTTGATTGGGAGATTTCACTCGATCCGGAAGTGTATGAGGATGATGATTTGTTTCGGGATTCGAGAGCGGTACTTATAAAGGATGAAGCCAGGCAATCTTATGAAGTGGGCATTTCCACGGATCGCCGTAAGCGAATCATACTGCGACCCAGCATCCAATATGACCATGGGAAAGTCCGTGGATGGGGTCATAGCTATAATTTGATGATGATGTTTAGACCAACTGATTATATTAATTTCACTATATTTAATCATTTAGGAGATCATCCCAGTGCCATGCAATGGGTTGGCATTGAAGAGGATTCTGTCCGTACGAATATCATCTATGCCACTACAGAACAAAAAATGAATAATATGAATTTCCGCCTGAATTGGACCTTTTCACCCACCATGACTTTTGAGGCGTTTTACCAGCCATTCAAAATTGACATGGATTATGTGACATATAACCGATTGGTGGAAGAAAAGACCAATAAAGTTGAACCATATAATTATTCGGGGGACAAGGATTTCAAAATCGATAACCAGGTGGGGACATTCGTTTTTCGCTGGGAGTATTCTCCTGGGAGTCTACTCTACGTGGTGTATAATTTAAATGACAATAATTATTATTCATCCTCGGCGGGACAGTGGTATAATTCAAAAGCCAAGTCCCTGTTTGTGAAGCTGAATTACTTTTTCCAATCATAACTTTACCCAATAGATAAAATGAAAAAGCCCCTCGAACATTGAGGGGCTTTTTTTATGATAAAAATTAATGGGGACTTTTTATTTTGATAAATCCACCAATTCAATCCCCAATTCTTTGGCGTGAGCCATAATGCGATCGTCTCGGTAGAATTCACCAAAATAAATTTTATTGATGCCGGCGTTTGCGATCATTTTGAAACAGTCATAGCAAGGGGAGGCCGTTACGTAAATTTCACTATCTTCTAGTCGAACACCGTGTCGAGCGGACTGAACGATGGCATTGGCCTCAGCATGGATGGTCCGGACACAATGGGTATTTTCCATTTCATGGCCCGCATCATCGCAATGGGCCAATCCGCGAATGGAACCGTTATACCCCGTAGCTAAGATTGTTTTCCCCCGGACGATCACGGCGCCCACATGCTTCCGATCACAGGTGGATCGAGTGGCCACTTCCCGTGCGATGTTCATAAAATATTCTTCCCAACTGACGCGTTCACTCATAGATTAAATCCGAATCTTTATTCTTTTACAAAAATTTTCACAGCAGAACGCAATTCCCCAAAATAAATTCGCTTAACGAATTGAGCCAATTCCGCCGTTAAAATCAAATAGGCCCAAGTGGGGATGGGGACTTCTGAGCACCCTTTGATCAGGACACGCTTATCCGCATATTGAGACCAATCCACCGCTGCCACTTTTTCTCTGAATACTTTTTCCCGAAGGATTTCACCATCCAGAAAATCGTTTAAGTAAATGGTTTCCATCTAATCCTTAATCTGCTCCGTGGACATATAAACCGATTTGTTGTCACCCATAAAATGGTGGTAATCCAAAATGCCGTATCCCTCTTGATTTCGCGTGGGACAAGAGCCGCAACTACTGGAACCATCCTTGCGATGACGGACAATATTCAGCAGTTTCTCATCCGTTTCAGATGCACCGGCCACCAGTTCTTCATCCGTCTCTACATACCAGCGCATGGTAACGAGATATTTATATTTTTTGGGTTCATTTCCATTTTCACTCATAATCAAACTCCTTTAAGGACTTTTAGTCTGTGGGGTAAAAGTAAGCAGGAATCAATTGAAAATGCGGGCCGTTTTTTCAATACTTTCTGCCAATAGGTCAATATCATTTTTGTCATTGTATAGGTAAAAACTGGCCCTCGCTGTAGCAGATATGCCCAAATGATCCATGATGGGTTGGGCACAATGGTGTCCTGCGCGGATACAAATGCCGTCCGTGTCTAAAAATTTAGCTAAATCGTGGGTGTGAACATTGTCCACATTAAATGGAATCACAGCCCCACGGTCATCCGCATTGCCATAAAGCGTGAGGCCTTTGACTTGAGATAAAACGTCCAATCCATAATTGAGTAAAGATTGTTCTTGGTCATGAATAGCATTCATCCCAACCGATTGCAAATAATCAATGGCGGCACCCAGTCCGATCACTTGAGCAATGTTGGGTGTCCCTGCTTCAAATTTCCATGGCACGTCATTCCATGTGGATTTTTCCATCGTGACTGTATTAATCATTTCACCACCGCCCATGAATGGATCCATGGCTTCCAATAATTCTGTTCGCCCGATGAGAACGCCGACGCCTGTGGGTCCCACCATTTTATGACCGGAGAAAGCATAAAAGTCGCAATCCAAATCAGTGATATCTACCGTCATGTGGGGGACGGCCTGGGCACCATCCAGAACCGTAACTGCGCCGACATTTTTTGCGGCAGCAATAATTTCCTTTACCGGATTCACCGTACCAAATACATTGGATTGATGTCCTATACTGACCAATTTTGTATTGGAAGAAATAAGGGCATCTATATGAGAAATATTTAATGTGCCATTATCAGAAAGGGGAATAAATTTTAGGGATGCGCCCATTTTTTCAGCAATCAACTGCCAAGGGACCAAGTTACTGTGGTGCTCCATTTCAGAAACCAACACAGCATCATGTTGGCAGAGATTTTTCAATCCCCAAGCATAGGCCACCAGATTTAAAGATTCGGTCGTACTTTTGGTGAAAATAACCGAATGGGTTTCTGGTACATTTAAAAATTGTTTTACCTTAATTCGAACCTGTTCGTAGGCATCCGTCGCTCGATCACCGATTTCATAAAGCGCCCGATGGATATTGGCTGCATAAGCACTATAGTATCCACTGACTGCATCAATGACCACTTGTGGTTTTTGAGTCGTGGAAGCTGAATCCAGGTAAACAAATAGCCTATCTGAATGATAAATGGGGAAGTCCCCACGAATTTTATTTACATCCAGCACTAAAGCATGCCCAATTGAAGTCGGGCCGATTCATTAATCATGGCTCGATCCCATGGTGGATCCCAAACCAATTCCACTTTAACCTCAGCCGTCCCGGGAATTCCTTCGATTTTTTGCTTCACTTCGCTTGCAATCATATCACCCATACCGCAGCCGGGAGCCGTGAGAGTCATCTTAACTTCCACGTTGGAACCGGATTTTTCATTATCAATCAGTTTGCAGGAATATATTAATCCAAGATCAACTACATTGACCGGAATTTCAGGATCGTAGCAGGTTTTCATGGCTTCCCATACGGCTTTTTCATTGGCGCGACCATCCGTTTCTGTTTCTTCTAGCCATGGCTGAATTTCAGGAATTTTACCAATGGCATCTGCATCCTTGCCTTCAATCCGTACAAGGTTGCCGCGAATCATAACCGTGTAACTACCACCCAAAGCTTGGGTAATGTGGCCTTCTTCACCTTTTTTTAAAGTAATCTTATTGCCGAATGGAATGAGGGTGGCCTCGCAATCCCGCTCGACAACAACTTGTTCATCAATATCTGAATACATTTTTAATCCAGTAATTCTGTTTGAATTTTATGAATGGCACTGCTAAACCCATTGGTTCGCTGACTGCTGATGGCTCGGCCCAATCCCACCGATTCCAAAAATTGTCCCCCATCCACATCTAAAATTTCTGCTTTGGTGTGTCCATTAAATGACCGCTCAATCAATGACAAAAGTCCTTTCACAATCATAGCGTCCGAATCGGTGCGAAATGAATATGTACCATTGGATTCTTCTTTCACCACCCACGCCTGAGAGGTACACCCATGGATGCGGTTTTCTTCAATTCGCTCTTCATCTGAAAGTCCCGAAGTATCTTTTGCCAAATCAACCAGATACACATATTTATCTCGGGGGTCGGAAAAAAGGGAGAATTCATCCCGAATAGCATCCAATGTATTTTGAATATCAGCCATGGTGCATGGTACCTTCTAACCAATCGGTAACATGATCATTGATATATGATTTCACATCATCATTATCCACCGAATCGATGATTTCTTTTGCAAAGCCACCTATAATAAGTTCGATGGCTTTTTGTTTGCTGATTCCCCTTGAGCGGAGATAGAAAAGTGCCTCCGGATCGATTTGTCCTGTAGTAGAGCCATGGGCGCATTTCACATCCTCCGCATAAATTTCTAATTGAGGATTAGCGTTCATAAGAGCGGTTGGACTTAATAATAAATTTTTATTGGACTGATCCGCATTGGTCTGCTTGGTATGTTCCCGCACCACGACTTTCCCATTGAAGACACCGGAAGATTTATCCGATAAAATATACTTAAATAATTGATGGCTCTGGCAGGCATCATTGCCATGATCCACCACAACATGCTGATCGTGGTGCTGGGCATTTTCCGTTAGGGAGAGCCCATTTAATGTGGCCTCAGCGCCGGGGCCATTAAAGGAAAGTTTAATATCGTGGCGAAATGTATGACCGCCGAAAGAAAGAGAGGTGGTTGTTAAACGGGCATCCTTGCTCAAACTATAATCAGTAGATGCAGTATAAATGGCATGATCATCCGTTTCTAAAATGCGGATGTGGGATAAGTGCGCATTATCACCTACTTTGACTTTTGAAACTGAATTCACAAAATGGGGAATGTTCGAATGGCCGATGTAATGCTCGACAATGGTGGCTTGAGCATTGGCACCCATTTCAAAATGAAAGCGAGGATGATTCATGAGTGGTTCAGAAAAATCCGTCATGAGATAGATGATTTGAATGGGCTTTTCAATGACTACATTCGGCTCAACAATGATGGGGACACCGGAATTCATCATGGATGTATTCAATGCTAAGAATGGATTTCCATTCATATGATAATCTTCGGGATTGGCATTGAAATGATCCACGCCGGTGGAAACGGTGATGCCATTAGGTAAGTCAGACAATTGCGATTGATAGTGTCCGTTTATCATTAAAATGAGATGGGTGTTGGGGATACGTCCCGGGATTTTATCTGGTAAATTTGGGAGATCTTCCGCCCATGAGAGTCTAAAGTTTGATTTATTGAGATTAGAAAAATCGGTGAATTGCCATTCTTCCCACTTTTTATTGGGGATCCCCAATTCATTAAAGCGATCAAAAGCATTGTTTCGAACCGCTCTTAGGTCTGAATCTTCATCAGGCCAGTAATCCAGAAGTGCATCAAACTGTTGCTTGAATTGGGTCATGATTCGAGCCAAGAATATCCTTTTTCTTCCAATTGGTGTGCCAATGTCATGTCGCCTGACTTCACAATTTTTCCATCAATCAATACATGGATGTGATCGGGTTTCATATAGTCCAATAGACGTTGATAGTGGGTGATGGCTACAAATGATCGTTCACTATTTCTAAAATTATTCACACCTTCAGCCACAATTTTGAGTGCATCGATATCCAAGCCTGAGTCAGTTTCATCTAAGATGGAAAGTGCCGGTTCAAGGGTAAGCATTTGGAGGATTTCATTCCGCTTTTTTTCACCTCCGGAAAATCCGTCATTCACTGCACGGCTCAAATACTTTTCATCCATGTTGACGAGTTTTAGTTTCTCACGAATTAAGCGCATGAAGTCTGCAGCATTGATTTCTTTCAAACCCTGGTGTTTTAGTTTAGCATTCAAAGCCGCCCGTAGGAAATATGTATTATTCACCCCTGGGATCACCACAGGATATTGAAAAGACATAAAGACACCAGACAACGCACGGTCTTCCGGCGACATATCCAAGAGGTCAATGCCATTATAAGTAACGGAGCCTGATGTAACCTCATAATTGTCCCGGCCTGTGATGACATTTGCCAGTGTACTTTTCCCGGAGCCATTCCGACCCATGATGGCATGGAGCTCTCCCGGATTTACCGTAAGGGATATCCCATTAAGAATTTGTTTGCCGTCCACGCCGGCGTGTAGGTTTTCTATCTTAAGCATATAATAATTGGAGTAATGGATTTATGGAGTGTTGGAGGAATAACCTGACTCCGGTTCACGAATTCGATCATCCCACTCTTTCTTATCTCTTTTTTCTTCAAGTGACTTAATAAGTCCCAGTAGTTTATTTTCAACTTCATAATGGAGTGTATCTATAGCCTCAAAATTATTATCCGTTATTGCGTTTATTTCTTTAAACCCAATTGAACGAGTTAGCGTTTCCCCTAAAGACCCTAACGCGATATAACAATATTGGATATATTCATTTAAATGTCTTCGACAATATCCTTCAGCAATGTTTGATGAAACGGATTGGGCAGAATCCATAATTTGTGCAGTCATTTTAAAATTGGATTTTTTTGGATCAACCAGTGAGTGTATCAATTTTAATAGTTCAATGGATTTCTGCCAGACTTCCAATTTCATGTATCCACGGTTGATATTTTTTCTTTTTGTATAATGACTCATATCAATACTCCACTATTCCAAAAATCCAACAATCCGATTTTAACCGACGGCCCCTTCGAGGCTGACTTCCATCAATTTCTGTGCCTCAACCGCAAATTCCATTGGGAGTTCGTTAAAGACCTCTTTGCAGAATCCGTTTACGATCATGGAGACTGCATCTTCAGTGGAGATACCTCGCTGATTACAATAGAACAATTGATCTTCGCCAATCCTTGATGTAGAGGCTTCATGTTCCATCTGAGCTGAAGGATTTCTTACATCAATGTAGGGAAAGGTATGAGCCCCGCATTCACCACCGATCAATATGGAGTCACATTGGGAATAATTCCGGGCATTCTCAGCACCTTTCATAATCTTGACGCCCCCTCGGTAGGTATTCTGCCCCCTCCCTGCGGAGATACCTTTAGAGATAATGGTACTTTTGGTATTCTTCCCCAAGTGAATCATCTTTGTTCCTGTATCTGCCTGTTGAAAATTATTGGAGAGAGCTACGGAGTAAAATTCACCAATAGAATTATCCCCTTTCAAAATGCAGCTGGGGTATTTCCAGGTAAGAGCGGACCCCGTCTCCACTTGGGTCCAGGAAATTTTTGAATTGACTTCAAGGCAGGTTCCTCGTTTCGTCACGAAATTATAGATACCGCCTTTGCCTGTTTTTGGATCACCGGGATACCAATTTTGAACGGTGGAATATTTGATTTCTGCATCTTGATGAGCTACCAGTTCCACTACGGCGGCGTGGAGTTGATTCTCATCCCGCATGGGTGCAGTGCATCCTTCCAGATAACTCACATGACTGCCTTCATCGGCGATAATTAACGTGCGTTCGAATTGCCCTGTATTGGCAGCGTTGATCCGGAAATAAGTAGATAATTCCATGGGGCAGCGAACCCCTTTGGGGATGTAAACGAAGCTACCATCGCTAAAAACAGCAGAATTGAGTGCTGCAAAATAATTGTCTGTCGTGGGGACCACACTACCCAGATATTTTTTTATAATGTCGGGATGGCTGTGAACCGCTTCAGAAAAGGAGCAAAAGATAACACCATGTTTTTCCAATTCTTCTTTAAAAGTGGTGGTAACGGATACACTATCAAAAACAGCATCCACAGCTACATTGGCCAACATTTTTTGTTCTTCTAGCGGTATGCCTAATTTATTATAGGTGTCCAATAACTCCGGATCCACCTCATCCAGGCTTTTTAATTTTTCTTTTTCTTTCGGAGCTGCATAATAGGAGATGGCCTGAAAATCGATGTTTGGATAATTCAATTTGGACCAGTTCGGTTCATCCATTTTCAACCATTGGTTGTAGGCTTTCAAGCGCCAATCCAATAGCCATTCCGGCTCATCTTTTTTGGATGAGATTAATCGAATTACATCTTCATTCAATCCGGGCGGTATGGTTTCCTGCTCAATATCGGTGGTGAAACCGTATTCGTATTCCTGGCTGATCGCCGAATCGATGATTTGTTGGTTTTTATCCATTGTTGAGCTGTTATTGCACTAATTGTTAAACAGAGAAACTCGTTCCACAGCCACAGGTTCTTTCAGCATTTGGATTCTTGATTTTGAATCCACCATTAAGGATATCACTGGAAAAGTCAACTTCGATTCCTTTGAGATAAAGATAGCTTTTCAAGTCACAAAATATCTTCATGCCTTGGCTTTCAAAAACTTTGTCGAATTCTTTTTGTTCCTTTTCGAAGGACATATCGTAATTCATGCCGGAACAGCCACCTTCTGTTACTTCCATCCGGAGGCCAAAACCTTTTTTCCCCTCTGCTTCCATAACGGCGGATAGCCGTTCTGCTGCGGGTGCTGACAGAGAAATGCCGGCGTCAAAAATTTCTTGGGTATCAGTTTGATTTTCCATTATTCCCACTCCATATTAATTTTGGGTTCTTGCCGTTCTTGTGGACTTGAAACGCCCACGCCCAGTTTTTCTCTTGCTTCAGCTGAAATCATCTCTGGATTCCAGGGTGGATCGAATGTCACTTCCACAAATGCTTGGTTTACTGCATCCAGGGCTTCCAATTTATTTTTAATATCTTGTGCCATTTGCTGTCCCATGGTGCAACCGGGTGTGGTGAGAGACATAACAATATTTACATCGGATCTGGTTTCATCATAGGATTCCTGAATCTGGATATTGTAAATCAATCCCAGATTCCAAAGATCCACTGGGAGTTCCGGATCATAGCATTGTTTTAATATTTCGATGACTTCAGATTCTTTCACTTGAGCCATTATTGGGTCACCTCCTGAAGGGTCATTTGGGTAAACATATTTCGCAAATTGTCGTTAATGCGCTGGATGGGAACGCGAATATTACAGGCGCTGATTTGGATGCAATCTGATTCAAAATAACAATCCATCATGCCCAAGGGGCCTTCGAGCTTTTCAAAAAAATCTTTAAGGGAAATACGGTCGAGTTTGGCGAGGATACGATAACCACCTGCAGGACCTTGAACGGCTTCTAGGATTCTATCCCGGGCCATTTGTTGTAATGTTTTAGCCAACAATTGTTGGGGGATACCATATTGGTTCGCGATCTCCTTTGTACTGGTCAATTCATCCACATTTTTGGATTGCATATGGCGCAAGGCGATCAATGCGTATTCGACTTTGCGTGTAATCTTTAGCATTGGTTTTTCTCCAGCCTAGGAATTTACCCCACTTGAAAAATGCACTCCAAGAAATAAATACGACATATTTAATCGTATTTAAATGTGTTTTATTTAATATTCACAGTAGTGAACACTGATCGGTGCCTCCTACGAAACGATTATATCAGAATTTTTCTTCGGGGTAAAATGGCCGATTATTTTTGCTTCGAGTCCATTAGCATCGACACATTTTTGTGCATATTTGTCCGCTTGATTTTTGGGGAGGGCAACCAGCAATCCTCCTGATGTTTGCGCATCTGCAAGCATGTATTTTTGGGTCTTTGAAATTGAAGCATTAAATGAAACAAATTTTGATGCATAATCCAAGTTTCGTTCAGTTCCACCTGGAATGATTCCATCTGTTGCTAGCTGATATACATTACTAAGAAAAGGAAGGTTTTCAAATTCAATAGTTGCAGAAATATTGCTGGCCATGCACATCTCTGTCAGATGACCTAAAAGCCCAAAACCAGTTACATCAGTGGCGGCATGGACATCAAAATCACACATCAATTTTGAGGCCGACGCATTTAGGGTGGCCATGCAGTTCACAGCTTCCTTAATTATGGAATCAGGCGCCAATTCCCGTTTAATAGCAGTGGAAATAATGCCCGTTCCCAGTGGCTTTGTCAACACAAGGGCATCACCTGTTTGGGCTCCGGCGTTTTTAATTAATTTATTTTCATTTACTTCACCGGTGACCACCAATCCGTATTTTGGCTCATTATCATCAATAGAATGGCCCCCTACAATTGGAATCCCAGCCTCTTTTGCTTTTTCTGTTCCACCCCGAAGAATTTCTGTAAGAACTTCTTTTGGTAATTCTTTTATTGGAAATCCCACGATATTTAAAGCAAATCGCGGTGTAGCACCCATGGCATAGATATCCGATAATGAATTTGCAGCGGCGATTTGGCCAAACTGGTAAGGATCATCTACGATGGGTGTAAAGAAATCCACCGTCTGAACGATGAGTTGACCGTCCTCTAGGCGTACCACGGCAGCATCATCAGATCCATTGAATCCGACAATCACATTATCTTGGTGCACAGTTTCAAGATCACCCAGTACCTGGGCTAAGTCCTCAGGACCAATCTTGCAGGCTCAGCCGGAACCGTGAGAATAGTGCGTTAATTTGATCTTATCGAAAGATGTCATGGGCTCAATTTAATTACATAAAATGAGGATTCTAAATCGGTTCTGAACGAATAAAAAAAATCCTCACCAATCCATTGATTTGCGTTTATTCAGGACAGTAGATTGTGGTTTGGCAAATAGCCGAAAATAATGTACGATCATAATTCAGAAAGCAATCATAGATCCAACCCAGCGGATATATAAACACTTCCCCGCAGAATATTTACACAATTTTATTAAGGAAATTTCATGAGTAAGACCACGAAACAGGTGGATGAAGTTGTCATTCGATTTGCCGGAGATTCCGGGGACGGAATGCAGCTCACCGGTGGCCGATTTACCGAAACCACTGCCATTGTGGGTAATGATTTAAGCACCTTGCCCGACTTCCCAGCAGAAATTCGTGCACCTGCCGGGTCTTTGGCCGGTGTTAGTGCATTTCAAATTAAATTTAGTTCGAAGGATATTCACACTCCCGGTGATAAACCGGATGTACTGGTGGCCATGAACCCGGCTGCATTAAAAGTGCATCAAAAGGACATAGCACCGGGCGGTATCATCATTTGTAATGCCAATGCATTTACACCCAAGAACCTGAAGCTTGCTGGTTATGAAACTAACCCCATAGAAGACAAAACTCTAGATGACTACTACACATTGTATTCTGTCGAAATGGGGAAGATGGTGGCATTGGCCAATGAAGATTTAGGCTTGCCTCCAAAGACCATTGAACGGACAAAAAACTTTTTTGCCTTGGGCTTATTGTTCTGGATTTATGACCGTCCCATGGAGCAGACCCAAGATTGGCTAAAAGTGAAGTTTGCGAAAAAACCGGATATAATTGAAGCCAATATTCGAGCGATGGATGCAGGATATAATTATGGTGATACAACTGAAATCTTTACCACAAGATATACAGTTGATAAAGCCAACTTGCCCTCTGGGAAATACCGAAATGTTGTTGGAAATCACGCATTGTCAATGGGGCTTGCAGCTGCAGCAGAAAGATCAAAAATAGGCCTGTTTTATGGTGGCTATCCCATTACGCCGGCCAGTGATATTTTACATACCCTATCTGCATGGAAGCATTTGGGAATAAAAACATTTCAAGCGGAAGATGAAATTGCCGGTGTAACTGCTGCCATTGGAGCCTCATTTACGGGGAATCTAGGTGTTACGGCAACTTCAGGCCCTGGTATTGCACTGAAGTGTGAAGCTATGGGATTGGCGGTAATAGCTGAATTACCATTGGTTGTAATCAATGTGCAGCGAGGTGGTCCCAGTACGGGACTACCAACAAAAACCGAGCAATCAGATTTGATGCAGGCCATGTATGGCCGAAATGGGGAAGCTCCAATGCCTGTATTGGCGTCATCTACCCCTGGAGACTGTTTTTATGTAGCTTACGAAGCGTGCCGAATTGCTGTGAAATATATGACGCCGGTGATGCTTCTAACGGATGGTTATCTGGCCAATGGATCTGAACCATGGCAATTACCCAACATGAAAGACCTCCCGGACTTTGATGTGACTTTTGCTGATGATTCTAATGTAGCCGATGGCCAATTTTTGGCCTATGCCAGAGATGAAAAAACAATGGCCAGACCTTGGGCCATTCCGGGGACGGCAGGGTTGGAACATCGCATCGGTGGTATTGAAAAAGAAGATCTTACCGGCAACGTGAGTTACGATGCGGATAACCATCATTATATGGTTGAGACGCGGGCCAAAAAAGTGGAATCCATTGCCAATGAATTTGACCCCACAGAGATTTTCGGGGAACCCAGTGGCGAATTGTTCATCTTAAGTTGGGGTGGCACAAAAGGTGCCTGTCGTTCCGCGGCAGAAGCACTCCAAGCGGATGGAAAAAAAGTCAGTCATGTTCACTTGCGGTGGATCAATCCATTGCCAAATGATTTGGGTGAAATTCTGATTAAATTT